>CAYZNJ010000001.1:0-7180 GCA_964479745.1 uncultured Candidatus Saccharibacteria bacterium
TGCGCTCGTTGCGGTCTGTGGATTTTGATTTAGTGTTTACTATTATACTAAATCAAACCATGCAATCCACAGCCCGCAGCGTCTCCAAAAGTAACATTGGCTTCGCTTCTCTTAAAACATTTATTATTAACTATGCGCGACTTAGCGACATACAAAAAAGAAGTTGAAGAGCTTTTGCTTTTGCTGGCTCAAGAGCAGGGCTCGGATTTGCACCTTTCGCCGGGTGTTTTTCCCACTATCAGGGTTGATGGCAGATTGATCCCGCTTACTAGCAGGCAAATTTTGGATCCAGAAACCATAGAAGGCTACGCTACGGCGATGATCGGCGAGGAAAGAAAAAAACTTTTTCTTCAGGAAAAAGAATCTGATTTTTCCTATGAAATTCAGGAGAAAGCCAGGTTTAGAATGAATATTTATTTCAGCAAAGGCAGTTTTGCCATTACCGGCAGGCACATCCCTTTTGAGATAAGAACGGTGGAAGACTTGCATCTGCCTAAGATTCTCAAGTTTTTTAGCCAGCTTTCACAGGGTTTTATTTTGATTGTCGGTCCCAACGGCCATGGCAAGTCTACAACTATGGCTGCTCTAATAAACTTGATTAACAAAGAAAGAGTTGAAAAAATCGTGACTATTGAAGACCCGATTGAATATCTTTTCGTTTCCGACAAAAGCATAATTGACCAGCGCGAGGTTTATCGGGATACCAATTCTTTTGCCGGGGCTTTAAGAGCGGCTTTCAGGGAAAACGTCAATGTTCTTATGGTCGGCGAGTTAAGGGACTACGAAACCATGAGTGCGGCGGTTTCAGCGGCAGAAACCGGCCACTTGGTTTTTGCCTCTTTGCATACCAACAATGCGGCACAAACGGTGGAAAGGATTATCGACAGCTTCCCGCCGGCGCAGCAGCCGCAGATTATTTCGCAGTTGGCCAACACGATTTCCGGCATTGTTTCGCAGAGGCTTATTCCGGGGATAAAAGGCGGCCTGGTTCCGGCGGTGGAAGTTCTTATCGCCAACTCCGCTGTCAGAAATCTCATCAGGGAAAATAAAACGGAACAGCTGAACGTGGTTATAGATACAAGCGAGGAATCGGGCATGATCTCAATGAACAAATCTTTGGCCGGTTTGGTCAAGCAGGGAGAAATATCTTTGGAACAAGCAGAATTTTATTCATTGAATCCAAAAGAATTAAAAATGTTATTGCGTTGAGTATGCAATTTGACTACGAAGTTAAGGACAAAAACGGTAATTTGGTGAGGGGCGTTATAGACGCTCTTTCTGAAGATGCGGCGGTGGACGCGCTTCACGAAAAGAACCTCATAATTTTAAGTTTAACCTCAACCGACAAGGGTTTGCTTAACGTTGACGTAAGCGGTTTTCTGGAGAAACCGAATCAGAAAGACATAACTGTTTTTACCAGGCAATTGGCGACAATCATTGCCGCGGATATCCCGTTGATAGAGGGATTAGAAACTATCGCCAGCCAGACCGACAAAGCTCCTTTTGCCAAGATCATTAGAGAAATGGCCGAAGCCGTCAGGGGCGGGAGTTCGCTTTCAATAGCGGTGTCAAAACATCCTAAACTTTTTACTGAATTTTATGTCAGTTTGGTCAGGTCGGGGGAGGTTTCCGGAAGAATGGAACAGACCCTTCTTTATCTGGCGGATTATCTTGAGAGGAGCCAAGCGTTGAGCTCTAAGATAAAAGGCGCGATGGCCTATCCAATGTTTATCATTTTTGCTTTGGGTATTGTCGGTTTTGTCATGATGACTTTTGTTTTACCCAAGCTTTTGGGCATTTTAACTGAATCCGGTGTGCAGGATATTCCTTTGATCACGAAAATTTTAATCAAAGTTACCGGTATAGTTAACAATTACATAGTTTTGATTCTTGCTTCAGTTATTTTTATTCTTTGGTTTGTTGTGCGCTACGTAAAGACGGAAAAGGGGAGATATGTTTTTGATCGTTTTAAGATAAGGTTTCCCAGATTGGGTCTTATCGCTCGCAATATCTATGTTGCGCGCATGGCTGAAACCTTGTCCACTTTGATTAAGGCCGGGGTGCCTATTTTGGAAGGCCTTAAGATTACTTCGGAAATTGTCGGCAATGTTATTTTTGAGGATATGCTTTTGGAAGCGGAAAAGAACGTTAGGAACGGCGGTACGATTTCCGCTGTTTTGTCTGCGCAAGAAGATGTCCCAAAACTGGTATCTTCGATGCTGGCAATAGGCGAGAAAACCGGTAAAACCGATTTTATGCTGGAGAACATATACAAATTTTACGGTTCCGAGGCGGAAAGAGACATACAAAACCTTTCCCAGCTTATTGAACCGATGCTGATCTTGCTTCTGGGTGTGGCTGCCGGGCTTTTGGTGGCGGGCATCTTACTGCCGATCTTCAGCCTAGTTGGTGCGGCATAGTGTTGATAACTTTTGTTTGCAGACCCTGCTATTTATTATAGACTTTTATCATATTCTTAACTTAAGTAACGGCAACCGATAAGCTTAAGTAATGTCATTGCTTTTGCTGTTTGGTTTTTCCGTTAATTTTTAATGAGAAGAAGTTTTAAGCCGAGCAGTTCTACTGCCTTATCGCGCGGTTTTACTCTGGTCGAGTTGCTTGTAGTCATCGCTATTATCGGAATTTTGGCAACCTTGTTGCTCTTACAGCTTGGCACAGCCAGATCCAAGGCCAGAGATGCCACCAGAATTGCCCATGTCAACCAAGTCCGTTCTGCGGTGGAATTTTATTTTGACGACAACGGCAAATACTATGACAGTAATACTATGACGAGCTTGGCGCCTAAATATTTACAGCAAATTCCTGTAGACCCCTTGGCCCAAGGTTGTACCGATAATATTTACGATGGAGCCGGAACTACCACTGCGCAATGTTACGGCTATGCTTGGAGCCCGCAGAGTAACCCTACCAAATACTTCGTTTGGGCGGAACTGGAAGTCTGGGCCAAAGCTTTAGACCAGGACTTGGATATTGACACAAGTGGTTGGAGTGGAGCAGGAAAAGTAGCGACAGGAATAACCACTGAGAAGAGCAGTTGTGTTGTCAGCACTCCCGATGACTGTATTTACGGACAGGGCCAACCGTAGGAAGTTTAAAATTTAGAGTGTAAAATTTAAAATTATAGTTATCATAAAACCGCTTTAAGCGGTTTTATGATATAATTAACGCATGATTGGAGCTGAAATTTTCCTGTTTGGTTTGATTATTGGCAGTTTTTTGAATGTTCTGATATATCGCATTCCAAGGTCCGACCTTTTTGAAGATTCAAGGTCGGACCTTGGTAGTATTGTTTACGGCCGATCCAAGTGTCCAAAATGCAAACGTACTCTGGCGTGGTATGACCTTATTCCTGTTTTAAGCTACCTTTTTCTCAAAAGCAAATGCCGTTACTGCCGCAAAAGAATCTCTTTTCGTTATGTTTTTATTGAGTTACTTTCCGCTTTTTCGTTTTTCGCTTTATTTTTGTTTAACAAGCCGGCGGGTTATTCAGACTGGATTTCTCTAATTTTTTGGTTTACGGCCGTGTCTTTGCTGATTGTCGTTTTCTTTATTGACTTGGATTTCTTGATTATTCTTGATAAAATATTGCTAGTACTGGGTTTAACCATGCTCTTTTACCAAATTTTAAGAGAGTTTCTGATAAAGTCAGAGCCGGTTATTTTTCAAAGCCCGTATAGCTTACCGGGCATCAAGTGGAATCTTCTTGCCGCTCTTTTAACCGGACTGGTTTTTTTGGCCATATTTTTAATTACCCGTGGCAAAGGGCTGGGCATGGGAGATGTCAAGCTGATTTTTTTGCTGGCATTTATGTTTGGGTTTCCGGCGATTTTAACGGTTGTCTACGCTTCTTTGATAGTCGGCACGGTTTACGGCTTAATCTTAATATTATTTTTCGGGGCTAAACTGAAGAGTAAAATTCCTTTTGGTTCCGTCTTAAGCGCCATATCTGTTTTTTTTATACTTTTTAATAAATTTTTTGTTCCTGCGCTTTTACCTTATATTCTAAGACTTTACTTATGACAAAAAAAGTTACCAACAGTAAAGAACAAGTCAAATATTTAATCCTGATTACGACGGGGTTGCTGGTCTTGCTTTTGTTTTTGGACGTTTTCAGTTTGGGGGCGGACGTTTTTGGTCTTAAAAGAAAACAAACAATATCAATTGACCATGTGGCAGAATTGGTCGTCCGTTTTCCAGACGGTAAAACAAAAGCTTTTTCCGGCGAGGTTGTCAAAGATATGACGATTCTCGACGCCTTGGCGGCGGTTTCTCAAAGCGGGGGATTGCAGCCGGACTATTTAATAGACGGCGGCCGGCTTAAATTCATATCCATCAACGGTATTAACTACAGCGAAACTAAACCCTGGAAATTTGTTCTCAATGGGCGTCCGGTTGGCATAGAGAAAATAAACACCATCGGAATAAGCGGTGGAGATGTAATAGAAGTCACACTCAATGCCACAAAATAGGAAACCTAACGGTTTTACTTTGGTTGAGATGCTAGTTGTCGTGGCTTTAGTCGGTATTTTTTCAGTTCTTTTACTGTTGAACCTTAGGGGTTTCTCAACCAACGCCGTAGTGCTGGAAAGAGCGGCTTTGGTCGTTGTTTCAGATATCAGAAGATCACAGAGCTTATCTATCGCTGGAGTTGGTTTCCAAAGCAATCCGGTCTGCGGTTACGGTATTCATTATGTAAATGGAACCACATATTTGATTTATGCCGGCGGGGAAAATACCTGCGGCAGTTCAAATAAAAACTATCAAAGCGGGAACGACTTTTCCTATCAGCAGGTTAAAATTACTGAAAACAATGTTGAATTTAAGGGCTCTTTCCAGGATGTCTTTTTTGTTCCTCCCGATCCCAAAACCTACATTGACAACTCTTTTTCCCTCTCGGCTTCACCGTTGACGATAAGCATCGGTTTTAAAGGTTATAACTGTCCGGCATACTGTAAAACTATTTCCGTTTTTCCGTCGGGTAAAGTTGATTTAAACTAATGAAAAAACCAGAAACTAGAAACTATAAACTAAAAACTAATAAAAATGGCTTCACAATCGTGGAACTTTTGGCCACTCTTTTGATTTTGTTTGGAGTAATCCAGATTTTTACTTCGGTTACGGAAGATGTTAACAGCTCGGCTCTGGTTAAAGATAATCTTGTTGCGGCTAATTTGGTTCAGGAGGGCATAGAAGTGGTGAGGAATATTAGGGACAAAGATTGGTTTCTTGGCGGCGGTTTCGGATCATCCTTGCCGGACGGCACATGGCTGGTTCAGTGGAATTCAAGCGCTCTGGCGGCAGTTGGCGCCAACCCTCCGCTTAAAAAAGATAATTCCGGTATTTTTAGCTACGACTCGGGGACGGATACGGTTTTCAGAAGAACTATTACCGTTTCAACCATATCTGCTCAAGAGAAAAAGATTGTTTCTACGGTGACTTGGAACTTCAGGGGTTCGGCTAAAGCAATTTCTGCCGAGGACCACCTTTTTAATTGGTTTAAATAACACAGTGAAAGACAAACAAAAAAAAAGAAATACAAACGCAGGTTTCTCAATGATTGAGTTTTTGACTGCTATGACCTTGGGCGCGATTGTCATGGTTTTAATCAGCGGCATCTTTGTCCAGACATTGCGTCTGCAACGCCGGGCTTTCTTTATACAAAGAGTCCAAGAGAATCTTAGTTTGGTTTTAGAGTCTGTGGCTAAGGAAATAAGAGTAAGCACGATTTCAACTGCTAACACGGACTGCCCATCGCTTCCCTCACAAGTTCTTGCGATTAACCATCCGGTAAACGGCAATATCGAATACTTCTTATCCGGTGGAGATATGCATCGCAAAGTGATTGATTCTGGCATTGATACTGTGCTAAATTCTTCCGGTATTTTAGTTACAAAACTTAACTTTTGCGTTAACGGCAATAACTTAAACGATAACCTACAGCCGAAAGTCACGGTCATTTTATCCGTTCAAAATACCGACGGAGCCGAAATTTTTCCCATAGACATACAAACAACCGTTTCACAAAGGCTTTTAAGCAATTGATTTTTACAATGAAAAAAAACAAAAATCAGGACGGCCAGATTCTAATCTTTGCCGCTATCATCTTGGGCATTATGGTCTTAACTTCTTTGGCTTTACAGGCGCTTATCATACCAAAACTCCGCCTTTCAGCTGAAGTAAAAAATTCCGTCGGCGCCGCTTTTGCCGCGGAAAGCGGGCTTGAATGGTGTTTATATAACAATCAGGCCAGTCCGTCACCAACACCTTGGCCTTCACCGGTTATGAGCAACGGAGGTACTTTCCAAGTTACACCTTCAAATTGTTCAGGAAAAAATTTAAAATCCCTGGGAACATACAGAGGAGTCTCCAGACAGTTTGAGGTTAACTTCTAAAGAACTGGCATGACTAAGAAAGAAGCAAAAGACAGAATCGGCAAACTCAAAGACCTGATCAACAAATACCGTTATAGCCGGTTGGTTTTGGATAAGCCGATTATAGAGGAGTCTGTTGAGGACTCTCTAAAAAAAGAACTTTTTGATTTGGAACAGCAATTTCTGGACTTGGTTACTGCAGACTCTCCGACTCAAAGAGTCGGCGGCAAGCCGCTTAAAGAGTTCAAAAAATTCAAGCATCCCGAGAGGATGCTCTCTTTTAACGACGCTTTTGACGAAAATGACATGAAAGAGTGGGAGACTCGGCTGCAAAGACTTGACCCGGCTGCAACCGACCAAGGTTTTTATTGCGAACTGAAAATAGATGGTTTGGCAATTGAGCTTATTTTCAGAAGCAACATTTTAGATGTAGGCTCTACTAGGGGTGACGGCATAATAGGCGAAGACGTGACCCAAAACCTAAAAACCGTTGAAGCGGTTCCTCTGAAGACAGAACCAGTCCGCCAACTGGCGGATAAAGGTCAGGAATTAAGTGACTCGGTGCTAGTAGTGAGGGGAGAAGTTTTTATTTCAAAAAAAGAATTTGAACGCATAAACAAAGAACAAAGAGAAAAAAACTTTGCAACTTACGCCAATCCCCGAAATCTTGCCGCCGGTTCAATAAGGCAACTGAATCCGGCGATTACCGCTTCCCGCAAGATGGACTCTTTTGCCTATTCTTTGGTCAGCGACTTGGGTCAGAAAAAACACGAGGAAGAGCACGAAAT
>CAYZNJ010000001.1:7190-18474 GCA_964479745.1 uncultured Candidatus Saccharibacteria bacterium
CCTGAAAGAGCTTGGTTTTAAGACCAATCCTCACAACAAGTTTTGCAAAGACCTGAAAGAGGTTCAGGAATTCAGAGACTACTGGGAAAAGCATCGGGAGAGATTGGATTACGAAATTGACGGCATTGTGGTTATCGTCAACGACAACAAAATGTTTAAAAAACTTGGCGTTGTCGGCAAAGCGCCGAGGGCCGCTATTGCTTACAAATTTTCGCCCAAAGAATCTACGACCCAAGTAAAAGATATTATCGTCAGCGTCGGCCGCACCGGCGTTTTGACCCCGATTGCTGTTTTGGAGCCGGTTGGAATTGGCGGCACTACGGTTTCCCGGGCGACTCTTCACAACGAAGACGAGATTAAAAGGCTTGATATTAAAATAGGGGATACGGTGGTAGTTGGCCGGGCGGGCGACGTGATTCCCGACGTTAAAAAAGTTTTAAAAGAACTGCGGACTGGCAAGGAAAAAAGTTTTCATTTTCCGGCGAAGTGTCCGGTCTGCAGCCAGCCGGTTAAGCGGGCAGAAGGCGAGGCTGCTTACAAATGTTTGAATAAAAACTGTCCGGCCATAAAAAGAGAGGCGATTTACCATTTTGTTTCAAAAGGAGCTGTTGATATTGATGGTGTGGGCCCGAAAATTATTGACCAGCTTATGGATACCGGCTTAATTAAAGACACAGCTGACCTTTATCTTCTTCAAAAAAACGACCTTCTTAATCTTGAAAGATTTGCCGAGAAATCAGCTGAAAATGCAGTTAACTCAATTCAATCTAAAAAAAGAATTCCTTTGGATAGATTTATTTTTGCTCTAGGCATCCCTCATGTCGGCTCCGAAACGGCCCTTGACCTTGCTCGCAAGTTTGGCAGTTTGGAAAGTTTATCTAAAGCCGGCGTTGAGGAACTATTGAGCATAAAAGATATCGGCGACGTTGTGGCCAGAAGTATTTATGATTGGTTCAGGTCAGATTATAACCAAAAACTTTTAAACAAATTTAAAAAAGCGGGACTCCGTATCCTTAAGCAGGAGTTGGTTGAAAAGTCATCAAAACTTAAAGACAAGACTTTTGTCTTTACCGGCACTTTGGAGTCGCTTAGCCGTGAACGGGCCGAGGAACTTGTCCGTGAAAACGGCGGTGACACTTCGTCTTCTGTTTCTAAAGAAACCAGTTATGTTGTAGCTGGTGCTGAACCGGGTTCTAAGTATGAAAAAGCTAAAAAACTTGGAATAGCGGTAATTTCCGAAAAGGAGTTTCTTGACCTGATTGAATATTGATTCGGTTCTTTTTTTTGTGTGATATGCAATTTCTTGCAATAGCGTGGGGAAGCTGTTATTATTATGCCGGCTTTTAGCCGTTGCAACTTAACATTACAAATAAAGGAGAAAAAAGTGAGAAAGAGTTTTTTTGGTGTGATGGTTGCTATTGTACTTGCTTTTGTTTTTATTATGGTTTTTTGCGTACAGTCAGCGCAGGCCCAGGACGACAAAAGGGGTACGGCTTACTTCCAGTTGGGGCGGAATTCGCGCATTGAATCTTCAGAGTTGGATGCTAAGACTAACTTTGGCGCCGGCGCTACTTACCAGCTTTTGGAAGGCCGGAATTTTTATCTGGAGCCCAGTTTTTATATGAACTGGCCGCAATGGGATAACTTTTTTTATGAAGGTATCCGTTTTGATATTAAATCTCTTACTTACTTGTTTGACTTTAACGGTACTGTAAATCTGACTCGCCGGGAAAGAAAAGTTATGCCTTACATTACCGGGGGAGTCGGTCTTTTGAGAAACTCTGCTTCAGCCGATGATGGCTATTATATTTATGATTTTGGTTCCGATAACCACTTCACTAAAAATATAGGTTTGGGAGTAAGAGTTTTTGTAGGTGAGAACCTTGTTGCCGGATTTGTTTGGAAAAACTACTGGTCTGGCGGTGGCAATTTCCACAACTCTTCTTTATATCTCGGCCTTAGATTCTAGGTTTAAAATAAAACACCATATTTTTTAAATGGTGTTTTTTATTTTGCAAAATAACTTTTTTTGAACTCCTCAAACCGTCCCTTGTTGATAGCGTTTCTGATATTTAGCATTAGATTATTAAAAAAATAAATATTGTGTACTGTGGCATTTTGTCCGGCCATCTGGTCTCCCGACCTGAATTGCTGGTGAAGGCCAGACCTGCTAGTAGTTTGGCAAACGGGACACTCACAATCTTTATCTAATTTGGCGGAGTCACTTTTGAAAATACTTTTTTTTATGTCAATTCTGCCTGAACTAGTCCAGATTCCTCCATGTCGCGCTTCACGAGTAGGGATAACGCAATCAAAAGTGTCCACCCCAAGACTAATGCCTTCAAAGAGGTCCCCAACCTGGCCGATACCCAGAAAGTGTCTGGGTCGGCTCTCGTCTAAAAACGGAATAGTCCATTTCAAAACATCAAAAGCATCGGTTTTAGATTTGCCTAAAGAACCGCCGATAGCAAAACCGTCAAAAGGCAGCGAGCCTATAAACTTGGCGCTTGCCTCTCTCAAATCTTGAAATTCCCCGCCTTGAACAATTCCATAAAGCAACTGATCTTTTCTCTTTTTGGTTTCTAAGCAAATTTTTGCCCAGCTGTGGGTTCTTTCCATGGCCTCGGAAGTATACTTATGGTCGTGAAGCGGCGAAGTACATTCGTCAAAAGCGAGTATAATGTCGGCGCCAAGACTTTCTTGTATTTTTATGGATAATTCCGGGCCAAGAAATTCTTCTCTTTCGTTTTCGTCAACTTTAAAATAAACGCCTTCGGGTCTTATCGTGACCAAGTTTTTTTCTGGTCTAAACTGTTTTTTCTGTATTTTTTCTTTCTCCGGGAAAATTGAGCTTATTTTGCCAATGCCGTGTTCTCTGGAAAATCCCAAACTGAAAACCTGAAAACCGCCGCTATCAGTCATAACCGGCATATTTTGTCCCAAGAATTCGTGGACTGACGGCAGAGTTCCTAAGCTTAATCTGTCGCCAGGCTTTTTGGAGTTTTGCCAGATGTGATAGGTGTTGGATATCACCAGTTGTGTTTTAGTTGCCGGAATTTTTTCTTGGGGCAGGCATTTTATACTGCCATGCGTACCGACGATGGCATAGGCCGGAGTTTCAATAACTCCGTGGGGCGTTTCTATTATTCCAGTTCTTGCTCGAGAGTTCGTATCTTTTTTAATGACCTTAAACATATTTAACTCCTTGTTTGGATTGGAAGTGTTGCGCTATTTTATTGGTATTTTTAACTTTAGTCAAGGACAAAGTTAATAAAAAAGAAATAGCTTTGCTATTTCTTTAGAGAAGAAAGATAATCTTTTATAATTTTTACCCTAAGTTTGGACAACTTAAGCTGTTGAATCAAATCCTGTCTGTGGGGCAAGATTTCTGCCAACCTTTCCAGCAGGATAATCTCTTTGGTTTCAAGGATTTCTAATTCTTGGTTTAGTTTCAAGCTCTTTCGGTAGTCCGGATAAACTTTAAAAAGAAGCATGGCAGACTCAAGCCAAATTTTTTTAAGCCAAGAACTAGCATTGTAGTAATATGCTTTTTCCATCCATTCAAGGGCTGAGCTTTTGTTAAATACGTCGCTGTCTATATAGTAAAGCTCGTCGTAAGTGTAGGATTTCAATCTAATCACAAGCCTTTTTGGGCTCCAAGCCTCTGTTTTAGCGGCAAGTCCGTAGCGGGTAGTTCCTAGGAAAAAATAAGCAGGCCCAAAAGTGGAATCTTTCTCCAAAATTCTTTTTAGAAGCTTAATGCCTTCAGCTGTTTCTTTGTCTGCTCGAGACAGGCCGGAAAAGTCACTTTCAAAACTGAAAGTAAACTTAGCTTGGCTAAAAAAGAGGATTGCTCTGGCCAACTGGTTTTTCGGGTCGTTTTTGTTGTCGGTTAGTTTTAAACCATGACCAACAACCTCGTGATACCTTTTGGCTCTTTCTGCTAGCGCCGGGAACTCGGAGATTTCTTTTTGCTGGTCCAAACCCGTACCGAGTTCGTGACCCAACAGAACCCATTCGGTTGTTGCCCAAAGATCGTATATGTAGGGGTCTTCTGGATAACACTGCAGCAACTCCCAGGCGTCTTTTAAGTCTTGGGCATTGCTTTCTTTAGACTCGAAGTTGTCGTAAAGGTGATAGACAATTTTGTTGAGTTGTTCGTACCTTTGTTCCTCTTCTTCTGGGGAAATTTGTAAAGCGAACAAGGTTGTTGGCGGACTTAGTATAACTAAAGCAAGGAAAACAAGCACTTTTTTAAGCACCATGTCCTACTCCTGACAATTTTAGTTTTTAATGTAAGTTACTGATTGTACAACTAAAATGGGGTTATCGCAAGGTTGTGTCTGTTTTGTTTTGGTTTTATAATTGGAATATGAATAATGTAGAAATTTACACAACCCCATCCTGTCCTTACTGCCACATGGCAAAGGAATACTTTAAGAGTAAAAATATTGCTTACCAGGAATATGATGTCGCCAAAGATATCCAGAAGAGAGAAGAGATGCTTAAATTAGTCGGCCAGATAGCCGTGCCGATTATAGTAATTAACGGCCAGGCGATTCTCGGTTTCAATAAAGCCAAAGTCAATGAGCTTTTGGGAATTAAATAATTTATGTACGAAGTAAAACCTTTAAACAAAAAAGAAGTTCCGGGCATTTCGGAAAAAACCATGGCCATTCATCATGGCAAGCTTTATACCGGCTATGTCAACAAGAGCAACGAGATTTTAGAAAAGCTTAAGGCTCTGCGAGCCGGCGGTAAAGCCGAGGGTAACACCACCTACAGCGAACTGCGCGCGTTAAAAGATGCCGAGACTTTTGCTATCAACGGAGTTTATCTTCATGAGAATTATTTTGGCTTATTGGGCGGCGGAGGCGACCCAGCTAAAGCGCCGGAATTATCGGCGGCAATGACAAAAAAATGGGGTTCGGTTGAAACTATTGTCAGCTGGTTTTCAACTTGCGCTATGGCGGCTCGTGGTTGGTCTGTGCTTTGCTGGGATCCTCATATCGGCGAACTTCGCCACTACAACGGTGATGCCCATAATCAAGGCGGAGTCTGGGGCTGTATTCCTATTATTGCGATTGATGTTTACGAACACGCTTACTTTATAGACCACGGCTCCGATCGCAAATCTTATCTTGAGGCATTCTGGAAAAATCTTGACTGGGCGAAAGCGGAGGAAATTTACAAAAAAGCGAGGGAGCTCAAACTCTAATTAGGTTATCTCCAACTTGGTAACCAAAAAAGAAGGCTTGATTCTTGCGGAGTCAAAGGCAGGCCATAAGTAAAAGGAGCGAAGAAAAAGAAAAATAATATTGAAAAAAATGCAAAAAAAGCGAACAGGCTTTTTTTGTTTGTCTTGCTTGTCCCGAACGAAACAGGATGTGAAACACGTCCGTCGTTTTGTTCGGGATCTATCAAATAAGCCAGAGCCAGTACGGCAAATACAAGCGATGTGAAATAATGGTATAAAAACATAACTCGGGATATGCCGATGAAAGGCAATAGGTTGATAAAGAAACCGAGCAGCACGAAACGAGAAGTAAAATCTGTTTTTAGTTTTTTTATTAAACTTACTCCGAAGTTAATTACCAAATACAGTACTGCTATGGTCGAGGACCACCAGATAAACGGATTGCCCAGAAGATAAATCTTGCTTTCGTATCCTCCGGGCGCTTCTGCTTTGTTCCAAAAATAAACAGGCCTGATCAAAAAGGGCCAGCTGTACCACTTGCTTCCATAGGGATGCTGGGCGGAAATGCCTTTGTTGGAAAGATACATTTGCGTGTTCAGTTCAACAAATTTTTTAAAAAAATTCATTGGTTTGACTGAATTGTCGTTTTGGTAAGGACTATTCTGCAGAGTTTTTTGAAAGGCCGGAGTCATAAAAGCGTTTCCGGGGCCCGATTTTTTCAACAGGCTGAAGTGCAAGGCAAAAATGCCGGTGTAAATTAAAAGAGGGACAACAACCAGCAACGCGGTCTTTACGGCCGTTAGTTTAAAATTTATCCGCCACCTGTTTTTAATTGCCCCGATAAATTCAAGAATAATTATAATTGCCAGAAAAGTCCCGCCGGTCCATTTTACCGATGCTGCCAGTCCGCCGAAAATGCCAGTCAGAAATAAGTTGAAAGTTGTATCTCTTGATTTCAAATAGAAAAGGAGAGATAAAAAGCCGAACAAAAGTAAAAAAGAATCCAGAAGCATAAAACGAGATTGGACATTCAAAGCGTTTTCAAAAATTATAAAAATTCCGGCTAAAAGCGCGCCTCGGCGGGAAAAACCCAAACGCAGGGAGAGAAAATAAATCACCAGCGGCAATAAAAAACCCGCCAACGCAGGCAATAGCCTCAATGCCTGATATTGCTTGTCGGGAAAAGTTTCACCGATGTTGGCGAAAGAAAAGCCGGGCTTGAAGCCGCTCAAATACCCGGCGCCGCTTAAAAGCAATTTGCCTAGCGGCGGGTGGATGTCAAAAAAATATTCGCCGGTCAGATATCCGGAGAGAAACTTGCCGAAATGGACTTCATCAAAAACCGTCTGGTTTGGGCGGCCGAAATAGGCGAAGTGAGTGATGGCGCTTAAGGCCAAGATTAAAAGTACTGGCCAAAGTTTCTTCAGCTTTGTGTTCATGCTATTTATGATATAATAATTTTGACTAAAAGCGCAAAGCGAAAAGAGTAAAATAACAGTTTAAAATCCAAAACTTTTCACTTTACACCTCTATGATTCACGACCTCATCATTATCGGCGGTTCGGCAGCGGCTACGTCGGCTGGGATTTATGCCGTCCGCCGGAATTTAAATTTTAAAATTATCACCAAAGAGTTTGGCGGGGAAGTGGCGACTTCGGGCGAGATTGGCAACTGGCCGGGGGTCAGTCAAACTGACGGCATTACTTTGGCTGGACAGTTTAAAGAGCATTTAAAATACTACGGAGTTGAGCCGGAAGAGGGGGTTGAGGTTGAAAAAGTAGTGGTACAGCCGGACGGCTCATTTTTAGTTAAATCAAATACTGTTGACTACACAGCTAAAACAGTAATAATTGCCACTGGTGTACACCCGCGCGAGTTAGGTGTGCCCGGAGAAAAAGAATTTCGCAACAAAGGCATAAGTTACTGTACTGTTTGCGATGGCCCGCTTTTTAGCGGGAAAAAAGTGGCAACTGTCGGCGGCGGCAATTCGGCTTTGGAGTCGGCATTAATGCTTTCTGATATCGCAAGTCAGGTATATGTCATTAATAAAAATCCGCAGTTCAAAGGCGACCAGATTTTAATTGACAACTTGATGCAAAAGAAAAATGTTGAAATAACTTATAATGCTAAAACTATTCAAGTTGAGGGCAACGAGTTCGTGACTGGTTTGAAATATACCGACAGCGACGGCAAAGAGCAGGTTTTGCCGGTGGAAGGAATTTTTGTCCATATCGGTATGATACCCAACAGCGGTTTGGCGCCGGATGAAGCGGCCAAAGACCAGTTTGGCCAAATTAAAGTCAACGCTAGTTGTGAAACCAACGTCCCCGGTCTTTATGCCGCCGGTGATGTTACAGATGTTCCACACAAACAAATTGTCATTGCCGCCGGCATGGGCACCTGTGCTCTGCTATCTGCGGTTAATTATTTAAACAGATTAAAATGAAAAAAAATATCAGTCTTAAAAAGGTAACGGCGGCCTATGTTTTATTATTTGTGGCCACTGCCATTTACACGAATTTTTATTTTTCACTAGACTTTTGGCAAGCCACGAATGCTTTTTTGTACGGTTTGCTGCCCAACGGTTTTGTATTGGTTGTAACGATTTGGCTAACCAACATTTTTTCAAAATATTCAACCAATCGAGGGGTATTTGTCGCTGGAGCATTAACCCTTTTTGTTTTGTTGTGGACACTAAGTGTGTTTATAATTATGCCATCCGTTTATTACTATATTGGTGAGCCGTGGGTTGCTTACTTTTCATTTTGGGCTCCCATTGTCTGGATTATTTCTGTTTTTTATTATGCGTTTAAAACATGATTTACTTAGGCTCAGATCATCGCGGCTTTGAATTAAAGGAAAAAATAAAACGGTTGCTAGCTGGCTGGAATTATGAGTTTGAAGACTGCGGAGCTTTTGAATACAATAAAGATGACGACTATCCTGATTTTGCAAAAGCGGTAGCGGAAAAAGTAGCCGCTGACGACGGAAACAAGGGAATATTGATCTGCGGCTCCGGTATTGGCATTGCCATTGCGGCCAACAAAATAAAAGGCATCCGTGCTGGTACAGCCGCTTCATCGGAACAAGTTAGGGCTTCAGTAAATGACGAAGATCTCAATATCCTGTGTCTGTCGGCGGACTATCTTCCGGATGCTGAAGTTGCCGCCAGGGAAATTATAAAAATATTTCTGGAAACGAAATTTTCTGGTGAGGAACGGCATGTGCGGAGAGTAGATAAAATTAAACAGTTGGAACAATGAAAAAGATTATATTTATTATATTACTTGCCGTAATCGTTAATTTTGTTGTTTTTGCGGTTACTGGAGATGACTCATGTCCCAAAGAACCCGGGGTTATATCAATCCCAGAATGCACTTTTGACATTACAGGGGGTTTGCCCTTGAAGTACGATAGAGAAGTATTTAATAATAGTGCATCGTTTTTAAAGCTTGTAACCGATATGTTGTTTTGGATCACGACCGTTTACTTAGCAGATAAAGTTTTATTTAGACGAAAATATGCCTAAAGTTTTTGTAACTAGACCAATTCCTGATAGCGGAATCAAACTCTTGCAAGATAAGGGCTATGAAGTAGTAGTCAACGAGGCGGCTAAAGACAGGGCGGCGACGAAAGAAGAAATTTTTAATGCCTTTCGACAGGCTCAGGTCGAAGGCAAGGCCTTCGACGCTTTGCTTTCAATTTTGACTGAAAAAATTGACGCAGAAATTATGGATGCGGCAGGCGTACAACTAAAAATTATTGCCAACTACGCTGTGGGTTTTGATAATATTGATACAGAAGCGGCCAAGCAGAGAAATATAATGGTGACCAACACGCCGGGCGTACTGACTAATACTGTTGCCGAACACACCTTTGCTTTAATGCTAGCCATCGCTCACCGGATTGCCGAAGCTGACAAATTTTCTAAGGCCGGACTATATAAAGCCTGGGGACCAGAACTACTTTTGGGGACAGATGTTTACGGAAAAGTTTTGGGTGTTGTCGGTTTGGGCAGAATTGGTTCTCGCGTCGCTTATCACGCGGTAAAGGGTTTTGATATGAAGGTTCTATATTACGATCCGAACCGCAACGAAGAATTTGAAAAAGAATTTGGAGCGCAGTATGTTGCCGATGTTGAAGAATTGCTTCCTCTTTGCGATTTTGTCTCTATCCATGTGCCGCTTTTAGATTCTACTCGCCATCTTATCAACCAAGATAGGTTTAAACTTATGAAACCGACTGCATATCTAGTCAACACTTCTCGGGGACCCATTATTGACGAGCAAGCTCTTGCCGATACTCTTAAAAACGGCACAATCAAGGGAGCGGCGATTGATGTTTTTGAAAACGAACCTGAAATCAACGCGGACCTGAAAAGACTAGACAATGTTATCTTAACCCCGCATATTGCTTCGGCTACCGAAGAAACCAGACAGGCGATGTCGCGTTTAGCCGCAGAAAATATAATAGAAGCGTTAGAAGGCAGAACCCCGCCAAATTTGGTTAAATAGCATGACAGAAATAATTCCGTCAATTTTAGTAAAAAACAAAGAAGAATTTCTGGATAAAATTATTTCCATTGAACCGTATACGCAAAGAGTTCATTTAGATATTGCCGACGGTATTTTTGTGCCCAATATGACTATCAGCGGTTTTGAGGAGTTGGAAAGCACAGAGACGCCGTTAAGAACCAGCGTCCATTTGATGGTTTCCAAACCGGAAAATCATATTGTCCGTTGGCTGGAAACTCAAGCCGACTCTTTTATTTTTCATATTGAGGCGACCCAAAAGAGCCAGGAAATAATTGAGAAACTGAAGGAAGCCGAAAGGGAAGTCGGTATTGCTCTTAATCCAGAAACTCCGGTTGAAGCGGTTCAGCCTTTTATTAATCAAGTTGATTTTGTTCATTTTATGACTGTTGAGCCGGGATTTTACGGAGGCGAATTTGTTGAGCCGGTTTTAGACAAGATGTCCGACTTCCACTATTTCTATCCCGACAAAGTTATTTCGGTTGACGGTGGAATTAATCTGGAAAGAGCAGAAAAAGTTGTGCAAGCTGGAGCTAACATGTTAATAGTAGGCAGTTATATTTGGAACAATCAAAATATAGCAAAAGCAATTGAAGAATTAAAAAATGTTTGATGTCGTCACAATCGGTTCAGCGACGCGGGATGTCTTTTTGAAGGCGGAAGGTTTTGAATTGCGCAAACACACTGATTCGCCGACGGGCGAGGAGCAATGTTTTCCGCTAGGTTCAAAAGTTGAAGTCAAAGAAATTACTTTTACTACCGGAGGCGGCGGAACAAATACGGCGGTGGCCTTTGCTATGCAGGGACTAAAAACAGCTTGCATTAGTTCGATCGCCAAAGACTTAAACGGCAACGAAATTTTATCCGAACTAAAAAATAAAGGAATTGACACAAAATACTTCCAAACTACGAAAGAAGGCCACACCGCTTATTCTCTAATTCTTGTTTATCCGGACGCTGAGAGGACAATCTTGAGCTATAAAGGCGAAGGGCAAACCTTGGAAACAGAAAATATTGTTTTGGAAGAGGTAAAAACTAAATGGCTTTTTCTGGATAGTCTGGGCGGCAACTATTCTTTGCTTGAAAAAGCTGTTTTGTGGGCAAAAGAAAATGGTGTAAAAATTGCCAGCAATCCCGGTGGCAAAGAGTTAGGTCACGGCTTGGAAAAATTAAAAATACTTTTTGAAAATGCCGAAATAATCATTATGAATCAGGAGGAGGCGGCGCAACTTGTTGGCTTAAACTACCAAAAAGAAGAAGAAATTTTTAAAATTATGGATAAGGTTGTGAAAAGAATTTTCGTTATGACTAAGGGGCATGACGGAGTGGCGGTTTCTGACGGCCAGAATATTTATAAAGCCGGCGTGCCTGATTCGCCGATAGTTGAGCGCACCGGCGCTGGCGACGCTTTTAGCGCTGGTTTTGTTTCTGAATACATTAAAAACGGCGATATTAAAAAAGCGATTCAATTTGGGACAGCCAACGCTTCTTCAGTGGTAACCAAAGTCGGCTCAAAAGCGGGGATACTTAAAGAGGACGACTGGGGGCCATGGCC
>CAYZNJ010000001.1:18574-42116 GCA_964479745.1 uncultured Candidatus Saccharibacteria bacterium
GTTCACGAAAAACTGGCTTCAATTTTGCGTACTCAGTCGAGTGTTGTTTTGGATTTGGAGCAGAAACTGGAAAAAGCAACTGGCAAAAAAGGCTTAATGGAAAAAATAGTTGAGGAAAACGAAATTTTAGTCCGCAGGACTCTTGAAGAACTTGGCTGTTCCTTGGCAAATCGGAAGGCGGAAGAAGTTTATCAATCTTTAGTAATGAGGCTAAAGCATTTGGACGAGCATCTGTATGATCTTTTAGGCAAACCCGATTTGTCTAAAATGTCTAATGCCTGCGGCAAACTTTGCGAAACTGCTTTTACCCTCAACAAACCTCAAAAAGGATTTTTTATAAAAAAAGATAAAGCGGCGGAACTGCTTGAAAATTTTCCACCCCAAAACTTGTTGGATCATTTTGGCTGTAAAACAGCCAAAGAACTGATTGATAAAGAAGGTTTCTCTTCCGTTTTTAGCGCTTTGCGGTTTGCTCAAGATGCCGACTGGATGCATAATTTTTTTGATAAAGCTTACGACGGCCTGACAGCCGAAGATTTTGAAGAACGCGAGGTGGAGTTAAAAGTTTTAGAAACCCAATGGCTGGATGTGGCTGAAAAGTTTTTGGATAAAAAATATCATAATGTCAGCCACCTCAAAGAGTTAGGCATAATTTTTGTGATACCGCTTACAATTGACACTGAAGGAGAAACTCTTAGGTTGTTCACTTTAATACTGCATTATCTTAACGAAGTGCCTTTCTACTCCGGACTTTTCAGGAAGTTTTCTGGTGAGGAAGGTTTTAGCGTCAGGTTTAAATCTTTACTGCGGGGCGACGTGCCAGAAGGGCCGGCACCGGAAAACAGTTTCAGAATTGTTCAGCGTTATCTGGCAAAGGACGATAAAAATGATTTTCGTCTGCTTGAACCGCATATAAACCCCGAGGCTGAACATTGGTATAAAGCTGAAGGCGATTTGGCAAAACTAGGTTCTTTGCCTGGCGCCGAAGGCCACGCTTTTGGCTACTGGCAAGGTCTTGATTTTGTCGGGGATTTTTTTTCAGATGGAATAAACGGCAATTCAAAAGAAGAACTTGTTAGTTTTGATTTAATTGACTTGGTCATGTCCTTAGTTAAAAAAGGGGAGATAAAGTATCTGTACCACCAGCAGGAGGCCTTATGGAACAAAATATTTATTGAATACCTGGGGCGAGAGAAAGTGAATCAACTGGTTGAGGGAAATATTATAAATGGTTTTATTAAGATATGAGTTTAAAAGAATACTTTCAAAAAGCTAAGCAAGAACATTGGGCTATCGGTCATTTTAATTTTTCAACAGCGGATCAGCTTAAAGCCATAGTTGAGGCGGCGGTTGAATTAAAGTCGCCGGTGATGGTGGCAACCTCGGAAGGGGAGGCTAATTTTATCGGCTACGATCAGGCGGTTGCTTTGGTTAGATCCTATCAGTCAGATGGCCACACCGTCTGGCTTAATGCCGATCACCACAAAAGTTTTGAGTCAGCTAAAAAAGCAATTGACTCAGGCTATGACACGGTTTTAATTGACGCATCAAGGTTAAACCTTGATGAAAATATTTTAATGACATCGCAAGTCACTAAATATGCAAAAGAGCATCTCGCGTCATCGCAAGACGCTAGGATGGTGGAGGGCGAGTTGGGTTATCTTAAGGGGGAGTCGCAAGTGCAGGAAGCGGTAGAGATTAGTCCGGCTGATTACACCCAGCCCGAACAAGCTGCAGATTTTGTTAGCCGTACGGGTGTGGATAGGCTGGCGGTAGTTTTTGGCAACATTCACGGAGTAGTAACAAAGCAGAAAGAAAAATTAGATATTGATCGCCTGAAAAAAGTTGTTACAGCTGTCCCGGAAACAATTCTGGTATTGCACGGCGCTTCAGGTTTATCTGACGAAGATGTTCGCGCCGCAATCTCTGCCGGCATTTCAAATGTTCATATCAATACTGAATTGCGGGTCGCTTATCATGACAGTCTAGCCGCCGAACTTCAGCACGAACCAACCCAAACTACCCCCTACAAATTTCTTGCCCCGTCGTTTGAGGCAATGAAAGAGTTGGTGAAAACCAAATTAAAGTTGTTCGGATCGGTTGACCGTGTTAAATAACCGCAAGGCGGTTATTTAACACGGTTGACAAAAATTAGTTTATACAATAAAATTGCCACTATGCAGAAAGTTGAAATTAAAGCGGAAAAAAGAAGTGTGGTTGGCAAGTCCATGACTGGCATCAGAAGCCAAGGTTTTTTGCCGGCTGTTATTTACGGCCATAATCTTAAATCAACTCCGGTTCAGGTAAACCTTAAAGATTTTGAAAAAGCCTACTTGGAGGCTGGGGAGTCTTCTCTGATATATGTAAACTTGGACAACAAAGATCTGCCGGTGATTATCCACGATGTCGCCAGGAATCCGATTTCCGATAAATTTATCCATGCCGATTTTTATAAAGTAAACCTAGAAGAAAAGATTTCTGCTGATGTTCAGCTGGTTTTTGTCGGCGAGTCTCTGGCGGTAAAAGATTTGGCGGGAATATTGGTTAAGAACATAAACGAAGTTAAGGTTGAAGCTTTGCCCCAAGATTTGCCTCACGAGATTGAGATAAATATTTCAAGGCTGGCAACTTTTGCCGACCAGATTTTGGTAAAAGACATCAGGCTGCCTGAAGGCGTTGAAATAAAAGAAAACCCCGAAGAAATTATCGCCTTAGTTCAGGAGCCGATTTCTCAAGAAGAGTTGGATAAACAGCTAGCTGTGAGCGAAACTGCCACAGAGGAAGTTGAAGTAATTAAGAAAGAAAAGGAAGCAGAAACAGAAGAAGGTGTTGAACCTGCCCAGGAGCCGGACGATAAATCCGAAACCAAAAAGTAAAAATAAACCCCGCTAAGCGGGGTTTATTTTTACTTTAGGTAACTTCTTAGTTTTTCCAGTTTGCTTTCCGGCAGAGCCAGCGCTTCATTTACAGCCTTTTCCATGTCCTTTTTTGAAAATTCTATTTTTTCTCCCGGTTTCCATAGCGTTCCGCCGAATTTTGTTTTAAAATAATTATCAATATATAATTTTTGTTCGGGTTTTAATTTTATTTCAGGAAATTTCCCAAGGTAATTTTCTAAAGCTCTCCGGGAAGTTGCAATAGTTCCTTCGCCGGGCGTTATTTCCAGCGAAATAATCTGTGCTTCGGTATTCTTCGGACTGTTTTGGTTTTGTTTATCGGGCTGGCTGAAAAAATAAGCAATTCCGCTTAACAAAACAAGGGTTGCGGCAACAGGGAAGATTTTTTTCTTAAAGTTGGCTTCCAGCCAGCTTCTTATTTTCTCTCCCCAGCCGGGGCCGGCTTCAAAGATCGGTCCTAAAGATTCATGTTTTTCTTCTTTGTCAGCCATTTTTCTTGAAAGAGTTTAAAATTTGATCTAAGTTGCCGTTCAAAATGCTATGAATGTTGCTCCAGCTTTTTTTTAGACGATGGTCGGTGATCCGGTCCTGCGGAAAGTTATAAGTTCTTATCTTTTCGGACCTGTCAGCTGAGCCAATCTGAGACTTGCGATTTGCTCCCAGTTTTTCTTCTTCCGCCAACTTTTTCTGGACAGCCAGTTTGGCGCGCAGCACTTCCATGGCCTTTTCTCGGTTACTGCTCTGCGACCTTTCTTCTCTGGAAAAAACGACCAGGCCGGAAGGTTTATGGAGAATTCTTACTGCTGTTTCCACTTTATTTACGTTTTGGCCTCCGGGGCCGCCCGCTCTGGTAAATGTTATCTCAAGCTCTTCCGGTTTAATTAAAACTTCGCTTTCTTTAACTTTTGGCAGTACCGCTACGGTGGCGGTAGAAGTATGCACCCGGCCGCTTTTTTCTGTTGCCGGCACTCTTTGGACTCGATGAACGCCGCTTTCATTTCGCATTAAATTATAGGAGTTTTTTCCGTTGATTTCAAAGATGATCTGCTTATAACCGCCTAAAGTATTTTGGTTATAGTCTACCAGACTTATCTGCCAATTTTTTGAAGCGGCATATTTTTTGTACATTGAAAAAAGGTCAGTAGTAAACAAAGCGGCTTCGTCGCCGCCGGTGCCGGCTCTGATTTCTATTATTGCTTCTTCAAAGAGTTCGCTTTCCGTTCCTTTCTCAAGGCTTCTTTTCAAGTTGGCATGCTTTTTTGCAAGTTCGGCAACTTTTCGGTAGTCAATTGCCACCTGCGGATCGGAGAGTTGAGACTCAATTGCTCCTAACTCTTTTTCTAACTCTTCTTTTGTAGACATCTACTTTTTTCTTTTCTCTAAAACTTTTTTCTGAGTTTTCTCCTCTCTCTTTTTGAATTTGTCTACACGGCCTCGAGTGTCCAAAATTTTCTCTTTGCCGGAAAAATAAGGGTGGCAATTTGAGCATATTTCAATTTCAAGTTCTGGTTTCGTGGAGCCGATAGTCCAAGACTTGCCGCAAGCACAATGTACTTTGGCGTTACTGTAATATTGTGGGTGGATTCCTTGTTTCATTTCAACAAGCTTACTTTATTTTGCTCGGTGAGTCAACCCCGCAAACTAAATTTGCCATCCCAGTTCACAGTAGAATTTGCAATAAAAGTCTTTATTTGATATACTCTTTCTCATGTCAAAATCAGAACTAATACTGCCAACTTATGAAGAAATGGTTAAAGCGGGCATGCATCTTGGCCGCAAAAAATCCATCTTCAACCCCAAAATGAAGCCCTACGTGTATTTGATGAGGGACAGAATTTACATTATTGACCTTATCAAAACGAAACAAGGTCTTATCGCTTCGGTTGAATTTTTAAAGAAAGCCCTGGAAGAAAATAAGATGGTTTTGTTTGTTGGCCTTTCCAAACAGTCAGCCGACTTAGTCAAAGATCTGGCGGACAGTTTGAACATGCCCTATGTAACCAACCGCTGGCTTGGCGGGACTTTGACAAACTTTAAAACTATCATTTCAAGACTGCACTATCTGGAGTCTTTGGAAAAAGAATTCAGTTCTGGCTCTTTAGAAAAATACACCAAGAAAGAAAGACTTATGAAAGAGAAAGAAATGAACAAGCTTAGAGAAAAATTCGATGGCTTAAGGAAATTAAGCCGTTTGCCGGATATTGTTTTTGTCTCTTCAGTTAAAGAAAGCGACTTGCCGATTCGGGAAGCCAAAACAATGAAAATTAAGGTGGCTGGCTTAATCAACACCGAAAGCGATCCTTCTAAAATTGACTTTCCCATTCCGGCCAATGATAATGCCCGCAAGTCTCTTGAACTCATTATTCAAACGATAAAAAACTCGTTGAAGCCCTAGTCCTTGTCGAAATGTCTGATATAGAAAAAATCAAAAAAATCAGAGGGGTTACAGGTCTATCGGTGGGTGAAATATCCAAAGCTTTAGCTGAATCCGGCGGAGACGAAGCAAGAGCTTTGGAATTTCTGAAAGGCCGCGGAGCGCAGATAGCAAGCAAAAAATCTACTCGGGAGCTCAAGGAAGGCATAGTCGAGTCCTATATCCATAGCAACAAAAAAGTAGGCGCTATCTTAGAGCTTGGCTCGGAAACCGACTTTGTCGCGAGAAACGAAGAATTCAAAAAGCTAGCCCATGAACTGGCAATGCAGATCGTGTCTATGAATCCCGGGGATGTTGAGGAACTTTTATCCCAGCCTTTTATTAAAGATAACGCCATGACTGTCGCCGAACTTATCAACCAATATATCGCCAAACTGGGCGAGAACATTAAAGTCAGGAACTTTACGAGGCTGGAAATATAAATTTGTCATGTACTTCATTATTCCTCTAACTATCGCTGTGTCATCCTTGCTTGTTGTTTTTTATGTTGTCTGGCGCAAATTTCCCTATTTGAAAAAGTTGTCGGAACCGGCAGTTGCATCTCCATCTTCAGGCGAGGCCGGTTTACCTGTTTTTTTGTCTGAATTTTTTCCGGAGATTATCCGATATGTTGAAAAAATTGACTTTGACTTTCACAAAAACAATTTACTCAAAGAGTTTGAGAAGTTTTTGAGAAGGTTGAGGGTCATTTCCCTCAAGCTGGACAGTTTTACCAACAGTCTGCTGGCCAAGATTAAGGTTGAAGTTTTAAAAAATGAAGAACGGCCAGTGGGGGAGTTTAAGGAGTTGTCGGTAACCAAAAGTATCAAGAGGGAAAATCCTGCAGAAAAGTATAAAAAAGAAGAACAGCTTTTGATTATTGAAATCGCCAGAAATCCTAAAAATCCGGAACTTTATAAAAAACTGGCGGAAGTGTATGTCGCTTTAAAAAACTTTTCCGACGCTAGGGAATCACTGGAAGCGGCTTTGGAACTGGATCCGGCAGATGAGAAGACGAAAGAAAAATTAGAGACAGTAAGGGGGCTGTTGTCTTAAGCCGCCTTAGTTCAGTGGCAGAACGCCATCCCCGTAAGATGGATGTCCCCAGTTCGATTCTGGGAGGCGGCTCAAAAATCGCTTAATGGCGTTTTTAATTTTACTTAAAAATGGTACAATTATGTTATGCCGGAGTAGCTCAATGGCAGAGCAACATCCCTGTAAGATGAAGGTTGTCGGTTCAAATCCGACCTCCGGCTCTATGCCTTATGGCTTTTATAGTTCAGAAGAGTATAAAAAAAGACAGAGTATATTAGTGAAAAAGGCTTGGAAAAGGGGAGACTTTGACTTTATTAGAAAAAAAGAAGAAAGAATATGTAGACGCAAGGAGTGCAATAAAATTTTTATTGTTAAACCCAGCGACCCAAAAGTTTTTTGTTCACAAACATGTTCTGCTATAGTAAGTAATACTGGTCGTCGAAGACACAGGGGGAAGTACAATATTGCTTACTGTTTGAATTGTGGCAAAGAAACTCTACGTAATACTTATAAATATTGTTGCAACATCTGCCAAATGGAGTTTCAATATAAGACTTATATAAAACAATGGAAAGAAGGAAAAGAAAGCGGTCTGAATAAGAGTATAGGAGTGGTAACTAGCCGTATAAAAAAGTATTTACGAGAGAAGTACGGAAATAAGTGTTGTTTATGTGGTTGGTCCAAAGTCAATACTAAAATAGGAACAGTACCTTTGGTCGCTGACCATATTGATGGAAATTGGCAGAATAACAAAGAAGAGAATTTAAGATTATTGTGTCCTAACTGTGACTCTTTGACCCCCACTTATAAGAATCTTAATCGAGGCAAAGGAAGAAAAAATAGAGCATCAAGCAAACGTAGTTTGATTAGTAAGTCATTGATAAAAATTTGAAAATTTAGTTAAAATAGATAAGTATTAGGGGGTGTGGTGGAGTAGTCAATCACAGCAGACTGTCTTAAGGCAGCTTTCCGTTGAAAAACGGATTGAAACTATCCGGGATAACGGTAAAACCCTTTAGGGCAATACCGTGGGAACCTTGTAAAGCAAGGGCGCCGTAGAGACTAGATACCGGATGTTCTAGTTCTAGTATTAGAACAAGATATAGTCCACACCGTTACGAAAGTGACGGATAAGTGAAATCTGCCGGCCGAACGGCCTACGTAGGTGCAAATCCTACCGCCCCCACAATCAGTGTTGAAAATTAGGCGCCGACGTAGCTCAGCGGCAGAGCAACTCCATGGTAAGGAGTAGGCCGTGAGTTCAATTCTCACCGTCGGCTCTAACAGCGATTCCAATCTTGTAGGCGTCCCGCCAATGGCGGGGCCCCGCCTAGATTGGAACCTTCGACAGAATGAGTCAAGATAATTTAATAAAAATGAAGTGCGGAAAGTGCAAGCGTTTTAACTACTACACTTTCAAGAATAAAAAGAAAGTAGAGCGTGCAATTACGCTTAAAAAGTTCTGCAAATGGTGCCGCGTACACACCGAGCACAAAGAAGCCAAAAAATAACTTGGTTTCTTTGGGGGCATCGTTCAGTGGCCAGGACAGTCGTCTCCAAAACGACCGACGTAGGTTCGAGTCCTACTGCCCCCGCAAAACCAAAAAGATGGCGTCTTGCCATCTTTTTGGTTTCTGTTAGTATCAAACCAAATTTGATCATTGAAAATTTATAAAAGGGAGCAAAAATGGCTAAAGAAAACAAAAAACAAGAACCCTTAAAACCTGTCGCCGACAACAAAGCAAAAGGGATCTCTCCAGAAGAGTTTCAGAAAAACATAAGTAAGTATGCCGACAAAGTCCTTAAGTTTTTGCGGGATTTTGGGCCGGCAAACGCTGACACAATATCGGAAGGTGTGGACGTGAGCGCCCAGATGGTTTTTCGAGCCGTTGAAGAAGGAGCCCGACGAGGTTATCAGATTGTCAAGGACGCCGACGGAAAGTTCCGTTTGCCGACTTCGGAAGTAAAAACCGTAACCTCCGAACACCACTGGCGGCCAACGACCAGAATTCTGGTATGGAGCGGCAGCGAGCTGGGCAGTATAGGACAGCAGGCGCATCTTCTTAAAACTGTTTATCACACTATTGTCCCGGAAGAAAAACCAGACTTAATTATTGGTCTTGGGAATATTGTGGTTGGCAACCTGTCAGCGGCTAAAAGGAACGAAACTTTTTTGGAGTTAGGACAGGAATATGAGGAAGACAGGAAAAGAAGGAAAACTTCCGAATTACTTTATCAGGCACAGGTAGACTATGCGGTCAATGTGATAGGAGACGAGGCAATGACTTGTCCACTGGGTCACAAAGCCAAAACCTACTTTATAAGCGGCTTGAAAGAACAGTCTTTCATAAAACAGGGGTTTGAAGACCCGCTTGAAAATATCTGCCGTCAAAGATACGAAAAAAGAGGAAGAAAACAGCAAGACTGGTTTTACCTTGGAAGAAATATGCACATGTTTAGAATTATAAACACCGGCAAACCGGTTGGAGTGCTGGCGCTTACCTCAAAAAGAAGTCCGTTCCGCGGAGCCTATACCCGTGGTTACCGGCCGCGCAAAACTTCCAGCTCTATCGCTGGTTGGCTTATTAACACCTTGCGTACCAAAGGTGTTGGAGACTATCCTAGAGTTATTTTGTGGACAGATGGAGTCGGAGTCTATACCGGACTTGGCGATAGTGAAGCCACAACCTTTATAAGTCTGCCTAAACTTGCTGTTACCGATCCGACCGAACTTGAACTGGATACGCCACCCAATCTAGGGTGTGTAATTGTTGACCTTACTTTTAACGAAGCGGGTGAGCTTAAACCTAACGGCATAGAATGGAAGTTAAGAAATCTGGCGCCGTACATAAGCGAAAGGGGGTATTAAGTGAAAAATAACAATACTGGCAATGCCAAAAATACCAATGGTAATCACAAAATTGCTCCAAAAGTTTTAGAAATGCTCAAAAGGCCTGTCAGGTTGGGCGAGTTGCAAAGGGAGCTTAATCAAAGCGAAAGCGCTGTAACTTCTGCTATAGACTACCTTGTTAAAAAAGGCCACAAGGTTGTTTTCAGGCCGGTGAGCGGAACATATGTTTTAGAACAGCCCATACGGACTAAATTTGAGGCAATTCCAAAGGAAGTTCTATACGCCGGGCCGGTTATCAGAAAAATTGGCATGAGCGAAACGCATTTTGGCGGCCGTCACTCTCAACCCCATTTTGTCGCTTTAATTCAGTCCATGATTAAAAGCGGCGAGTTTGGCAAAATTGACTTGGTCACACACTATGGGGATGTTTTTAACGGACTCAAACATGCTGACTATAGCCGTGGCGCTAACATATTGAATACAGTCAAAATGCAAATGCGCTTGGGGGTTGCTGTCATGCTTTGCATTGAGGGAATTCCCGTATATATCAGGCCGGGCGATCACGATATGTGGCAATTTACGACTGCCGGTATCGACATGGTCTCTGATCTAGTGGAGAAACTTAACCTGCTAAGAAAGTCCGAAGGTAAAGAGCCGAACTTTCACTATGTAAGTTCAGATGACAACGACCAAGTTGAGAAAAATGGTTTTCTGTTTGAGTTCAAACATATTATGTCGGCGCAGTCGCGTGGATTGACAACCAAAGCGCAGTATATGTTTGAAGACAGGATGGGGGATTTTGTTAAAGCGTTAAGAGGAAACGGCGGGTCAAAAAACACATCCCAGCCGCACCATATCGGTTTTGGAAACTGGCACAGAGAAATTAGTTTTTTCCACGGCGGGACCGCCATGGATCTTTACCCTGGTTTTCAGGAACCGACTGTTTGGGAACAAGGCATGGGCATCGTCCATAAATTCGGCGCCAAGGTTGTAACGCTCGGCAAAGATAAAAACGGAAACATTTTTAGATACGATGTCCGCTACCTTGACTTTACGGATATGATAGAAAAAATTACCGGAAAAGACTTGGAAGACACTTTGGTAAATCTTTCTCTGCGTTCTTTTGACAAGTGGAAGAAAAAGTTAGAAATATGAAA
The DNA here is from genome assembly GCA_964479745.1 of uncultured Candidatus Saccharibacteria bacterium. Classification (GTDB taxonomy): domain Bacteria; phylum Patescibacteriota; class Minisyncoccia; order 2-02-FULL-40-12; family IGHO2-12-FULL-4; genus JACPNK01. The sequence continues at coordinate 28,928 of CAYZNJ010000001.1, forward strand.
AAATAAAAACCGAGACTGATAACTCGGTTTTTTTATTTTTCCTTTTTACTCTGTTTCTATTTCTAATTTTCTGAACCTCGACTTTTCCAATTCTGATTTTTGAGGCGGGGAAAAAGTTTTGCCTTGGCTTTGCTCAATTTCTTTCAGTAAATTTTCCACATCGGAAACTTTGTAAAGACGGTAATTATTCAAAGGGTTGCGGTAGGCGATAAGCCTGCCTTTTTGGTCCCAGTTGCGTATAGTCAATGGGCTTACTCCAATAATTTTGGCTACTTCGTTTACTGTCAGATATTGTTTAGGCATTGGTTTAAAAATAAAACTAGGCTTTTAGTATACTTTTTGAAACTTTAAAGTAGTAACCTTTTGTAATCTATAGTATTATATAGCTATAAGGTTTTTCGAACAATAAGATAACTGTGGATAACAGTAAGAATTTTTTATGAAACGGTTTTATTTATTTTGATGAAACTTTTGGAATGTCAATCTTATCAACTTTTTTCTATATTACGCGATTTGATTATTTCTCTGTTAAATTGTAGTTTTAAATAGTTTGGTCCAGTTCGGAGCGGTTTCAGGGTCAAAGACACTGATATGAAAACCGAACTGCCATGCGAAGACAAAACTATGTGGAATATCTTTAGTAAAAAAGAAAGAAACATTTTCGGAAAGTACGAGTACACAAACTTTGAGGAGCATCTTCCAGAATCAAAAGAATCAAATCTGGTCAATTTTCAAAACGAAGTCGTCGAAATGAGTGATACTGAAGTCAGACCGTTTGAAGAAGATGCGCCTTTGCTTAAAAAAGCCATAAAAAAAGTTGTTTTAAGCGTAACCTTTTTAATGCCGCTATTTTTTCTGACTCTTAATGCTCCGGGAGACGTTTTGTCCGTAAACAAGCAAGCCTTGCTTTTTATTGGTGCGGCAGTAGGTTTGCTGATTTGGCTTGCGATTATTGTGCGTCAAAACGGGATGATTTTGCGGCTTAGCGGTTTTGAGTGGGGTGTGCTGGCGATGGTGGGAGCCGGTTTGCTGGCTTCCTCTTTTTCCTCTCAAGTTTACCGAAGCTTTACTTCCAGCGGCGGCTTTATCGCGCTAGCCAGCTTGGGAGTATTATTTTTTTTAACGACTAATTTTTTTGAGAAAGAAGAAGCGAGCAAATTGATTTGGGCTTTTCTTGGCGGTTCATTTTTGGCAGTTTTGCTGGGAGTGCTAAGTGCTTGGGGCGTGCCGGTTTTCGGCTGGATAACTCTTTTTTACGGAAAAAGCTTGGCAGTCAACAATCAATTTAATACAGTCGGCGCTTTCAGCAATCTGGGAGCCCTTGCTGTTGTGTCTTTTGTGCTTGCTTTGGGTCAGCATCTTTATCCTTTGACTTTGGACGCAGAAAAAAACAACGGGGCTGGCGGTTTTGAAACAGAAAAACTCTGGCTCAAATTTCTCGGCTTTGGAACAGTTTTAGTTTCCGGCCTGCTTTTATTGATTTTGGGCCTTCAAACTTTCTACATAGCTTTGGCTCTTGGCATGCTGGCGGTTCTTTTTGGGCCGGGAATAGTTCAAAAAACCAGCGGACACAAAGTTAAGATGAAGGCGACTCACATGGTGGTGCCTCTCATAATTTTTGTTCTTTCTCTCGTTCTTATCTTCAGCGGCAAGTATTTTGGTTTTAACATTTCGGGAATTTTCTCAAAACAAACTTTGCCCGTTGAGATAAGCCTTTCCCAAGATATTTCAGCTGAAATTGCCAAAGAAGCAGTGAGCGTTAGCCCGATTTTTGGTATTGGGCCGGGCAACTTCAACTTGGCCTATGACCAGTTTAGGCCCTTGTCCGTAAACGGAAGCTCTTTTTGGAATGCCCGTTTTTCAAACAGCGCTTCAGAATTTTTTGATTTTGTGACTGAAAGCGGTCTGCTGGCGTTAGCTGCTTTTGTTTTTCTTTTATTTTTCGTTTTCCGCAGTCTAAGAAACTGGAAAATAGTTCCAGCTTTTCTCACAATGCTGTCTTTGTTTTTTCTTTCTCCGTTTAACCTGGTTTTGATGTTTGTTTTTTGGTTTTTGATTGGTTTGCTTGCAATTACTGCCAGAGATGAAAGCAATAATATTAAAATCAGAATGGACGACGCTTCACTACCCTCAATTGTTTCTTCTTTGGCTTTTGTTTTGGTTTTGGTTTTCGGGTTAATTGGCGGCTATATGCTTTTCCAAAAATACAGAGGAGAGATTTATTTGGCTCAAGCGGCAAGAATTTCCGGCAACACACAGACCGACATAGACAATGCCGCCGACTTGGTCGCCAAAGCGGTAGGCGCCAACAACAGCGAGGATCTTTACTTGAGCGACTTGGCGAATCTTCTTTTGAAGAAAATAAATCTGCTGATTAACAATAAAAACTTGAAAATCGAGGAAGCTCGGCCTAAGTTTGAAAATTTAACCAAAATGGTGATTCAAATTGCCAACCAGATGACTAGTAATCACCAAAATGACGCTTTAAACTGGTTTAACGCCGGGATTGTTTATGAGAACTTAATCGGTTTAGCAGGCGGAGCCGACAATGCGGCGATAACAGCTTACGGCGAGTATGCGAGAAGAGTTAAAAACGACCCTCGCGGCTATGAAAGAATTGGCTTGGTTTACTTAAGCCGGGCAGATAACAATAGTGTTTTTTTGAGAAATGCCAAGAGTAAACAACAGGAAATTAAGGACGAAAAAGAAGTTAGGGATCTTATCGCCAGCGACTACAAAAATGCCGAGGATAATTTTAAAAAGGCGGTGGAGCTTAAAAAGGACTTAGCCACATCTTTGTATAACCTGGGTACGGTTTATGACAGGGAGGGCAGACTGAAAGAGGCAATTAAGCAGTTAGAAATGACAAAAATCTTAAACTTAAATAATTCCGGACTGGCGTTTGAATTGGGCTTACTTTACTATCGTGACGGGCAAAAAGATAAAGCTTTGACTGAAATGAATCGGGCAGTTGACATCTTCAGGGATTATTCCAATGCCCGGTGGTATCTGGCGCTCATGCTTGAAGAAAAAGGCCAAATTGATAAGGCCATAGAACAGTTGCAAGAAATATTAAAGCTTGAAGTGAACAAGAACAGCCAGGTGGTTAAAGACAAACTAGCCGCTTTAGAAGGAGGTAAAAGGGAATTTCCGCCGGGAAAAATTACCAGCAGGAAACCTTTGGAAGAGCCGGCAAGAAAAACACAGTAGAATTATAACTTGAAAAAATACAGCCTAGAACTGACTGTTGCCTTGGCTGGTTTGCTGTTACCGGCATTACTCGGGACATATTTGCCTCCAGGCAGCATGGGTGACAAAGTTGAGTTTAGGATTGTTCAGGGAGACGGTTCGGCTAAGGTAGCCCGTCTTTTGGCTGAACAAGGACTGGTTCGAAGCCGGTATCTTTTTATTGGTTACACTATTTTAACAGGCAAGGAAAAAGATTTTAAGGCGGGGAGATATTTGCTTTCAAAGTCAATGAACATTCCGGAAGTTGTGAGGATTTTTTCTGAAGGCAAAGCTGAACCGGAGGGGATACTGGTAACTATTCCCGAAGGTCTTAATTCGGGAGAAATTGTCGGCCTGTTGAGGAAAAATTTTGAGGGTTTGAAAATTTCAGGTTTTCAAAAAAACGAGGGGTATCTGTTCCCGGATACCTACTATTTGGAAAATCAAAAATCAAAAATCGAAGATCAAAATAAAGGAGCAGAAGAAATTATTATTAAAAAATTAAAAGACAACTTTGCTGAAAAAACTGAAGGACTAAAAGTTACATTACAGACAACTATAATCGCCTCAATCTTGGAAAAAGAAGTCCGCACCGAAGAAGATATGCGGCTTGTGGCCGGCATTATTTACAAAAGACTTAAACTCGGGATGCCCTTGCAAATTGATGCGGCCGTGGCTTATGGGATTTGTTTGCCCAAGTGGCTAAACGGCAAAGCTTGCGATGTTGCGCAGGCTAATCTTGTAGAGGGTATCAAGGCAGACAGCTCATACAATACTTACATCAGAAAAGGTTTGCCGCCGACACCCGTTTCTAATCCGGGGCTAAAAGCGATAAATGCTGCTTTAAACCCTGTGGCTAGCGATTATCTCTATTACCTTTCAACCAAAGATGACGGCAGGACAATTTTCAGCAAAACAGCAGAAGAACATACGCGCAACCGCACCAAGTATTTGCTGAAAAACTAAAAAACCATATAATCAAAGCATGTTAAGCGAGAAAGAAGTTGAGCATATTGCACAGCTGGCTCGACTAGAGCTGAACGAAAAAGAAAAAACCAAGTTCCAAAAGGAGCTTTCTTTGATTTTGGACTTTATGGCAAAACTTAAGAAACTTGATGTGAACCATGTTGAGCCGACAACCGGCAGTGGCGGTGCTACCAATACAATGCGTCAAGATCAGGATAATCACACATATGGTCCAGAAATGTCAGCAAAAATATTGGAGCAAGCGCCAGACAAGAAAGCGGGCTTTATAAAAGTTAAGGCTGTTTTTAAATAGTCATGGACTTAAAAAAACTGACAATCAAATATACACAAGAGGGGATACAAAAAGGTGACTTTTCGGCTAAGGAGTTACATAAGAAGTTTCTAGATTTAATTAAACAAGAGAACCCCAAACTTAACGCTTATCTTGAAGTTTTCCAAGGGCATCCCTTGGATACTATCCAAGGGATGCCCTTGGAAGGAGTGCCCTTGGCAATCAAAGACAATATTTGCGTCAAAGATTCGGTGACCACTGCCGGTTCTAAGATTTTAAAAAATCATAAGGCGGTTTATGATGCGACGGTTATAGAGAAACTAAAAAAAAGCGGCGCAGTTTTTTTGGGTAAGACAAATTTGGACGAGTTTGCCATGGGTTCTTCTACGGAAAACTCTGCTTTTGGGGTGACAAAAAATCCTCACGACCATTCAAGAGTCCCGGGCGGCTCAAGCGGAGGCTCGGCGGCGGCTGTGGCGGCGGGCTTGGCTGTGGCGGCTCTAGGTTCCGATACCGGCGGGTCAATTCGTCAGCCGGCGGCTTTTTGCGGCATAGTCGGACTTAAACCAACTTATGGCCGTGTTTCCCGCTACGGCTTGATTGCTATGGCTTCAAGTCTGGACCAGATCGGCCCGATGACTAAAAATGTTTACGATTCGGCTTTGCTTTTGAAATTCTTGGCTGGGGAGGATCGGATGGATTCAACTACCGCCAGAGAGAAAGTCCCAGACTTTACCGAGGGTCTGGAGAAGTCTATCAAGGGTTTGAAAATTGCTATGCCCAAAGAATATTTTGGCGAGGGTTTGGATTCGGAAGTCAACAACGAAGTTGAGAAAGCAATTTCTAAACTTGAAAGTCTGGGTGCGCACATTGACCAAGTCAGCCTGCCCCACACCGAATATGCCTTGGCGACTTACTATGTAATTATGCCCTCGGAAGTTTCTTCAAATTTGGCTCGTTACGACGGCATCAGATACGGTTTGTCGGTAAATGGCAAAGACCTTCCGGATACTTATTTGAAAAGCAGATCAGAGGGATTTGGCGACGAAGTTAGGAGAAGGGTAATTTTGGGGACTTACACTCTCTCATCGGGTTATTACGATGCCTATTACTTGAGAGCCCAAAAAGTCAGGACTCTAATTACTCAAGACTTTGAAAAGGTTTTTGAAAATTTTGATGTTATAGTTGGTCCGACTACGCCGACCCCCGCTTTCAAAATCGGAGAAAAAGGAGACCCGCTCTCCATGTATCTTTCGGACATTTACACTGTGCCGGTTAATCTTGCCGGACTGCCGGCGATTTCTGTTCCTTGCGGCGCTGTTGCGGGTTTGCCGGTTGGGTTGCAAATAATCGGTAGAAAATTTGACGAGGAAACTATTTTAAGGACAGCTTATCAATACTATGGCTCTTGATTTAAACAATATAGATTCTGTTACCAATAACATCTTGGGTAACATCTATCGGGGGGTTGCTCCGGCTTCTCCGGGACAGACGAGCTTTGAAAAATTTGCGGCCCAATCGGTTAATGCAATCAAAATTTTTGATTTCTCATCGATGGTCAACGTCTTGAAAATAGTCGGCATAGTTTTGTCTTTTGTCTCCGGGGCTTTGCTTGTTTGGATAGTTATCAAATCAAGAAACAGAATCGTTAAAAAAGTTACAGAGTTAAAATCGGAAATTAATCCGCCCAAAGCCGGTGAAAGCAAATACGACGCCAAATGGAAAGAAGTCCAGGAACATTTAAGTTCGCTACGCGACGCAGAATGGAAGTTTGCGGTTATTGAAGCCGACAATATTCTTGAAGACATTTTGGGCCAGATGGGTTTTCCCGGCGATACTCTCGGCGAAAAAATGAAACAGATAGACAAAAACCAGCTGGCCTCCATAAATGAACTTTGGGAGGCGCATAAATTGAGAAACACTATTGTCCATGATCCGGATTATCAGATAAGATACAATGATGCACGGGTGGCTATCGGTCAGTATGAAAAAGCACTCCGTGAAATGGGAGTGCTGGGCTAGAGAAGACGAAAAGTAACTTCAATTTCTATTTCTATATTAGCCGGTTGGCCTTTGTAGGTGCCGGGCTTGAAAAGCCATTTGCTGGCGATAGTTTCAGCTGCTGATTCATCCAGACCATATCCCAGCCCTCTCACAACCCTGACGTTGTCAACCTTGCCGTTTTTGCGGACAACAGCTTTAAGCAAAACCACGCCCTCGACTCGGTTGGTTCGAGCATCTTCGGTGTATGATGGTTTTGGCTGATAAATTACAGTTGGTGGAATGATGTCATTGCCGCTTGCATATGGTCCACTGCCGTCGCCAACTCCTGTGCCGGAACCAGAACCAACGCCTCCGCCGCTGCCTGACCCGCCACCAGAACCGGAACCTGAACCGAATCCTTCGCCCTTGCCGGTGCCGATGCCGCCGCCTGTTCCCGGTCCGGAAGATTTTTCTTGATTGGGCGGCGCTTGGATGTCGCCCAGAGGCAGTTCCAAATCTTGCGGAATTTCCACTGGCGTTACCAGTTTTTGACTGGAGTCGGTTTTCTCTTCTGGAGGTACAAGAGGCTCCGGTTCTTTTAAGTCAGGTATTGTTAACTTGGGCCGGATAGTTTCCGGCAGTCGGCCGCTTTGCGGCGGTGGTTTTTCTTTTTTGCCGCCTCCTCCGCCTCCTCCGCCTTCCTTTTGTCCGGGCAAAGGCGGTAAGTAAAGCGGAGCGTTGCTTATGAAAACCATAATCTCGTCAGGAGTTTGATTTTCAACTTTTTTTACGAAAAGACTAAGAAAGACAGGGACTAAAAGTATGTGAAGAAAGACAGAAGCAGTAGTAGTCTTAAGCCTTTTTGCTCGTAGTTTAGCCTGCTTTTTTTCCGCTTCCTCGGTGTTAGAGAGGATTGAGATAATAAAAGTGGGCGAATTTTTAAAGAACTTTTTTGACCGAAACACGGCTTCTCCTAATAAAAAACCCATTCAATTTAGAATAGGTTTACTATAAAGTGTTGCCAGCAACTTGGCAAGCCGCTTAGCGGATTTCTAATTTACCCAGAAGTTCGCAAATGTATTCGGCTATTCCCAAAGAAGCGCTGAAACCGGGCGATTCAATAGCAATCAGATTAAGCAGATAAGGTTTTGTGGAGTCCAGACTGATGACGAAATCTTCTTCGCTTCCGCTCGGGCTAAGTTTGGGTCGGATGCCGGCATACGAAGGGCGAAGATTTTTTTCGTTAATTTGAGGGTAAAGTTTTTGAGCGGCCCCAAGGAAAGTTGTCAGCGGTTCGCGATCGCGATCGTAATTTTCTTTGGAGTCGACTAATTTGGCAGTTGGACCGATTAAAACAGGGCGGTTGAGGTGCGGTATGAAATGAATTCCTTTGCTGGGAGAGTTGGGCGGAATGGCCGGATAGACCAGCGAGTTTACAAGGTTGTCGGGTATGCCGGTTATTTCGCAGTATTCTCCCCGCCAAGGGTAAAGCCGGTATTTGTTTATTCCGGCCAAGCGCGCGACTTCGTCTGCATAAAGACCGGCGGAGTTGATAAGATATTCAAATTCAAAAGCGCTGTCTTGGGTAACGACCAAAAAACTTTTTTCCGTCTTTTTAATTTCTTGAACCTTTTGTCTAAACAGAAATTCAGTTCCGTTCTCGCCGGCTTTTCTAAAAAGCGCTTGGGTAACGGCAAGAGGGTCAACTACTGAAACGCTTGGTATAAAAATTCCGCCCCAAGATCGGATGAACGGCTCTTTCTTTTTTATGGCTTGCGGTCCGAGCAACTTAAAGTCAATTTTGTTTTCTTTTCCTTGTCTAAAAAGTCGGAACAAAGAGCGCCACTCTCTCCAGAGGCCTTTTTTTATTTCTTGTCCGGAAATGGCGATAAGCATGCCGCAGTCAATGTAGGAATTTAACGGCAGGTTTTCGTGTATAAAACTTTGCATCATTTGACTGCCTTTGCGCGCCAGCTCTGCTTTTAAAGAACCGGGTTTTTCGTGGAAACCGGAGTGGATTACCCCGCTGTTGTATTGACTTGTTTCCAGGCCGACACCAGAATTTTTTTCTAAAACTATGATATTCAGTTTGTCCCGGCGAGGCAGAGACGAAGCCAGCTTTTTGGCAATTGCCGTGCCAACAACTCCCGCTCCGATAATCCCTATTTTTGCCTTTCTCATTCCGCACCTTTTTAAAAAACTAATACCAAAATAGTTTTTTTTAGATTATTGTCAATCTGTATTTTTGCATTTACCAAAAAAATATGTTACAGTAAACCTAAGTAAAGCTGTTTAGCCCCGGTTCTTGGGGTTTTGTTTTATGAAGGGAAAAATTTCAAATTTGAGGAATATCGCGATTATCGCTCATGTCGACCACGGCAAAACTACGCTGGTGGATTTTTTATTGAAACAATCTAATACTTTTCACGCTAAAGCCGAAGAGTTAAGCCAGGATTTGATAATGGACTCAAATGACTTGGAACGGGAAAGGGGGATAACAATTTTGGCGAAAAACACCTCGGTTAACTACAAAGGCACAAAGATTAATATCATAGATACGCCGGGGCATGCTGACTTCGGCGGCGAAGTTGAGCGGACTTTAAACATGGCCGACGGCGCCTTGCTTTTGGTGGATGCTCAGGAAGGGCCGATGCCGCAGACAAAATTTGTGCTGAAAAAAGCGATTGAATTGAATCTCAAGGTTATTGTTGTAATCAATAAAATTGACAAAACAGGCAGTGACATCAGTCGGACAACGGATGAAGTAACCAACCTTTTTTTAAATTTAGCTCAACGAGAACACCAGCTGGATTTTCCTGTGATATATGCAATCGGCCGGGAAGGGAAAGCTTGGGATCATATTCCTTTCGATGAAGAAAAATCACAGCCAGTGACATTGGAAATTTTATTTAAAAAAATTATTGACTACATTCCAGCGCCGGAAGTTGATACTGAAGCGCCGTTTCAGCTTTTGGTTACCAATCTTGACCGTGATGACTATCAGGGCAAGTATACTATTGGCCGGATCGCCAGAGGCAAAGTAAAGAGAGGACAGTCGATTGTGGTGTTCGGCGAAGAAGGCAAAAAAGAAAACTGCCGGGTGGACAAAGTTTTTACTTTTCAAGGATTGCAAAGAATTGAAGTTGAGGAAGTATCGGCTGGCGACATTGTTGCTTTAACCGGCATAGCGGATGCCCATATCGGTATGACCGTGGCTGATGCGGCTAGTCCCGAAAAACTGCCCTCAATAACGATTGAAGAACCGACATTGCGGGTCAGAATCGGACCCAACACCTCTCCGTTCAAAGGCCAAGATGGCAGTTTGGTTACATCAAGACAAATTGGCGAGAGGCTTCGCAGAGAGCTTGAAACAAACGTCGGTATGCGGCTTGAGGAACTTGGCGGCACTGATTTTTTAGTTTCCGGCAGAGGCGAATTGCATTTGTCGGTATTGATTGAAACTTTGCGGCGGGAGGGCTTTGAGATGGAAATTTCAAAGCCGGAAGTAATTATGAAAGAGGTAAGTAGTCCTTCGGCGAGCTCAGGACGAGTAAGACTCGAGCCGTTTGAAGAAGTGACCGTAGACGTGCCGGAAGAATTTGTCGGTGTTATTACCACAGAATTTGGCAAGAGAAAGGCCGACATGAAAGATTTGATAAATCATAACAACGGCTACTCAAGACTGGTTTACCATATCAGTACGCGGGGTTTTCTGGGTTTGAGAAATGCTCTTATTACGGCAACAAAAGGCACGGCGGTGATCAACAGCATTTTGCTTGGCTATCAGGAAGCCGTTGATCAGCCGTCAGAAACTCGCAACGGCGCATTGATTGCTTCCGAAACCGGCAAAGCGGTTGCTTTCGGTTTGCAAGTGGCTCAAGGCAGGGGAATAGTTTTTATTTCTCCGACTGTGCAAGTTTACGAGGGCATGATTATCGGCCTCAACAGCCGGAAAGAAGACATTGAAATTAATGTTTGCAAAGGCAAAGAGCTAAGCAATATGCGTTCTAAAGGTTCCGATGAGGCGATAGTTCTTGCGCCGCCGTTGGTTTTGACTCTTGAACAGGCTCTGGACTTTATTGTAGAAGATGAACTGCTTGAGGTTACTCCTAAGTCTTTGCGTTTAAGAAAAAAACATCTTGGCAAAACGGATAGGGTCAGGATAAAAAGAAGCGAAAATTAAAAACCGCCCGTTTGGGTGGTTTTGGTTTTAACCGATAGACAAATTTAGAGGGTTTCAAGTATTTCTCCGATTTCGGCAGTCAATTTGTTCATGTCTCCCAAGCTTACTGATAGACGGACCAGCTCCGGGGACACGTTGACTTCAAGCAGTTCTTTATAAGATAGCTTGCTGTGCGTGGTGGAAGCGGGGTGGATGACAAGATTTTCGTTTTCATCTCCAAGGTGAGGTGCGAGACGAGCTGATTTCAAAGATTCCGCCAATTTGCGTGCAACTTCAAAACTTTGCATTTCAAAAGACAGAAGTCCGCCGCCTCCGGTCATTTGCCGGCAAGCTAGAGCATGGTGCCTGTTGCCAGGAAGAAAAGGATAATTTACCTTTTTAACTTTGGGATGCGCTTCCAGAAAACCAGCTACGGCTAAAGCATTTTCCGAAAATTGTTCCATATCTCTTTGCAAGGTGGTGCGGTTCAGGAGAGTAAAGTAGGCGGAGAGGGGATGCATGATTGCTCCGGTAGAAACGTGATAGTCGTTGATAACATTTTCGTTTTTTTCCAAAAAACGAGGCGAGCCGATTAGTGCGCCGCCAAGTCCGGTGGACTGTCTGTTAAGCGCTTTGGTAACAGAGTATAACACTGCATCTGCGCCCAAACGCAAAGGTTTTTGAAGTACCGGCGTTACGGTGTTATCTACCACCAAAAAAGTATTGTAACGATGCGCGATTTCTGCGATAGCCTTAATGTCAAAGATATCTATGGTGGGGTTAGTCGGAGTTTCCAGAAAGGCAAATGCTGCGCCGGGTTGGACAGCTTTTTCCCAAGACGACAAATCAAACGGATTATCTACAAAAACAACTTCGTAGTTGTGGTCGTTGCGCCAAGACTGAAGCTGATGGAAACTCCCGCCGTAGATGTAAGGTGAAACTACCACCCGTTTTGCTCTTCCCAGCGACTTTGAAGTCAAACTCCAAAACAAAAGCGCCAGAGCCGACAGTCCCGAACTGGTTGCCCAGACTGAACCTTCTTCAACTCCTTCCATTTCAGCCAGCCAACTTTCAAAAGCGGTCACTGTCGGATTACCCATTCTTCCGTAAGCATAGCCGCGGCCGGGATTCTCAAAAATTAGAGCGCCTTCTTGCACACTGTCAAACTCGTAAGAGATCCCCAGATAAAGCGGGGGAATAATGCTGTGAAAAACATCGCGAGGTTTGTTTTTTGACAAAAACCGCTCCTTTTTAAAACAACTTGATCATTGTGAATGTATATTGAAAATGGGAAGCTGTCAACAAAACGCAAAAAAGCTGCGGTAGCTAAGGAAAGTTGGGGCCGACTCGAACAGTATCAAATCAGGGCTGTTTATAAGTCAGTTGCGGTTCTTTGTCAGAAATATTAAAATTAAGATTGGTAAAATTAATTTGCTTGACTACTCAGTCGTACGGACTGAATTTAAGCAACTTTTATATGAGTAAAAAAATTTGGATTGTGGTGGTCGTTGTGGTTGCGGTTGTCATGGTGTATTTTTGGATGAATAAGAATCCCGGCAGCTACGTCGGCATTAGCGGACAGCCAGCCGGTTCAGATTCTGGTTACAACACCAATTCCAGCCCGAATCCGATAGCCAAGTCATCAGCTAAAAAATCAAGCGCTACCCCCACCCCCCTGCCTAGCGTTTATTCCAATCTAGTGAAAGAATATGGAGACAGGAGGATTCAATTTGATGACCGATGCCAAGCAATTCCTTTAAACCCCACATATAAAAACGGGACCAGCATAATGCTGGATAACCGCTCCAACAGCGCTAGGACGATTAAAATAGGCAATACGTCTTATTCGCTTTCGGGATCCGGTTATAAAATCATAACTCTTAGCAGCCCTTCCTTGCCGAAAGAATTAAATGTAAGCTGCGGTTCTGCCGGCAATGTCAGCAAAATTTTGCTTCAGGCGATTATTTATCAGTATTATACTGAATTCAAACCTAAAATAAAACACCCTTTTCGGGGTGTTTTAGTTTACTTATGTTTACACTGATAGTTGAGAAGGTTTTTAGATATTATTTAAATAAAAAACCTATCTATCAGGATAGGTCGGTAACGGTTATCTGGTCTAATCTGCTAAAGACATCCATTACTAGGCCACAAGTTAGTCCTTTATTTCCAGTATCGCTATTTGTGAAAAAAGTGTCGTTACTTAAATCAAGTTTAATTACTATTTCATATTTGTCTTTCTTGTTGGGCTCTCTGCTGTCTTCACCTTGACCTATTTGGCAAGACAGCCATGCTTCTAGTATTTCTGAAACTGCCTCTTTCTTAGCGTTCGTCTTTACTACTGTTTTGTCTGGTTTGCTGAGGTTAAAGTTTAATTTCAAAACAATATCGGCTTTCGGCATAAATACCCCTCTCTTATTGTAAATTATTCTGCCAAGATAATATCATTCCAGAGTATTTTAATCAATGCCCCTGTTGTCATTAGAACTGGGAAAGTTGTATGTTCGGCCTACACATTCGCACTACTGTGCTCAGTATTTCGTTGCCTTCGCAACTCA
>CAYZNJ010000002.1:0-40911 GCA_964479745.1 uncultured Candidatus Saccharibacteria bacterium
TTGACGAGAGGGTAGTCGTGGTGGCTGGTAGTGTTGTTGTAGGAGACAAGGTCGTGGTAGTAGTGGACGGTATAGTTGTAGTCGTGGTTGGCGGGAGAGTGGTGGTGGTACTAGATTCTTTATATACAGTAACAATTTTAGTTTTAACTTCTTTTCCGACTGGATTGGTAATTTTTAGAGAATAAGCGGTATCTGATTTGAGTTTGTCAGTTTCAGCAGTACCGGTGGCGTTACCACTGCCATCTAATGCAATAACTTTGTTATCAAAATTAGAGTCAACGGGAGAAGATGTAATTACGGCGGAAGTTGCGGCCGTAACTGACCAAATCAAATTGGTACTTTTGTTTTTTTGGACAGAGGTGTCGGTCGAAGTTAAACTGCCGGCCATGATATTATAAGCAAGCGAAATGTCCTGGGAAGAATTATCCGCGTTAATATCAGTAATACGCAAACCACAGTTTGTTAACTTGCCGGCTATCGTCGGCATGTCTACACTAATACTGACCGGCTGAACGCCTCCTGCGGGAATAATGCCGGAAGATGGCGTACCATGACACCAGGGACCAGTGCCGGTTTGACTGATAGACCATTCAGATTGGGCCTGGCCAGAATTGGTGATGGTCATATTCTGACCGGAAGGCGTTACAGGATCAGCAATGCCATAAAAAGTAAAAGCGGTTTGAGAAAGGGAAATATGCGAGCCAAGAACTTGGAATTGGGCGTAATCATTGGCTGACCCATCTCCATTTGTAGCTGTAGCATCGTATGTGTATATGCCTGGCTTATGAAAAACTACGGTTTGAACTTGAGAGCCAGCCGTTGAGGGTAGGTATGCGGGTGCAAGATATCCACCCGCCAACTGAACATCCAAATTTTGATATTCACATGAAGGAAAGTTTGGTTGCGGAGTTGGCAGTTCGGGCCAGGAGTTCACGGTCCAGGAGTCAACATTATTGATTCCGCATCTGATTCTCCAATTAACCTGATGTTGAGTGCCGGCTAAAACGGTTACCGGCCTGCAAGTATTAGTGGGGTAAAACCCGGAGGAGTTTTTCGAAGTAAACTCAGGATGGCAGGTAAACGCTCCGTCCAAATCAATGTACATAGCGGGAGGGGTAGGGACATAAACCATATTGGAACTGTCCACTACATATATATCGGATTCTATAAATTTTCCAGAACCTGTCTCGGGTTCATATCTTGAAAATATAACTTGGTAGGTTGTACCGGCAGTAATCGTACATCCCCCTTCTTCAAAATCGTAGTCCGCAGTATAGAAGGCATCATATGTAATGCTGGTGGGCTCAGTACGGTGCCATGTGATTGGGTAAGTATGTGGACGAGACACGCACCCTCCCCCCAAATATATCCAATACCCAGCCAAGGCCGGATTGGGAAAAACCAAAAACAACAACGGCAATACTATCAAAAATGAAAAATGAAAGAATAGTACTCGCTTGGATGCCATAAAAATATTAACGGGCAATGTCATATATCGCTAATCGCGGATAATAAGTAATAACTAAGACGCCCGCAACAACTGCTTTAGCCGGAAAAGAAAAAGATACACGTGAATAGTTCTTGACATAAGAAACCAGTTTAGAGGAACCTCTTGATGATGCCAGACTTTCCTCCTTCCAACCCATCGCGATCATGTTTTCGGCGGCTTTTTTCAAAAGCTGATCAGGAGACTGCTTGCTGGAGAAAACACGCACCAAAGCCCATCCGTCTTTTGCCGGCATAATTCCAGGTGGTAGCTCAGTTGCATTAGGATCAATCAAGGCTTCTCTCGGGAATGTTACCATTTGTTCGTTGATAAATTGTTGCGGCAATGCAGCATCCCATAATGTGATCTTTTGACCTTTTTTGATGAGGTAAAGAGCAAAACCCAAGATAAACACAGCACATACCAGAGCAACTACAAAAATCCTGAAAGACACTGGCAAATTTTTTATTGTTTCCATTCCGTTTGACTAATATTTTTACTTATTTTAATTGCAATATTTTAATTTTAGCACAAAAAACAACCCTCAAAAATAAGTTATAAACACAGCATTTAATCAATACAATATAGAATCCAGTTAGTGCAAGAAGGTTTTTGCGCTAGATTTTTTTGATAACAAAGAGGGTAGGTCGTTAATTGAAATTCTCTCTTGCTTTGTAGTATCCCGGTCTCGCACGGTAACTTTTTTATCTTCAAGAGAGTCAAAATCAAAGGTTATGCAAAAAGGCGTACCGATTTCATCTTGGCTGTAATAGCGCTTGCCGATATTTCCCCTGTCGTCCCAAGCCACGCGAAAATCTTCTCTTAAATCATCAAAAACTTCTCTGGCTTTTTTAACCAGTTCCGGTTTATTGGCAACCAAGGGAAAAACTGCGACTTGATATGGCGCTAGTTTTGGATGCAATTTCAAAACAACTTTATCTTCGTCCTCGCAGTAAGCGTCCAAAAGGAAGAACAGGGCAGCCCTGTCAACTCCGCCTGAAGTTTCAATAACCCACGGCGTGTACTCTGTGTTAGTTTCCGGATCTTTGTATTTCAAATTATGCCGGCTCAAGTCCCAATCGCCCCGATGATGTATGCCTTCAAATTCTTTCCAGCCGAAAGGCGAGTTATACTCTATGTCTTCCGCCATGCGAGCATAGTGGGCAAGTTCGTTATCGGCATGTTTGCGGAATCTTAAATTCTCCGGCCTAATGCCTAAACTTTTATACCAGTCTAATCTTTGATTTTTCCAATAGTCAAAAACTTTCTCCGCTTCTTTTTCATCGGGCTTAACAAAGTACTCCAATTCCATCTGTTCAAACTCCCGGCTGCGGAAAGTAAAGTTACCCGGCGTGATTTCATTGCGAAAGGCTTTGCCGATCTGGCCAATGCCAAAAGGAACTTTTACCCGGCTCGAAGAAACTACATTGGCAAAGTTTACGAAAACGCCTTGAGTAATTTCACCGCGCAAATAGGTTTTCTCTTTCGGCTCGGTAACGCCCAGATAGACTTCGGTCAAAAGATTAAAGGTTTTGGCTTCGGTCCACTCAACTTTTTCTTTATGCTCGCTTTCATGTTCTTTAAGTTTATCTTCCTGGTCTGCCCGGACTCTTTTGTGGCAGATTTTACATTCCACCAAAGGATCAACCAAACTTTTGGTGTGACCGGAAGCTTCCCAGACCTGCGGATTCATAATTATCGCGGCGTCCAGACCAACCACATCGTCTCTCCTGTAAACCATATCCCGCCACCACATTTTTTTGATATTATTTTTTAGTTCAACGCCCAACGGCCCGTAATCCCAAAAACCGGTTAAACCTCCGTAAATCTCTGATCCCGGAAAAATAAAACCCCGCCTTTTGCAAAGCGAAACAACTTTTTCCAGCAAATTGTCATTGTTTTTTGTCATGACATTTCAAAAAGCGCAGCAGATACAGCCCTTGAGGTCACTGT
Source organism: uncultured Candidatus Saccharibacteria bacterium (assembly GCA_964479745.1). Classification (GTDB taxonomy): domain Bacteria; phylum Patescibacteriota; class Minisyncoccia; order 2-02-FULL-40-12; family IGHO2-12-FULL-4; genus JACPNK01. Next base: position 3,440 of record CAYZNJ010000002.1, read on the forward strand.
GAGCTCGCGGTTGGCTAGGTTGGAAGGAGTATAATGTTTCTTTAACTCCTTCCGCAACCCGAGCGAACAGTGAGTGAGCCTGCCGCTGGAGCAGGCGAAAGTACCGAAAGGGCTGTATCTGCGAAGCTTGAATAATGACTATTCAACCACACTCCCCTGCCCGGGGAAATCAACCAAATCGTCAGTGGTAATATCTTTAACCTTAACCGAAATCGCCTGCTTGGTAAAGGTGTCTTCGCCATCCATAAAAGTGTCCTGCATCAGCTTAATCGTCTGGCCGACATTGTTGCTTGAAGGCGTAAAAGAAATCTGGAACCATGCTTGATATTTAGGAAACTGGTTGCCGACTCCGGACGGCAAGGCTCCTAAGTCCCAAACAACCTCTCTTGAACCCGTCTTAAACGAAGGCGCAGGTAATTGACCACTGGCTCTAGCTTTGTTTTCCCAGTTTGTCCCCACCGGCAAAACACCCTTAACCCTAATTTTTGAAAACTCGCCGGAAGAGTTGCTGACCTCCCACAAAACAGTATAAAAAGTTTTTTTGTTAACTTTCGGGGGTATGGGACCGGTATTACCAAAGGTCTCATCTTTGTAAAAAGCTGTCTGGCTTAAAACCGGCAGTGAGGCAATTTTGGTAACCAGTTCTGACTCGGCCGTCAATTTTTCCAAATCAAAACCGGCGGGCACCGTTGCTGTTTCAGCCTTTGCGCTAACCTTAATTACAAAATCTTTTGCGCCCAGGCCGCTGCCCGCAAAATTGCTTTTTAGTTTGACTCTAAAGTTTACCGCGCCTTCTTGGCGCGCCGCTAACCTGTTTAAAAGAGGCGAGACAGAAGCGTTCCAAGTAACTGTTCTGGAAGAGCTTTCAAAAAATCCGTCGCTTAGCAAACTGGATAAGTCAAACATTGAACCATCTAGTTTAACTGAAACGGTTATGCCCAAAAGACTGACATCCGTGTTGTTGGCAAATTTAATTTCATAATTTAACTCATCTCCCGGCTGAGCGATGTAGTTACTTTTGCCGTTGACCGAAATTTTAGTTGATAACGGCGGAGTTGAAATGACAGTGGTTGAAGAGGCTTTTTCATAGTCAATAAATATGCCGTCAACTTTTCTCTGCAAAACAACAGCGACCTGCTTGCTTTCTCTTTCGGAACCTCGCAAGGTTCCGAAAACAGAAATTCTTTTTCCTTCTCCTGATTTTATGCTCTTTATGTCCCAGATGTTTGGACTAACGGAAGGCAAAGGGTCGGTTCGAGTTTGGCTAAAACCGTCGGGATATGCAAATTTAAGTTTCAAGTCAGACAAGTCTTCCGGCGACTCGTTCCGGTAATCCAAAAGGTAAGCAACTTCTTGTCCGGAAACCGTGTTCGGCGGAGCAACCAAAGTCAAAGAAACCGCCAAAGAACTTATGTTAGTAGCCAAAGTGGCTTCTTTCTCAAAAGTTGACCGCACTTTTTCCGGAGAGTAAACCAGCAGAGAGCGGGCTTTTTTTATATCGCCCCGATCCCCCACCAGATAAGCGGAAAACTCAACTTTGTTACTTTGTCCCGAACCCAAATCAGGCAGTTTGATGTTCTCTGTTAAAAATTGGCTGACTTGGCCGTCTTTTACTACGACCGACTCGGGTGGATAAAAAAAGGTTAACTTAAGGTCCCGAAGCATTTCTTTGTTGTTGTTTGAATACTCAACTTCGTAGCTAACTTTCTCGCCCGAGGAAGTTTCCACCGGCCCGTTAATTTTAAACTCCACACCGCCTTCGCTGAAAGAAGACCGGTAAAAGAAAAATAAAATCAAACCGCCGGCAATAAAAATCAGGGCTAAAACAAAAACCAAAACTAGCCATTTTTTACTTTTTCTGCCAGCCATTTTGGGTTGGGACTGGAAGTTAAGAGGAGTAATCTCAAAATCCATATTGTTGAGGTAGACGAATCTATTTTACCACAGCTTCAATAAACTGTAACGAATAAAACCGGCGGGAACTCAAAGAAGCCAGAAAATCATTGACTTCCCTTTCTCCCAAACTTCCGGAATAGCCCAAAACTTTAACAAACTCTTTTTTCAGGTCAGCAAAGAAAACTTCTAGATTGCCGTTAAAAAACTGGCTCTTGTCAAGAGCGTTCAATTTTTTCAGCAAAAAATCCCAAAGCCCAGGGTCTTTATCGTGGTCATAAACCAAGCTGTCAATCGCCTCCAAAATAAAGCTCGCCAAAGCATTTTTAGACAATGAAGACTTAATGCCGGAAAAAGTTTCAAGACTTTGGGCGCTGGTAATAATCGGATAATTTTTGCCGGCAACAAAAATAAAGTCAACCAAATTTAAAACGTCAAGATGGCCGGCTTGTTTTGAGGTATTTTTTTTAACGCTTTTGGCGATAGCAGTCAGTTTACCTAACTCCTTGGTATATAAGGTAACCAGCTGGTTATGCTCTCCGCTGTCAGTTTTTTTTATTACAATCCCTTGATATAGCATGGGGGAATAAATACGGATTAATCTTAGTTTAGTTATTTTCCGTCGAATATGGCCGAGCAGTGCAAATAAACAAAGGTTTTAGAAATCTCGGTCGGCAACAAAAATTAGGAGGGATGGTTTCGACCGGTCACCTAATTTTTGTCGACGAGATGAGAAAATCAAGTATTATTTGCCTGCGAGGTCCATCTCGTAAGGAAAGTAACTAGACTGAGATTTATTATTTTTTGATCCCTAGCCAAATTTTCTTTTGCGGCGCCAGTTCAAACTCTTTTTGAATGTCAAAAACTTTATCGCCTTCCGCATGAGCCAAAGAAAAATCTTTCAGCAAGGCATTCTTTTTTATAAATTCTTCCCAACTCGCCACTGCATTTTTAAGCTCCCCGTCTTCAGTATGCCACTGGCAAAAAACTTTTTCGTTAAAGCGGTAACCTGCTTCTTTTCTCATATCCTGAACCTGCCGAAGCAACTCCCTGGCCCAGCCCTCTTGAAGCAGTTCTAAGGTCAACCTGTCATCAATAGTAATTTCTTCTTCCTGTTTCGGATCGTATTTTAAGTTTTTTACGTTCAGTTCGTCTTTAATCAATGTTTCAAGTTCTTCCGCCAATTTTTCGCTTCTCTTTACAACCGCGCTAGCCAAAGGCTGTCTGACTTTGATTTGTTTGTTTTTTCTGTAAGCCAAGCCGAGAGCGACAAATTTCCTGACTTCTTCCATGTCTTGGATAAGTTTATAATTTATAGTTTTTAGTTTATAGTCCTTTGAAGATGGGTAGTTGTGAAAATGAACGCTCTCGGTCACAGCCGACGCACCTTTGTGGAGGTCATGGTGAAGTTTTTCGGCAATAAAAGGCGTAAAAGGCGCAATAATTTTTGCAATTTCCAGCAACAAAAACCTTAACAAAGCCAAAGATTCTTTAAGAGACTCTTCCGACTCCGGCCTTTGGAACTTAATTCTTGACCTTCTCAACCACCATTTGGAAAAATCCTCTGTGACAAAACTTTCAATTGCCCGCGTAGCGGTAGTCGGATCATATTCATCCATAGATTTGGCAACGACTTCGGTTGTTTGGTTCAAACGGCTAAAAATCCACTGATCCAGCAGGCTTGCTGGTTTAGTTTTGTGGAAATTAACCGTAAAATTTTTGTTATCCAGATTATACAATTCAAAAAACCTGAATGAGTTCCATAAAATCATAACAAAACCCCGCAAACGCAAAGCCACTTCATCTAAAGAGAAGAGTTTAGTCTCGCCCGGATTATTTACCGAGTAAAAGTACCAGCGCACCGCGTCAACGCCGAATTTATCCATCACCATCCAAGGATCAACCACATTGCCCTTGGACTTAGACATCTTTTGCCCTTTTTCGTCTAAAACATGGCTGTAAGAAAGCACATTTTTGTAAGCCGGGCCTTCGCCAAGCAAAGTTGAGACAGCTAGCAAGGTGTAAAACCAGCCCCGGGTCTGGTCTATAGCTTCGGCAATAAAATCTGCCGGAAATGCCGACCCAATCTTATTTCTATTTTCAAACGGATAATGCCATTGGGCGTAAGGCATGGCGCCAGAATCAAACCAGACATCGGCCACTTCTTTAATTCTCTGCATCTTGCCCTTGCAACTGGGACAACTTAAAAACACTTCGTCAATATAAGGACGGTGCGGATTTGCCCGGCCGCTTTCATCCCAAGGCAAGTTTTTAAGCTCCGCTTTATAAAATTTGCCTTTTTGGGGATACAGGTCTCTTTGTTCGTTGTTAACCACCCTAAGTAATTTTTCATCCGGCCAGCCGAACAAACTGCCGCTAAGCACCGCCAGCGGATCGCCATGGCTGACAATCAAAATATTTTTGCCTTCATGCTTTTTGTCTGTCTCCAGCATGAAGTTAATCATCCTCTTTTGAACATCGCCCCAGCTTTCACCGTCGCCGAATTTGTAATCCAAACTGGTAACAGGTTTTGGATGCTGTGCCAAGCAAAAAGATTCGCTCCTGCCCTCGCAAATACTTCCATGGCTTATTTCGCGCAGTCTTTCGTCAAAGTAAATTTTTGCGCCGGTAGACTTACTCACGATTTCCGCCGTTTCTTTGGTCCTTAAGAATGGAGAGGAGTAAATAGCATCTACTCCGTCTTTTTTCAATTTCATCGCCTCCCGTTCAACTTCTTTTCTTCCTTCGTCAGCAAGAGGGTATTTGTCATTTTCCAGCTTGGTGTTTATTATCTTGTCAGAGTTCTTGACGCTAAAGCCGTGGCGCATAAAAAAATAGTTGTTTTTCTTTCGCCAGCGGTGTTTCTCTAAGTCTTCAAAGGAACCGACAACCTGCTGATGGCCGTTGGCGCATTCCCAAATAGGCAAAGGGGTGCCCCAGTATCTCTCTCTTGAAATCGCCCAATCCTTTACTCCCCTCAACCACTCGCCAAATCTGCCCTCTTTTAAATGCTCCGGATACCAATTAACTTTCTGGTTGTTTTTTATAAGTTTCTTGTCCAGCTTTGACATGCCGATAAACCACGAGTCAGTGGCATAGTACAAAAGAGGCGTTCCACACCGCCAGCAAAAAGGATAATCATGCTCATATTTTTCTTCTTTAAACAGCAACCCTTTTGACTTCAAATAGTCTAAGATCCTAGCTTCAGTTTCCGGGTCTTTAACAAGTCTGCCGGCTAGTTCTGAAACGTCTTGAGTAAATTTGCCAGTTTGGTCCACGGTGTGGTGGCGAGGCAATCCAATTTTCAAGCCTAGATTGTAGTCGTCCTCGCCGTACATCACCGCCGTATGCACCACGCCTGTACCGTCTTCCGTAGTCACAAAATCCGCCGGATAAATTTTGTAAGATTTTTCCGACTTTAATTTTGGTATCTCAAAAAGAGACTCGTATTCCAAGCCAATAAGGTCTTTGCCACTAACGCTATGAACCCGTTCCACCGTATGGCCCTCAAAAACTTTGTTAACTAGATCTTCTGCAACTATCAAAAGCTCTTTTATTCCGTCTACTCTCACGGCGGCATATTTTATTTTTTCCCCGACAGCCAAAGCTACATTGCCAGGCAAAGTCCAGGGGGTTGTCGTCCAAGATAAAATATAAAAATCTTGAACCGGAGCGAGCACCTCTTTTGAAGCTGGTCGGCGACAAGTCCGACCCAAAAAAGAGGCGCTTGCGGAGGTTAATTTAAATTTTATAAATACGGAACCTTCTGTGACGCTTTTGTAACCTTGCGCCACTTCATGGCTGGACAAAGTCGTACCGCAACGAGTGCAAAACGGCACAACTTTGTGTCCTTTGAAAAGCATTTTTTTATCCCAAACTTTTTTCAAAATCCACCAGAGAGTTTCTATGTAATTTGGGTCGTAGGTGATATAAGGATTTTTAAGATCTAGCCAAAAACCAATGCGTTTAGTAAACCGCTCCCACTCTTCTTTGTACTTCCAGACGCTCTCTTTCGCCTGCTTGTTGAACTTAGCAATTCCGTATTCCTCAATTTCTTTTTTTGATTTTAGGCCGAGGGATTTTTCAACCTCAATTTCCACCGGCAAGCCATGGGTGTCCCAACCGGACTTTCTTTCAACATAAAAACCCCGCATTGTTTTATAGCGGCAGAACAGATCCTTAAAAACTCGGCCGATAAGATGGTGAATTGCCGGTTTAGCATTGGCCGTCGGCGGACCTTCAAAGAAAATAAAAGGTTTGGCTTTTTTCCGCCGTTCCAGACTTTTTTCAAAAACTTTATTCTTCTCCCAAAAGTCTAAAACTTCTTCTTCAATTTTTTTAAAATTAAATTCGTCTGGCATTTGAGTTTTGATAAAAAGTTGCTAAAATTGCGGGATGAGGAAAAACTACGGTTTCTGGCTCTTAGTTATTGTTTTTTTAGTAAATATAACTTTCGGATTGGGACTTGATTGGTACAAGAAGTTCTGGTTCTTTGATGTAATTCTGCATTTTTTGGGCGGCTTGGGCGTGTATATCGTTGCCCGGGAATATTTTTCTAAAGACTTCAGGGAAAATTCTTGGATAAGATATTCCTTGCTCTTGGTTGGCATTGTTATGTTTGTTGGAGTTCTTTGGGAGTTCACAGAGTACAACATTAATATCGTCTGGAGAGCAAGGCTTCAAAACATACAAGTAATAGGCGATTTAGACGACACCATGAAGGACCTTGCTATGGATATGCTTGGCGGCATTATCGGAGCAATTTCACATTTTTTCTGGCATAGAAAGTCCCAAAAGACTCAAACTGTTTCTTAACACGATAACCGAAGCATAAACCAGCGTCAATCTGGTTTTTTCTTTTTCTTTTTCAGCGCCGATAACTTTTTGGCTCTCATAAAAACGGTTAACCTTACCGGCTAGATCCAAAATATAAGTCGCCAAATGATGAATCTGATAGTTTTGGCCTATTTCCAGCAAAATTTCCGGAAATTTGATCAACTCCTTAACCAACTCCGCTTCTTCTTTTTCCCATGTCGCCTTTTTGGCGATCTTTTTTTCTATTTTAATTTTCAGCTCTTTGGCTTTCCTCAATATACTTTGCATACGGACAAAAGCATACTGGATATAATAAACGGGGTTTTTGTTTGACTCTTCTTTGGCCAAGTCCAAATCAAATTCAACATGGCTGTCCATTGATTTAGCCAAAAAGAAAAATTTGACCACATCTGATGGCACTTCTTTAACAAGTTCATCCAAAGTTATAAACCGGCCGGCCCTTTTGGACATCCTCACTTGCTCCCCTTTTTCCACCAAAGTAACCAGCTGGTAAAGCAAAAAGTTAAACTTTTCTTCGGACAACTTCATGGCTCTTAGGCCAGATTTTATTCTTGCCACATCTGCGTGATGGTCGGTGCCCAAAATATATATCATCTTATCAAAGCCTCTTTTTAATTTATTTTTAGCGTAAGCGAAGTCCGATAACAGATAGGTGGTAAAGCCATTTGATTTTTTAATAACCACATCGCTGTCCAAACCGAAGTTCGAAGCCTTGAACCACAAAGCCCCGTCTTTTTCGTAAGAAAGATTGTTGACTTTCAGATAGTACAGAACATCATCAAGTTCGCCGTGATTTTCCAGCTCGTTTTCCGGAAACCAAACATCGTGTTTAACTCCGAAGAGCGCGAGAGAGTCTTTGAGAGAAGCGGTAATTTTTTCAACGGCGTATTTTTGGGCCGATTTAATCAAACTCTCAAAATCATCCAAAGAGCCATGATAAACTCCTTCTTTTTTTAAGTCTTTGGCAATTTCTAAAATATATTCTCCTTGATACATTTCTTCCGGATAATCCGTTTGCCGTCCGTTCAGCTCTAAAAATCTCCGAGCAACAGATTCTCCAAGCAAGGCCACTTGCCGGCCGAGGTCGTTTAAAAAATATTCTTTGATAACTTTGTGGCCAAGAAAGTTAAGAAGTCTGGCCAAACTTTCGCCGTAAGCCGCAGAACGGCCGTTGCCCAGCGTCAGCGGCCCGGTGGGGTTGGCTGAAACAAATTCAAGATTTATTTTTTTGCCTTTGCCATTTTTCGCTGAACCGTACTTTTCTCCCTTTTTTAAAACTTCCTGCAGTTCCTCATTTAAAACTTCTTCGCTTAAGTGAAAGTTAATAAAACCTGGCTTAACCAGTTCAATTTTGGAAAAAAGCCGGCTGAATTTTTTATCTTTCTTCAAGTCCGACAAAATTTCCTCGCCTACATCCATGGGGCTTGCTTTTTTCTCCTTTGCCAAAACCAGAGGCAAATTGCTTGAATAATCGCCAAATCCAGCCGGCGCGAAAGACACCTCCCCGCCCAATTTCTTTTTTATTTCTTCTTTAATCACTTTAAAATCATAGCATTTTGCTTTTAATTTTGGAATATTCTAAAATTGAGTATGGAGTTTCGTGAATATTGCTTTTGGAGGCTCTGTGAGTTGTGGATTGCTAGCCATCGAACTTACAGCCCATTCGCCGTTAGGCGGATAAGCTGTAAGTCTGATGGCGTGGTCTGGACAGCTTTCTTAAGCTGAACAGAATCCACATCTCACAAAGAGCGAGTCCCGCCGCTGGAGCGGGACGAGCGTCCGGAAAAAGCAATGTTCAACAAACTCTACAACTAAACAAATATGCAATCAGACGAAAAACAAACAATAGATATAGTCAAAAAAGTTACGCCGGCGGTGGTTAGCATCAGCGTCAGCAAGAATTTGTCTCAAATCAAGGAGTCGTCTTCCAGTCAACTTGGACCGGGCTTAAGCCCCTTTCTTTTTGACCAACCTGAAACGAAAGAACTCGGCAAGCCAGAAGACCAGAAAGTAAAAATCGGCGGCGGCTCGGGTTTTGTCGCTGACTCAAACGGCATAATTTTGACCAACAAACATGTTGTCATTGACCCCGACGCGGAATATGTCGTTATTACCAGCGACGAAAAAGAATACGCCGCCAAAGTTTTAACTCGAGATCCGGTAAACGATATTGCTATATTAAAAATAGACGCCAAAGAACTGCCTGTGGCAAAACTCTCAAACTCAAAAATAGAGCCGGGACAGACAGTCTTGGCAATCGGCAACGCTCTCGGCCTTTTTTCAAATACTGTTTCAAAGGGCATCGTCTCGGGATTAGCACGTAAAATTTCGGCCGCCATGGGCAGTGAAGGCAACGAACAGCCGGAGGTTGAAGAATTAAGAGGCGTGATCCAAACCGATGTTGCCATCAATCAAGGCAATTCCGGCGGTCCGTTAATTAACACCGACGGCGAGGTTGTCGGTATAAACACAGCTGTAATTTTCGGCGCTCAAAACATCGGTTTTGCCATTCCGGTTCAGTGGGCTAAAAAAGATTTAGAAGATTTAATTAAATTCGGCAGAATCATCAGGCCATACATAGGCTTGCGTTACATAATGCTCAATAAAGATTTTCAGAAAAAATACAAGCTACCCGTAGATTACGGCGCTTTGATTGTCCAGTCTCATGCCCCCGGCCCGGCCGTGGTTAAAAACTCCCCCGCCGACAAAGCCGGCCTCAAAGAGAATGACATTGTCTTGGCAGTTAACAGTGAAAAGATTGACGAAAAGAAAGACCTGGCCGACATGATTCAACTTTTCAAGGCTGGCGATGAGGTCGAACTAACTTGCCTTCGTAAAGAAAAGGAACACAAAATGAAAGTATTGTTAGAAGAAAGAAAATAAAACTTGCCACAAAAAAATCTCGCTAGCGGCGAGATTTTTATTTTGTTTCTCCTCTGGGCAAAAAGGTTTTTAAAAAATTTCTCTGCTCTTGAGTAAAACCCGTGGAGAGTATTAGTGTTATTTGTTCTATAAAAGACTCTCTGGTCTTAAAAAAAAGAACATGGCATACCTCGTGAATAAGAGTCTCTAGTTCCTCGTCGCGGTTTTTGTGCTTACTCTTTGCCGAGTTTATGGTAATTTCTATGAAATGGCCCCCCGGACCAACTTCCGGTTCCATTAGACCCCAAATAGCTTTTCTGTGCCGATCCTTGGGATAACATAATCTTTTCTTTCTTTTTATTCTTAGTGTCTCTCGGCGAAGAAAAAAGACAAACTGCTTAAAAATCCAATCCAGCAACTTGTCCCCACTTAGAGGGACTTCGCGCAACGAGATCATGGCCCCTCCTTTTCAAAGAGCTTTGGTTAAAGATTTAAAACCTTTATAATACAAAAGTAACAAAAATCAAAATGACATACGCGACTAATCCCAGAGCGCAATTTGATTACAACATTTTGGAAAAGCTGGAAGCCGGTTTAGTTTTGTCGGGACAAGAAGTAAAGTCAATCAAAAACGGCAAGGTTTCAATCCGAGGCGCTTTTGTAAAAATTTTAAATAACGAAGCATGGCTTATCAGCGCCGTAATTTCTCCTTACCAGCCCGGCAACACACCGCCGGATTACGACCCTCAACGCACCAGAAAACTTTTGCTGAAGAAAAAAGAGGTGAATTACCTCTTTGAAAAATCGCAGGAAGCGGGACTGGCTATCGTGCCGCTTAAGCTTTACGGAAAAAAGAATCTGGTTAAACTGGAAATCGGCCTCGCCCGCGGCAAAAAGAAATACGACAAGCGGGAAACAATCAAGAAACACGAAGAAGAAAAGAAAATTAGGCAAAAATTAAAAAACTACTTGTAAATTTTAGCCAGCGCCGCAAAATTTTCTTTGAAGGGTTCGTTTTCTACCAAAGTCGGAATTTTGTTCAGAAGATACTTGAGAACTTCCACAAAAATCTTTTCAGCTCTTTTTGCTCTGGCCCTTCCCTCTCCACCTTTTGCATCAAAAGGGCTTCTTCTTAAAGGAATATCAACAAGCAAAGCTCCCATAACTCTTTCAAATAAAAGCAGATTAAAGCCTATAAAAAACTGGTTCCTTAGTTCTTTCGGGCAAGTCCCATAAAACGCACCTCTCCATTCTTGAATATCTTCTACCACGCCCTCTTTCTCACTGTCATGGACATACATCAGCATATTCCAAACAAAGTAAGCCGCTCCATAAAATTGGGGCAGAGGGACAATCTCGGAGCTTGGCAGATAAAAGTTATCGCCTTGAACAACTATGTCGGTATTGCCAAAGTTTTTGAAAAACAACCCCATTTCTAAGTCAGCAATCTCCCCAAGGTCAGTTTCATAAAACACATACCTGAAAAAATCATCAGCAACAGTTCTTAAAGTTTCCAGTTTTTGTTTACTTGCTTTGCTTTTGCAAGATTTCCCCAACTCAACCCACTTTTTTAGCCTGTCTCTAAAAAAATCTTCAAAGTTAGCTTTGGATTCCGCTTGCTCTATGCGGGAGAAAACATCAACTGTGTTCCAATACAAGTTAGCAATATTAAACTTTTCAAGACCGTCAAAAAACGGAAAGTCTCTCAACAATCTTGTTCCATCAACTCTTTCTTTGGTAAACCAGCAACAATCCTCCTCTGTCTTTATCTCTAAAATACAGGGAAGAAGAATGTGGGGTTTTGGAGCCTTGCTCTGGGCAACTTTGTAACTGCCGTCTAGCAATAAGAAATCTGGATCAATAAAATCCTTCGGACCAGCAAAAAGAGTTACCGACCCACTTTTGGTAAACCCGTGAATAATTTTACACTTATAATCGTTGGGTCCGAGTTTAGGCATCCAGCCTTTTTGAGTTGGATCTTCCTTAAAACCAATCTCTTTTGCCACTCGTCTATAAAGTTTCTCCAGTTCTGATTTTTTCATGCTTAAATAATACCTCTTCTAATTTTCAAAAAAACATTGACATTAGGTTAACATAGAAGTATAATTAAATCAAATTTTTTGTCGGGCTCGAAAGGCTTCGATAGAGATAAAGTTCATTTAGAGGCAAGGGAAGGATGGCTATCACCTTCTAAAACTTTAGCCAAAACAAGAAGTGCCAATCAAAATTACGCACTCGCTTACGCTTAATATAGCTTAGGCCGTTTTGCCCTCAATTCTCACTAGAGGGACAAGGCGTCATCAGTGAGATATATTGTCGGCCCTCGGCTTCGCGGACCGCCAAAGAAACTAACCGAAGCGATCGTTTGGTTATTTTGCCTGTTCTTACCCAAATGATTAAAAAAATGGGATAACCTTGTAGTCTCTGACTGGCTTAATTTCTAGACGGGATTTCAATATCCCCGAGTCCACCATTAACTAAAGCAAAAACCGAGCTGACTCGGTTTTTGTAATTTATAAACCCTCAATAATTTTTATTGGACCACCAGGTTGAATCTTACTGAGTTACCACTGTCGTCTTCAAGAATAAGATATTGAAGGCCCCGATCGGCAGACGGAGAAACAGAAAGCCCGAACTTGATTTTGACTTTGTCACCCGAAAAAGGAGTAGTGGAAATAGTATCGGCGTTAATATCCAAGTCGCCAGATTCGGAAGTAACGCTTAAAACATCGCTTAAATTAGTCCCGTAAACTGTAACCGTGTAATTTTTACCGGGTCTTAATACCAAAGGCACAGCGTAGTAAATAGTCGGATCGGAAGCAGAATTTACAATGCTTAGCAAGCGGGAAGAGTAACCGGAAACTCTGCCGGCGCGGGTAACACAACCGCCGCTAACCACCTGCAAGTAATAAGAACCGTTTTCAATATTCGGAGCTTCAAATCGCAAAGTCTTGGCAGAAAAGTCGCTTGTTGTGACTGTTTCTCCGCCAATCAATACTTCGGCACTCCGTATAGACGCGCCCATGCCGGACCCGCAGTTGCCGGCGCTGAAGTTAGAACCCTTAACAGTTACTGTGTCGCCCGGAGCGGCAACAAGCGGAGAAAAGGAAGAAATTTTGGGAGTGGGAATGTTGACAGGAGGCAAAGTGGTGGTGGTAACGGGCGGCAAGGTGGTGGTCGTGGTGGCGGGAGTAGTGCCGGCGATATTTAAAGAAGCGGAAAGATCAACAAAGCTGCCGGAAAGAGAAAAAGTTTTGGTGGTTTTGTAAGCGCCTTTTTCATAGCGTACAACCAAGTTAGAGAAATAACGGCCCAGGTTATCGGGAAAGACCAGCGTTCGATTGCCGTTGGTGGCGCTGACGGCACCGGACGGAGACAGACCATTCAGATAATTGATGAATTCGCCGTCAAAAACAATTTCCCCGTTGCTGGCCGAAGTGCCGATCTTAAGATTGCCCTTACCGGGACGATATATGTAATCCGTGATTGCCGCCAACGCGTTACTAATGAAGTTAAAACCTGATCGAGTGTCCGGCGATTTAAAGCTATTCGGCAAAGGCGGTAGATGTTCACTGTCAATCTGGCAGTTTTGCGCTCCATCGGGACATTCGCAACGGTTATTGTAACCGAGACGCGGATCTAAAAAAGTATTTTCAGTCCCATTCCAAGAGCAAGCGTAACTAGCCGCGCCTTCCAAACCAAAAAAGAAAAATTCGCTGGTTTGGCTGCCCCAAGTTGTATAGCCAACATCGGAGACAGCGGTAGGCGGAGCCGCCATGTCAATAAAGAAAACTTGGGCGCTAGGATCATATTGCACCGCGTAAGAACCGGCGCTGCCAAGATAAACTATCATTGCCGTACACCAGCCGCTATTGGCGCCCCCCAAAACCACCCGGCCATTGCGCGGCAAAGGAGAAGACCAAGGACCAGTACCAGGCCAAGCTTGGCAAGCGCCGGCATTGCCTCCGGTGGTATTGGCAGTCGTCGGACGCGTTACGCTATCGTTATATAACTGTACGCCGTTGATAGGATTGCCGTTGCGGTCGGTTACCCGACCGGAAAGGGTGGTGCCACTGGTATAAGTCGGACGGCCGACATTGTCGCTTACAGTAACAATTATCGTCCGCTCGCCCCTCCAAACTATCTGATTGCGTGTGTCATAATTTACAAGTAAAGATTTAATAGTATATTTTCCCGGCTGTTGGGTGGTAAGCTGATGAGTATGTTCAGCTCCGCGCTGCCAGTTAGCCACCACGATATCCGAACCGTCGTTAAAAGTGTAAACAGCCCCAAAAGTAGCCGCGTCTAAATTACCTGTACCAGTGATGGCAGAATGGAAACTGCCGCCCTGTGGCACTGTGGCAGGATCAAAAGTAATGTCCGAAACAGTAATCGGCTCTGGCGTGATGGCGTTTAAACTATAATCAGAACCGTTGGAAATGTTGCCGCCGGGCAGAAAAGGGATTGACCCGCCAGCCGCTCCTCCACCCTGCCGCAGACAGACTGCGTATTGCTGTTGAGTGGGGGCGTCCGGATCACCGGCATAGGGTTCTCGGCAGTAACGCCCGTCGCTTGTACGCGTGTAGCCGGCTGTCGGACCGTTTTGACCCGTCACGCCTAAACTCCAACATTGCAAGAAATGCCGGCAACGGTCCTGTTGGGAAGACAAGTTGGTGTTGCAATCTTGTCCGGCTGGCCGCCAGTTAGACGGCAGGTCGCTGCAAATGGGAGAAGGATCAGAAACCGGTTCGACTGCCAAGCTAAGATTAAAACCGCTTTGGCTCAAATCTACTTTCACATACTGCAATGTTACTATGCTAGCCGCAACCACGACCAAAAAGACGAACAATGGCAAAAGTTTTGACATAAGAAAAATTATTTAGTAATAATTTTCATTTTAAAATAAAATAAGAATTATTACTAAATAAGGTTATCAACACTTGGAGATTGATTTTAGTTTTCTGTCAGTCTCCGCTGTGTGATACAATTAAGATGATGTTTAGACAACTAAACAAAAAGTTAAATCTGCTTCCGCTTTCCTTTGCACTTATTACAATTCCCTGCACCGACAGCGCCGGCATTGGTGAATGCGTTTCCGGGTTATACAACTGGAGCCTCGCGATTGTGGGGATAGTTGCTTTTGTCCAGATAATTTATGCCGGCTGGCTGTATTTGAGTGCGGCGGGCAACACTAGCAAAACCGGCGACGCAATGAAAAAAATATCCAATGCTGTTTTGGGCATTGTTTTGCTTTTCTCTTCTTACTTAATTCTGAATACCATCAATCCTGATTTGGTGGGAGAAAGCTTCGGCCTACCTGACCTTAAAAAAGATAAGATTGAGGACATAGATTACAGCGGCACAAGCACGACGTCAAATACCACCACGACAATCCTGCAATCAAGCACAACTACGCTAGCGAGTGGAACAACAACGACAATAAACCCCAACACTCCAGACTGGTCTAGCATAACCCCTGCCACGCCATTGGCTGTTAGCTTCCGCGATTATATCCAGCTTGACGACATACTAGGTCATATTGGTCCCGGCACTGATGCTGAAGTTTGTTTGGTCGGTTCCGGATTTGCACCAGGAATGGGTTTGTATGTATCGGGCTTAGGTACTTTTCTCATTACTCCTCACACCACCACTAAAGCCACACTACATCTCAACGCTTCCGATAACAGATTCGCTCCAGGTTGGCAAAATATAACGCACAGCGGGGGTGAAGTGGCCTACTTTCAAAGGGGAGAATACACAACAGACTTTATACTTATCTATCTAGATCTAGAAAACGGCCTAGGCACAGTACGTCCGCAAAAACCCTGCAATAATTGAATTTAAACGGAAAGTATGTCAACATTCTAAAATCAATAATGCATAAAGGTTTCTGGACCAAAAGACCCCAACAAGAAAAAAAACCGAAAGCCAACCTGCAAATCAGAGCTCCTCAAGTGAGAGTTATAGACGAAGCAAGCGGCCAGCTTGGCATAATGGACACCTCGTCCGCCTTAAAGTTAGCCCAAGAAAAAGGGCTTGATTTGATTGAAATCAACCCAAACAGCAGCCCCCCTATTGCCAAAATCATGGATTATGGTAAATATATGTATCGCAAAGAGAAGGGCAATAAAGGCAAAGAACAAAAGAAAGTCGGTTCCCAGGAGACAAAAACAGTAAGAATAGGCCTAAAAACAGGAGAACACGACCTACAGGTCAAATCAGCTTTAGCTGACAAATTTCTGGAAAAAAAGAACAAAGTAAAAGTTGAGATCTTTTTAAGAGGCCGAGAAAAAGCCTTCAGAAATATGGCCAGAGAAAAAATTACTCAATTTTTAACTTACATCACCCAGCCCTATATTACCGAAGACACTCTAAAGTCTACACCAACCGGTTTTTCAGTAGTGCTGAGACCGGAAAAGTAAGCGCGCGAAAAAAATTCTATGAAACTAAAAACAAACAAATCGGCTTCAAAGAGATTTAAGATCGGCAAGAAAAAAATAATGCACCGAACAGGCCACCAGAATCACTTTAACGCCAAAGAGTCCGGCGAAGAAACTCGGAGCAAACGAGGCTACAGAACTCTTAGTTCGGCTGAAGATAAAAACATAAGAAAGATACTGCCCTATGCCTAGAGTAAAAAGAGGAAAAACTGCAAACAAAAGAAGGAAAAATTTGCTGAAGCACGCAAAGGGTTTTATGTGGACCCGAAGCACCAAATATCGCCAAGCCAAGGAAGCTCTTTTGCACGCCTGGTCTTTCCAGTTTGCCGACCGCAAAAAAAAGAAAAGCAATTTCCGCCGCTTGTGGCAAATAAAAATAAACGCCGGCGCCAGAGAAAACGGTTTATCTTACAGCCAGCTTATTAACAAGCTCAAAAAAGCTAACATAGAACTGGATAGAAAAATCCTTTCCGACCTCGCCCATCACGAACCGGAAGTATTTAAAAAAATAGTTGAGTCACTAAGATGACGAAATACTGAGCACAGTAGTGCGAATGTGTAGTCTGAACGTATTGAAACAGCTCAAAAATAAAATCCTCTTTCAAGAGGATTTTATTTTAGCAGAGTATTTTTGAAATAGTTCGAACCCATTTTGGCCAGAAATCTGAAAAATCTGTCTGAAAATCTGAACCGCAATTCTGAATCAGACAATTTCAAGTTTTTCTTTGGCGGAGTTCGGATTATTGAAATTCTAACGAATTTCAGTCTTGGCGGCAAATTCTTTGAAAAATAAAAGCGGCTTGATATTATCGCACCGCTGATGATCAACTGTATCAGGTTAAACCTGACTTCGTAGGCAATCGACAATCCTTATAAGACGCCTGCTATACGGAAAGCAAAGGCCAATGATCCTTGGTTCAAGACTCTCAAACCAAAGCAGGGTAAAACTGTTTTCTGGCATGATCCGGAGATACCACTCATACATAAGGATACGCCAGGAAAAACCATCTTTGTTCTGAATGCTGATTTCAAATGAATCAGCAAAGAAACCGCCAGCAGGATGATAGTCAAGAAGCTGATAATCTCGTGCGGAAACTTTTGCCATCAACATGTCGAGAACTTCTCTCTGCTGCCTCCGAGGCATTCTTATGGATCGCCGCTTTGATGCTTCTTTCTGCCACTCCAAATAGGAAGCGGCCCATTCAGCTGATCCACCAAGTGCTGATATCGCCTGACTTGCGGTGACTCCTATCGGTCCGACCGGTTCAACAAAAGCATTGTTATTCATCTGACCCCCATCCTTTTCAAGGAAACTGATGTGGCCAGCATTTGAGCTGACTCCACATCTCTTGGTAGATGATAATAAGTCTTCATTGATATGTCAAGGGAGCGTAACAAAAAACCAGCATTTTACATTCGCAGTACTCTGCTCAGTATTTCGGAATCTAAGTTCCTCAACTGCTGGTTTTTGAGGTAAAGTTTTCCCCGCCCCTTGCCGTGCTCCGCCGTAGCCTTGGCGTAGGCGAGGTCCCTCCAAAAAAGATGTTTTAGGAAAACTTGAAAAAACGAAGAGCACTTCGCACTGGTGTGCTCAGTACTCGTTTGCCTTCGCAAACTTCGCAGCGCCAGAGGGAGTCGAACCCTCCTTGCAAGATTGAAAATCTTGAGTCCTAACCGATAGACGATGGCGCCATAACTTTAAAATTCTAAACCAAAAATTGAAGAAAATCAATAAAAATGATATTTTCTCTTAATGCTTATTCTTGGCATTGAAACATCTTGCGATGATACCGCGGTAGCGGTGCTACAAGTTAAAAGTGGGAAGTTTAAGGTTAAAAGTAGTGTAGTTTCTTCTCAAGTCAAACTCCATGCAAAATATGGAGGTGTTTTTCCTGCCTTGGCGGCGCGGGAACATGAGAAAAATCTCCCCAAAGTTCTCAAACTTGCTCTCAAAGAGGCAAAGGTAGAAGTTGCGGATATTGACTTGGTTGCTGTTACCAAAGGACCTGGTTTAGAACCGTCTTTGTGGCGCGGAGTAAATTTTGCCAACGACCTGGCAAAAAAATTTAAAAAACCGATTCTCGGAGTAAACCATCTGGAGGGACATACCTACTCCAATTGGTTAAAACCAGTTGGGAAATTTTCAATTTTCAATTTTGAGAAAAATATTTTTCCAGCATTAAACTTAATTGTGGCGGGGGGTCATACGGAACTGGTTTTGATGAAAGATTACGGCAAATACAAAATTATTGGTGAAACTCTGGACGATGCCGTCGGCGAGGCTTTTGACAAAGTCGCCCGCATGCTGAAGATCGGCTTCCCCGGCGGACCGGCTGTTGCGCTACGCGCATCTAAATTCAAAGTTGAAAGTTCACCTGCCCGCCAATCGCCTGACGGCTCAAGACGTCTGGCAGGCGGGAAGTTAAAAGTCAAATTTCCCAGGCCGATGGCAAATTCAAAAGATTTTAACTTCAGCTATTCTGGTTTGAAGACAGCCGTTTTATACAAAATCAGAGAATTTAAAAACTTAAGCCCGGGAATAATAAACCAAATTTGTTATGAATTTCAGGAAGCGGCAATAGATGTTTTAACCTCAAAAACAATTAAGGCCGCGGAAAAACACAAAGTAAAATCGGTAATGCTTTCCGGCGGAGTCTCGGCAAACAAGTTGCTAAGAGAGAAACTTGAGAAAACAGTAAGCACAAAACTTGATAACATTAAGTTTTTCAAACCAGATATATCTTACACTTCGGACAACGCCGCCATGATAGCGCTGGCTGGATATTTTAACCGGCAAAAAATAAAAACCGACCCCCTTTCCTGGAAATCGGTCAAACCTAACGCTAACTTAAACTTTTAATTCCCCTCCTTAAGTCTCTTTCTTAGATTCCACGTTTGTTTGATTAACCCCCAAAAACCTGGCGGGGTTGGCATCCCCGATGCCTCGTAAATTTTTTTTTCATAAAGAGGATTTGTTGATCCGCACCTTGGACAAGAAAAATAAAGCAAGCCGTTTCTTACTCCGTCACTGGTGTAACCGTGGGGATAATCAACAGAAACATCTCTGCAAACCAAACAGCGAAACAGATAAAAATGAAGATGGCTAGTCCAGTTCGGCAAAGTAAAAAGACCCACTAATTTAGGCTTCCTGCCGGCTTTGATTTTGCTTGCCCAGCCAGTAAAAATGCTCTCTTCGTTTGCGACAAAAGTACAGTAGGGACATTCATGCGCCATTTCTAAAACCTCTTTTTTAAGATACAATAAAAACTAAGTCAAACTATCACTAAAACACGGAAATGTCAATAGAACTTACCAAAGCTTACAATCCTAAAGAAGTTGAAGATAAAATTTACAAAACTTGGTTAGAGTCTGGTTTTTTCAGTCCAGAAGGACTGCCTGGAAATAGAAAAGAAAAGTTTACTACTTGCATTGCCCCGCCGAATATTACCGGCGAACTGCACATGGGCCATGCCTTAGAACTTACCTTGCAAGATATTTTAGTGAGAATGAAAAGAATGCAGGGCTACAAAACTCTTTGGCTGCCGGGGACAGACCACGCCAGCATCGCCGTTCACGTATTGCTTGAAAAACAATTGGCTAAAGAGGGGCTAACCAGATTTAAAATAGGAAAAGAGGAATTTCTAAAACGAGCCTGGGCTTGGCGGGAAAAATACGGCAACGCAATTTTGGAACAGCTTAAAAAATTAGGTCTTTCTTTAGACTGGAGCCGGATTAGATTCACCATGGACCCGGACTATCAAGAAGCCGTTAAAACAGCATTCCTCCACTACTACGAAAAAGGTTTGATCTACAAAGGCGAAAGAGTTATAAACTGGTGCACCCGATGCGCTTCTTCCATTTCAGACCTGGAAGTAAATTATATCTCCGAAAAAGGCAAACTTTATTTTATAAAGTACGGGCCTTTCACTTTGGCTACCACCAGACCGGAAACAAAGCTGGGCGATACCGCGCTGGCCGTACACCCCGGCGACCCACGCTATAAAAGTTACGTCGGCAAAGAGCTTGAAATTGAATCCGTTGATAACGGTGTGTCAGCCGACCAGCCACCGAAAATTAAAAAAATTAAAATTAAAGTAATAGCTGATGAAAGCGTAGATCCCAAATTCGGCACCGGTATAATCAAAGTTACGCCGGCTCACGACATTACTGACTCCGAAATCGGCCAAAGACACAATCTGGAATCAATCAAAATTATAAACGAACAAGGCCGGATGAATGAAAACGCCGGCATTCGCTACCAAGATCTTAAAACCTTGCAAGCTAGAGAAAAAATAGTTGAAGACTTGCAAACTCTGGGACTGATTGAGAAAGTTGAAGACTACGAGCACAACATCGGCCGTTGCGAACGCTGTAACTCAGTCATCGAACCCCTGCCTTCAAAACAGTGGTTTTTGAAGATGAAAGATTTAGCGGAAATGGCATTGAAAGCAGTAAAAGACGGTAAAGTTAAAATACACCCTGAACGCTGGGTCGGTCCTTATGAGCACTGGCTTAAAAACATCCGCGACTGGAATATCTCCCGCCAATTGTGGTGGGGACACAAAATTCCGATTGAAGGCGAGGGAGATGTTTTGGACACATGGTTTTCTTCTGCCTTATGGCCTTTTGCCACTCTCGGTTGGCCCGACGCTGATGCTTCAGATTTTGAAGAATACTATCCCACTGATTTTATAACCTCTGACCGAGGCATACTTTTTTTGTGGCAAGTCAGGATGATTTTTTCAGGACTTGAATTTACCGGCAAAGCGCCGTTCAAAGATATCTACATTCACGCCACGGTTTTGACTAAAGACGGCAGAAGAATGTCAAAATCTCTCGGCACCGGCATTAATCCTCTTGAACTTATAGAAAAATATGGCACTGACGCTCTCCGTTTTGGCCTAGCCTCTCAAGCAACCGGCCTGCAAGATTTAAGATTCGGAGAAGACTTGCTGGTTATGGGCAGAAAATTTGCCAACAAGATTTGGAACATTGCCCGCTATACAACAATGAAACTTGGCAATGACTACAAATGGGATAACAAAAGTCCAAACAACGAGATTGCAGTTAGAATAGAAGAACTTGCCAAAAAAACGACCAAGAACATTGAACAATACAACTTTGCTGAAGCGGCCAACGAACTTTACAAATTTATTTGGCACGAGTTTGCCGATAAATATATTGAAGAAACAAAAGATAAAGACGACCAAGAAACCAAAGATACTCTCGCTTATCTTCTGATGACTTCGCTCAAACTGCTCCACCCGTTTATGCCTTTTGTTACCGAAGAAATCTACTCTCGCCTGCCATGGCTTGGGAACAAAAAACTACTCATGGTTGAGGAATGGCCGACAAGTAAGCTATAATTAGGATATGACTACCACAGACGCTATGCTTCTGACAGGACTTGGACTCTTGCCAAGCTTGGTTTGGCTTGCTTTTTTTATTAAAAAAGACGTTCATCCGGAACGAAGGCATTTGGGATTAAGGTTTTTTTAATGGGCATTATTTTGGCTCCTCTAGCGGTCGGCCTCCAGTGGATTTTTGTCGGTTTGGGAGACAAATTTTCACCCGTTATTTTCTCTTTTCAATCGACTCATTTCTTTCTTTGGGCCGCTTTTGTTGAGGAAATAACCAAATTCCTAGCAGTTAAGTTTATTGTTTTAAATAACCCTGAATTTGACGAGCCGATTGACGCCATGATTTACATGATCGTTGCTTCGCTGGGTTTTGCGGCAATTGAGAATATTTTGATACTTTTCAAAACTATACCAGACGGCTTGCAAGGCACGCTGCAGCTTTGGGCATTAAGATCTGTCGGGGCGACTTTACTGCATGCTCTTGCCGGAGCTTTGGTAGGCTACTTCCTGTCGCTCTCTTGGTTCTACCATGAACACCGGCAAAAGCTGGTTGCTATAGGAATAATCCTTGCCGGAATTTTTCATTTCGTTTTTAATATTTTGCTTTTCTCTTTTCAAGAAGACTTTCGCGGAGTGGTTTTCTCTCTTTTCCTGCTGGCGATTTTTGCCGGTTTAGTCCAATCCTTATTCCATAAAACCAAAGACAGAATGGCCGTTGATGGAAACACCGACATGTCCCCTATATCCTGAAAAAAGTTTTTGCTATAATAAAGGGGTCATCTCAATATATGGATAATGAAGATTTTCGAGAATTAGACGAAACTTTAGCCGAACTGACGGCTTACAAAAAAGTCAAAGCCGAACCTTCCGGCGAGGAGGGCCAGCTTACTGTGGATGTTTTTCAGGTTGGCAATGATTTAATCGTGCAGTCCACGATCGGCGGAGTGGACAGCAAAGACATAGACATATCAATCGCCAAAGACATGGTTACCATCAAGGGCCACCGCAAAAAAATGGAGCAAATTAAACATTCAAATTATTTCCACCAGGAACTTTATTGGGGCTCATTTTCAAGGTCAATTATCTTGCCGACAGATATTGACGTTGACAAAGCAAAGGCTTCCATTAAAAACGGGCTCTTAACTATCAAATTGCCTATCTTGAAGACTGCCAGAAGGTAGTTGACGCATGAAAAACAAGTTTATTATTTCAACTACCATTGTTCTCCTTCTTATTATTGAGGCGGTGGTGATTCTTACCAAGCAAATACTTCTCGAAGAAGCGGCGGATAAAGCCGTTGATTTTTCAATATCCGCTCCGGAAAAACTGCCGGCAGTTTTGACAAAGTTGAAAACGAAAAACCTGACTTTGACATGGGAGGGCGGTGAAAAAACTTATACCAACATATCCGAGCTTACTACAAAGTACTACAGCTATTACCGGCAAAAAGACAGTTTGAGGATAGATTTTGAAAAATTAAAAAATGTGCTTGAATCTTTGGCGCCAGTCGTTAATCAAGAGCCGGTTGACGCCAAACTGGAGTTTGCGGAAAAAGAACAAAAGGTCAAAGAATTTTCTTTATCTCAAAACGGCAAAAAACTAAATATTGCCAGATCTATGTCTCAAATAGCCAGAAGCTTAGCCGAAGAGCATCTGGTTGTTCCTCTGGCAGTAGACGAGATACCGCCCGAAATTACCTTAAACTCTCTGGAAAAACTGGGTATTAAAACCTTGCTCGCTAAGGGCGAGTCTGACTTCAAGGGCTCCTCTTCAAACAGAATACACAATATCCAAGTTGGTTCAGCTAAATTTCACGGACTGCTTTTGAAACCCGGAAGCGACTTTTCCTTCAATTCCGTCTTGGGAGAAGTCAGCGATAAAACAGGCTACCGATACGAACTGGTTGTAAAAAACAAAAAACTTACTCCTGAATACGGGGGCGGCATTTGCCAAGTTTCCACCACCTTGTTTCGGGCAGCAGTTTTAGCCGGCTTACCGATTCTGGAAAGAAGAGAGCATTCGTTGCCGGTAAAATACTATAACCCTCAAGGTTTTGACGCCACGATCTATCCTGGCGTAACTGACTTGCGTTTCACCAACGACACGCCCGCAAATATCTTAATCCAGACTAAAATCAGCGGCACAAAGTTAACTTTTGAAATTTACGGCTCAAGCGACGGCAGAAAAACGGAAGTAACCGGACCGCAAATAACAGAACAGAATCCTGACGGCTCTCTCAAAACAATACTGACCCGGAAAACAGTTACCGTAGACGGAAAAATTAAAGAAGAGTATTTTAAATCTAACTATAAATCACCGGCGTTATTTCCTCTTGAAAAAAATCCTTTGGAATAAAAACTTCTGTAAAGACTGCGGAACTTCTTCGGCTTATCACGTACAAACTTGGCTGGACGAATTCAGCGAACAGCTTAGCGGTAAGTTCTTTTTTTCAAGCAAACTTGAAGGACTTTTAAGCTTAGTTCTGGAAAAGTTTTTTACTTTTACGAGACTAGTCTCTTTGCATGAACAGTTTAGCGGTTCGGATATACCGTTGCGTTCCTATTGTTTTATAGAAGAAGCGAGAAAGCGTGGCGTTAAGTTTAAGGCGCTCAAAGGGCCGTTTGGTTTTACGAACAATTTTATAGCAGAAATGGACGGAAAGACTGTAAGATTTGAAAGTTTGCCGGTTGCCGAATTTGCCAGCAAGTTTGATGTTGGTCTTGTTGACAACAAAGAAAGAACCAAAAACAAACTTAAAAAAGCCGGTTTGCCGGTTGCCGAAGGCAAAGCTTTTTGGTTCTGGCAAAAAAACAGAGCAGTTGACTTCGGCACAAAAAAACTCGGCTTTCCTTTGGTAGTCAAACCCCGCAGCGGTTCGGTAAGCAGGCATGTTACTACTAACATAGAAGGTGTTGGCCAGTTAAAAGAGGCTGTCTCCAAAGTCATCGCCTATTCGCCGGCTTTTATTGTGGAAAAGTTCGTTTCTAAAACTTTTGTCCACAGAGCAACGGTTGTTGATTTTAGACTTGCCGGTTGCGCAAAACAAGTTCCGGCAAATGTAGAAGGCAATGGTGTTTCAACAATAAAAGAATTAATAGACGATAAAAACAAAAAACAAAACAGAGATGACTTAGTTCAAAAAAATTCTCTCTTGCATAAAATAGCAGAAGACAAAACTACGGAAAAACTTTTGGCAGAAAAAGGTTATGGCTATTACTCGGTGCCTGAAAATAATGAAATTGTTTGGCTGCAAAAAGACCCTTTTTTGAAGTTGGGCGGCGACTTAGTTGAGTTGACGCCTCAAGTTCATCCCGACAACATTAAATTATTTGAAGACACGGCAAAACTTTTTGACATTAGGGTTGTGGGTATTGATTTTTTGTGCCGAGACATTTCCATTCCTTGGCACGACCAACCTTGCGCTATCTTAGAGTTAAACAGCCTGCCCTGCATTGAAATGCACCATTTCCCTTCTTCCGGCGCTCCGCAAAATGTCGCCAAAGCAATGACTGATCTGTTTTTCAAATATTATCCATGAATCCCGTACAAAGTAGCCCTTCGGGTTCGGGACTCAAAATTTATAAAGTTAATATCGTGGTGTCAGCACCACAACTAACCATATGACTTGCTGATGCTACTTCGTTCGGGATGAATACCCTTACTCTTTCTGTTGTAACTTTCCTTGATTTGGTATTGGTTGTTTTTTTGATTTTGTTTTTAGTTTTTTTAATAGATTCTTTGGTTAAGGGGCATGACTCGCCGACAAGCAAAAAAACAATCAAACAGCTGATAAAAATAATTTCAAAACACAAACCGGAAGCAATAAACTTCTATGACTTGGGTTGCGGCCGCGGAACAGTCGCCTTAGCGATAAAAAAAGAACTGCCGCAACTGGAAGTGCGCGGCATAGATTATAACGCTGTCAGAATTTTCTTTGCCAAGTTAAAATCCTTTTTTTTGAGAAGAAAAGTTGACTTCAAAAAACAAGACTTATTTAAAACAGACTTGCAAAAAGCTGATATAGTCTATACCTACTTATGGTACGACTTGATGCCGCCGCTTGAGAAAAAACTGCACAGTGAACTAAAAAGCGGCGCCATAGTAATTACCAACACCTCAAAATTTCCGAACTTACAGCCTGTTGAGATAGTCGCCACTCACAAAAAAGTCCCAAAACTGTCTGATTTTGAGACATTATTTGTCTATAAGAAAGAACAGTAATGTGTCCTCGAGAGGATTTGAACCTCTAATCCCTTGCGGGAACAGCGTCCTAAGCGCTGCGCGTATGCCAGTTCCGCCACGAGGACATTTGAATATACTTATAAAAAATATAAACCAAAGCCAGCCTAAAAACAACGAGCACATAACAAGTTATGTGCTCGGTTTTGAAATTACTTTAAAAGTTTCTACCTGTATGAACCGAAGAATGATCTGGTCACTACGCCAGCCAAGGTTTGCAGAATTACACCGACGGCTAAAACCACCAAAGCTCCAATAATTCCGTTCCAAACAATCTTTTTGGCCTTTTCAACAGCCTCATCGTTGTGTCCGGCCGCAATCCATCTGATACCGCCGTAAACAATAAAGATAACGGCAATAACAATTGAAATGATAATCAAAAATCTGGCGGCTCCCTCAATCAAACCTTGAATTTCGGTCAAAGTAACCGGTGCGCCAGTCAAAGTAGCCGTGGGATTAGATATTGTAGCAAAGGCGATTGCCGGAAGCAAAACTGTCAAAGCCGGTATAATATACTTAACAGAAGCTTTTAACTTATTCATAGACACCTCCTCTCATAGTTAGTTGCTAGTTTCTAGTGTCTAGTTGCTAGTTTAAATTCTTAAAACTAGAAGCTAGAAACTGAAAACTAGAAGCTGGTTTAGCACACCAGCGGAATAAATGAAAAATCAGTTATTCCGACTGCGTTGGCTACAGTGGCAATTATAACATAGACGCTAAAAATAACCAAAATACCCCAAATAACCGTTTTAAAGTTAGCCTTGGCCTCATCGTGTTTTTTAGGGTTATCGCCGGCGGCCATAAATCTAAATCCGGCCAAAACAAGAAAAATGAAGGGTAAAAGCATGGCAATTCGGATCAGCCAGCAGGCAAAACCGATGACAATTCCGGTAACATCCTGCGCGCTAAAATTCTCCCCCGGAAAGTTGCCTAGTGGATTCTCGCCGCCGCCAGCCGGTTTGGTTGTAGTGGTAGTTGTTCTTGAACCCCCGCCTTGAGCGGGTTTACAGATATTGTCCGCGCAGTTGTCAGAAACACAGTCGTTTGCGTAAACGCATAACGCGCCGTCCAAGTTGCCTTCCGGAGCCACACAAACGCCGTCAAGACAACTTTCATTTTTGTTTGCGCTTTTGTTGCAGTCAATGGCTTCTTTGTCCGTTCTGCATTGAACACAAGTATTGCCTGAACACAAAAGACCGGAGACGCAGTCGCTGGCTTTAGAACAAGACTCACCGAACTTAGATACCGCTAAACTTTGTCTGCCGGTAAAAATAAAAACACTAAAGAAAGCGACTAAGAATATAATTAAAAACAGTATTTTTTTATTTCCTGCCATTATGGTTGACTCTAATTATAACCTACCGTTCTTATTTTCCAAGATTAAGGATGCTCTCAATTAGAGCGATAAATCCCTCGCCGATAAAAATAACCGCCAAACCAATTACCGCCCAAAGAAGTATTTTTCTGCCTTGACCGAATTTTTCCGGATCTCCTTGAGAACCCATCATAGTAATACCGGCAAAAAGAATCATAATCACGGCAATCGGAATAGCCAGCCAGAAAATCCAGTTTAACAAAGCATCAATCAATTCCCTAAAGTCTTTCGCCGATAATGGATTTTTGAATTCCAAGGAAACTATTTTAGTGCTAGTTGAGGCAACTGCTCCGCCAACAGTTAGATCGCTTGACCATAAACACAAGCCGCCAGTTGTTCGGGCGCAATTATCCGGTCCGCCATTCGGCAAACGAATCTTGAAAGCGTATTTCTGGCTGCCGGCAACTTTCCAATCAACCGTAGCTGTCAAAGGCGGACTGCCGGCGGTTGGAAAAGAAGAGTTTATCGTCGTTTCCAGCCTGTTGCCCAAGTCTTTGCCGCCCCGCCAAATTTCAAAACCGAAACTCGTACCATTGCATCCCGGATTATTGCCTTTGACTTTCAGAGATACTGTGTCGCCGACACTGGCGCTGGATTTGTTCCATTCCGCGTTGGAAAAACTGCAAGATCCGCCAACCGTAGTCATGTCGAACCTGTTGGCAACAGTCCACTGTTTGGTCGTGCGCGTTTCCCTGCTGCCCAAAGCGACTTCGGGAACGCTGCTGCTCCAGCAATAAAACACCGGCCAGTAGATATTTTTCTGGCCCGGCGAGCCGGAGTTAAATTCAAATTCAATGTCCGGTCCTTCTCCTTTTGCCAAGTACTCAAGATTTGTTGCGTCTCCACTCTTTGCATGAGTCATTGTGTGGAAGAGGCTATAACCGGAACTCCCTCCGCAAGATTCGTCCGAACCGGAAAAACCGGCGACCAGAGCAACATTTGCCTGCGGCTCCAGTCCGCCGGAAGGTTCTTGGCCGGCAAAAGGCCCGTCTAAGTAGCGCGCTTCAAAAATTATGTTTTCTTGGGCGTAAGCAAAACCGCCCAACAAAAAAGCAAAAAATACGATGAAAAAAAACTTATTAAATTTGGGGCGGCAGTGCAACATTTTGTTTTTTATTTTTAAGCCAGCGAAATAGAAAAACCAATGCAACTACAATCAATAAACCCAGCAAGTTAGTAAGTGAAAATATTCTGCTAAGTAAGGTTGGCGGGGTTGGCTTAGGAGTTATAGTTGTAGTCGGCGCAACTTTGCAGTCGTTGGGACAATTCTGGTTGTTTTCTCCTGTGTCTGAATTACAAATTCCATCTTCGTTGCAAACCGGTCCGCCGGGAGCCAGATCTATCTCCAAAAGTTTGACATTGTCCGGGTTGTAGAAATTTGCTGTTTTGGCATTGGCAAAATATGGAGCTTCAACAGTTACCTTGCCAGTCTTGGGATAGAATTCAAAGTCCGCCAAAACCGCGCCCCGCACCGACAAAATTTCTCCTTTATAAACCGGGGTTCCCGACTCCGGTTTATCGTACTCTTTGGCTATTAAGTCAAAGGGGAATGAAAAATCACGGTCTTTAATTAACTTACTCTGCTGGTCAAGGTAAAGATGAAAAGAATAAGTAAAGCCGGCATCCTGAAATCCAACACTGTCTGACAAAGAGTTGCCAACCAAACCGAAAACTCCCAGAAAAATTATAAAAAAAGCCGAGATTACATTTTTTTTGAAAGTCATATTAAAATCCCAGGTTATTCAAACAATAATTTATATAGGTCGCTCCTTGTTTGGTTTCATACATTCCAGTGTTACAAACTGTGTGTTGGGGGTTGTCGTAAGGACATTCCCATCTCTTTTTCGTTCCGCCACCGCAGCTTTGCTCACTTGCACAGTCACTGCTAGCCGCACAGTTGCCCGGACCAGCATTATATCCGGCGTAAATATTGCGCGGTTCCGATCCGCAAGTACCAGCCGCCAGTGATCTGATAAACGCGGCTCCGATACAGATGCTTTTATCGGCATTTGCAGGATTAGTAAGCCAAGAAGAAGTAATATTCTCTGTTACGCCGCAAGCCGACTTAAACATATTAGCAGTTTCCGGACGAAGCTGCATCAGCCCGTAAGAAGAAGATGTGCCCGCTCTGATATTACAGTCCGATTCAATAACCATAAAAGCCTTGAGAACCGTCGCTGAAGCGGCGCCTCCGGCGTAACGATTTATTGAAGCTGAATATTGTGAACAAGAGGAGTTGCCACAGCCACCAGGTCTTCTTTGTCCGTTGCAAAGATTAAAAGTGCTGTAATTAGTTCCCTGAAACATACAAGCCAAAGTTCCAAGCGTAGTAGTCGTGGTGGGTCTTACAGTTGTTGTGGTTGTTGAGGGTTTTGTAGTCGTGGTAGTAGTTGGCGGCTTGGTTGTGGTCGTAGAAGCTGGAGACAAAGTCGTGGTAGTAGAACCCGGCCGGGCAGTCGTTGTGGTCGTACCGGGTCTGACGGTAGTTGTGGTTGAACCGCCACGAACGGTTGTTGTAGTAGAACTGGGTTGAGTAGTTGTCGTAGAAGAAGTAGTTGTGGAACCTGATGCCATGGTGGTTGAGGTAGTTGTTTCGCTTGTCTCCGTCGTTGTTGTCGTAGTTTCAGTTGTTGTGGTGGTGGCCACCGAAACAACTTCTTTACATTCAAGTTTCCACCAATCTTCGGCAACGTTCTGGTCGCCGGCGATGGTGCGCAAAGTTGTGTTGACTATCAGCCAAGCCAGAAAAATTATCATCAGACCGTAAGCGGTCGTCCGAAAAATATTCTGCCCGGCTTGAACTCGCGAAGGTATTCCCCCGCCCAGCAAAATAGAAAATCCGGCGTAAATGAAAAACAAAGCCGCCAGCGCCGGCACCAGATAAAACAAAACAAAATCGCTGATATTTTTCCCCAAAACCAAAAGGTCGCAAGTGGTGCAAGCCGGCTGTCCGGTCCTGCCGCAAGGCACGAGAGGATCAAGAGCCAAGGCGTTAGTAGCCCAAACGGAAAAAAGGGTTAGAGTCAGAAGAAAAACTAAAAATAATTTGTTGCGTATTATATGCATTTTAAAAAATTTCTACGCATCAACTTAAGCTTCGCCAACACTGCTTTTTACGGACGCTCGCTTTTTTCCAGCGAAAAAGCTCGCTCTTTGCGGTCTGTGGATTTGGAAAGAGTAAGAAAATTATACTCTTTCCAACCAGCTCGTCTTGTTTTTATCTTATTCGCAGACGAATGGGCTAAAAACAAGACTCGCGAGCAATCCACAGCCCGCAGAGCCTTCAAAAGCAGTGTCGGCTATGCTTGATTTGGAATGTTGGTAATAATTTATTACCGCCGCTGCATCAAAAGCGTAATTTTATTTTCGGCTGTCCGCAGAGCTTCAGGAATTGACTCGCGCGCAAAATTAACATCTTCAATCATATCCGCCAAAATATTTTCAATAACTAAACTGTCAACTTGATACCAAGACTTCGCGCTAAGCGCCTGCTTTGCAAAAACTCCCAAATCCAGATCATCTTTCTGCTGGTCTATGAGATCGCGCCTAGCTGTCGGCCTGTTGGCAGAGTTAAGATAAGGTATTACTCCCTCAACAGAACTAAGGTAAACCAAAAACTCCCAAGCTTGCTGACTGACCGGAGAAAATTTAGAAACTGTCGGCGCCCAGTAGTTGGCATAGCTTGTTGACTGCCCCGGCTCCAGTTGCGGCATAGGAGCAACGGCAAAATTAAGTCTCGGAGCTTTTGACCGCAATAAAGCCGTCTGATGAGAATAGTTAAACATCATGGCCGTAGCGCCTTCTTGAAAAGCGTCTATTGAATAGTGCAAGCCGTCGTTCCATGTGTAAACTCTCTTACTTGGATTGGCAAAGTCGGTATAATATTGCAGGGCTACTTGGCCTAGATCTTTGCCGTCAACAATTTTAGAAAAATCAGCGCCGGTGTGGACATCGTCAACCATCGGTACGCCGCTTTGCATCATCAAAAGAGACAAGATATCGGTTGAGCGGTTGATGTTTCTGGCTGTGCCGATAGCCGCACCGGAGCGGGATATGTTGCTATTTGAATCAGCGATAGTAATTTTCTCCACATCTTCATTAAATTCTTGCCAAGTTTGCGGCGGACGGGTAATGCCCAAATTGTTGAAAATATCTTTGTTATAATAGAGAGCCAGAGAATCAACATAAATCGGCAAAGCGTAAATATCGTTGCCAACCACTAAATCTTTTTCAGCCACATCCACAAACTGGTCACGGAAATCTTTAAGAGTAAAGAGAGGTATTTTTTGGTCGGGAATCTGCTGGGGCAAAGGAGCGATTTTGTCCTGATACTTCGCCAGCCAGTTATTTTGAATCATAAAAATATCCGGTCCTTTGCCGGAGGCGAAAGCGTTGATTAAAGCTTTCTCGTAGTCCTCGTAACTGAACTGACGGTAAGTAATACTTACTTGGGGATTTTTTGCCTGATAACCGCTGATGCTTTGCCGAAAAGTGTCGGTACCGTCAAAAACACCCCAAAACTGGAGTTGGGCCGGTTGTCCGCCGCCACCGCTCGGACCAAAACCGCGGCTTAAAAAAATTATTGTTACCAAAACCAAAGTAGCAATAACTAAGCCCCCGGCAATTAGAACAAGTTTATTTTGAGATAAGTCCATGAAGCGTTATTTCCTATAGATAAGTCCGAAATGAAAAGCGCCCGCGTCTATTTCTCTGACAAAAGACAGTCCCTGACTTTCAAAAACTGATTTTATTTCTTGAGCATCAACTCTGTTGGCGTCGGGCGGACCAACTCCGCCGCCGCCTTTTTTCCAATCAATAAAAATCAGAAGCCCGTTGGAAGTTAAAACTCTTTTCGCCTCCTGAACTATTTCTGATCTTTTGTTCGATTGAAATAATATATTTGCCAGTAAAACAATGTCTTGAGAATCATCAGCTAAGCCGGAACCACCCAAAACTTCCAGATCGGCTCTGACTGTCTGTAAGTTCTTGAAACCGCCGACTGCGGCTTTCGCTCTAACAGTTTCTAAAGCACTTTCTAAAATATCTACTGCGGTAACTACCCCGCTTTCACCGATTTTTTGAGCTATCAGAATCGTAAAGTAGCCGGCGCCGGAGCCAAAATCAGCCACTTTCATGCCCGGCTGTAAACCAAAAGATTCCACAATAATATCTGGACTCATAAAACCGCCACTGCCGGTGGGCAATGCAGGCATAACAAAATTTTCTGCTGTCAGCACTGCAAGACTAGGCATGCTACTATTTTAGCACACATATCTGACTACAAACAGAAAATAATCAACAATTGTTGTTTTAGACCACCACAACCGAAGCTACCGAGTCGCCGGGAGCGAGTTTCATAATGCGAACGCCTTGAGTCGCCCGACCCAAAACAGAGATGCTATCCAATGAAGTTTTTATCACTTGGCCTTTTTGAGAAACCGCGATTATTTCTTTGCCTTCCGGATTTACAATATGCGCCGAGATAATCTGGCCGGTTTTGGCAGTAATTTTTGCCGTCATAATTCCCCTGCCGCCGCGATGCTGGACCTTGTAAAATCTCAACTCGGTTCTTTTGCCGTAGCCTTTGTCCATAACCACCAATAACTTTAAGTCTTTTTCCGGAATTTCTGCCGAAACGGCTTCCATGCCGACAACTTTGGCTTCCTTTTCCAACCGAACGCCGATTACTCCAGAAGCCGCCCGCCCCATCGGCCTGACATCGCTTTCTTTAAATCTGATTGAGTTGCCGTCGGAAGTAGCTAAAACAATTTCGTCTTTACCCGAAGTGCTTCTGACCCATTTTAATTCGTCGTCTTTTTTAAGTTTGATGGCAATCAAGCCGTTGGTTCTGACTTTTTCAAAGTCAGACATGGCAACTTTTTTAACAACCCCGTTTTTGGTCGCCATGAAAAGATACATGCCTTTGCTTTGCTTGGGAATCGGCACAACTCCGGTAACCAACTCAGTCGGTGAAATATTTAAAAAGTTGACGATTGCTTTGCCCTTTGACTGCCGGCTTGATTCCGGCACTTCGTAGCCTTTTGTCTGAAAAGCCCGTCCGGAATTGGTGAAAAATAAAATGTTGTCATGGGTATTAGCCATAAAAAATTGGCTAACAATGTCTTCCTCTTTTGTCTCCATGCCAATCAATCCTTTGCCGCCTCTTTTCTGGATTTTTAAATTCTCCGGCGCCATGCGCTTGATATAGCCGCTTTGGGTAACCATAAACAAACTGTCTTCTTCCGGCATCAGCTCTTCTTCGCCAACTTCCCTCAAAGCCGATTTCACAACTTTGGTTTTCCTCTCATCGCCGTATTTGGCTTTGAGTTGGATAAACTCTTCTTTGATAACGCCTAAAATCTTTTTGGGATGGGCCAGCAGATCCTCAAGATAAGCAATCAGGGTCTTTTTTTCTTTCAGCTCATCTTCCACTTTTTTTCTTTCCAAACCGGCCAAAGCCCGCAGTTTCATTTCCAAAATTGCCGTCGCCTGCCTTTCAGTAAAGCTGAATTTTTTCATCAGGTTTTTTAGAGCTTCCTCTTGCGAAGCTGACGCTCTGATGAGTTTGATAATGGCATCAATATGGTCAAGGGCCTCCTTTAAGCCCTCCAAGATGTGCGCTCTGTCTTTGGCTTTGCCAAGCTCAAATTGAGTGCGCCTGATAACCACATTTCGGCGATGTTCAAGAAACTTTTCCAGCGCCATTTTCAAACTTAAAGTCTGTGGCTGAATGCCGTCAACCAAAGCCAGCATGTTAACATGAAAGGTTTTCTGCAATTCGGTGTATTTAAAAAGCTGGTTAAGTATTTTTTTAGGAAAAGCATCTTGTTTTAAGTCAACCACAACCCTGATGCCGTCCTTGTCGGATTCATCACGCACGTCTTTGATGCCGTCGATTTTTTTCTCCTTGCCCGTCGCCAATTCAGCAATTTTTTGTATCAGCTCTGCTTTGTTCACCTGATAAGGAATTTCGGTAACCACAATTTGGAAACCTTTCTTACCTTCTACTATCTCGGCTTTGGCGCGCATAATTATCGGCCCCTTGCCGCTGGCGTAGGTGTTAATAATATCTCTTTCATTGTAAATCGTGCCACCAGTGGGAAAGTCGGGACCTTTGATGAATTGCGACAACTCGGCAACATCGGCATCGGGACGGTCTATCATATAAACAAGGCCGTCTAAAACTTCGGACAAGTTATGCGGGGGGATGTTGGTTGCCATACCGACGGCAATCCCCATTGAGCCGTTGATCAAAAGATTGGGCACAACCGAAGGCAGAACCACCGGCTCTTTCCTACTGCCGTCATAATTATCAACAAAGTCAACCGTCTCTTTGTCTAAGTCGGCCAGTAAGCCCTCGGCTACACTAGATAAACGGGCTTCCGTATATCTCTGCGCGGCAGCCGGGTCGGAATCTAAACTTCCAAAATTCCCTTGTCCGTCTATCAACGGATAGCGAAGTGAAAAATCTTGGGCCATTCTGACCATAGAGTCGTAAATCGCCGCATCTCCATGCGGATGATATTTACCCATGCAATTGTGTGCAACAATACCGTTAGCCAAGAACTCATGGTCACCCTCAACTTCAATGTCGTATGTTGTTTCCGGTTTAGCATTTTCTATTTTTTCCACGTAAAGAAATCTTATATCGTTATTCGTCAGTTCATCTATAAGTCCGGAAAGAGGAGAATTAATTTTTTTTAGCTTCTCGGCAATATAAAGTTCGGTTATTTGACGAAGTCGCAAAGGTTTTTCTTGCAAATCAGATGAGTACCTTAACTTTGCGCCAGTATGATACTTGATTCCCATTCTAAATTTGCTGCCGTCCATTCCTGAATACCAACCGCCGCCAAGATGCTGTTTTGAAAGCTCTGAAAAGATAAGTTGCCCTCCGTAAGGCAAAATGCCCCAACTAGACCAATGCCTGTAAATATTCTCTGCCTTTATCCTTTCCAGCCGATTTTGTTTATAAGTTGAAAAAAGTTTTAGTTCTTTGGCTAATTTTTGGACCTCATCTCCTCTTATCTCAAGCACTTTCCCAAAAGTATTGGCTTTAACCGTACGTCCATTAACCATAGAAGGAGTCGTTTTTTTGTAAGTATATTTTTTGCTAAAAATACCGAGGTATTGGAGAAGTACTTGCAACTGGTTGATGAGTTTCTCCGACGAAGAAGCGTAGTTGATCACTGCTCTGTTTTTAGCCACACTTCCATCCCCGTCCAATAAACCGGAAATAAAAGCGAAGATAACACTTCGCGGAGCTTGAAAAATTTTGTCAGGTATAAATTTGCTGAAAGCTTTAAAACTAAGCGGTATAGAAAACTCGTTAATAAGATAATCACAAATTTCTTTTCTGTTAATTCTCAAAACATACACAATACTTAGAGACTTTCTGCCGTCTTTTAATCTTATCTCGGAACTTCTAGTTTCTATTGTTGGCACATAACCAAACTCGTGCTTAAAACATTGTTGGACTTTTGCGACTATGGGCTGCTCGCTGGACACAAAGCCAAGCCTCCTGCTTTTTCTTGAACCATAGTCAGCAGTAATCCAGCCGTCGGAAATGAGCATACCGAGAATATAGCCCAGTTCTTCGCTAAATTTTTTCTTCTTTCCTTTATAAAACGAGAGTTGAACACCGACTCTGTCAGGATATTTAGATCTGATAGTCAGCCAGTCGCCCGCATTTAAATTTTTTGCTTCTTTCCACTGAAACTCTCCTTTGTTTGTAAAAACTTTAAATTTTTGTGAAGAAGTGGCCGTAACTGACAGGCCATTTGAAAGAGTGATTTTATTTAAAGGCTTGGGTGGCATAACAAATAGGTTTGCGACCCTTCTTATTTTATTTTGAGTATAAACTCTATCGCCTTTTTTTATATCCTTTATACGCTTAATGCCTTTCGAAGTAAGAACAAGGGTATTTTCCTCAAAACATTCGCCGACGATTCTGGCAGACTTTACAAATTTTACGTTATGCCGAAGCCCCATTTCGTTCATCGCATACAAAATCCTCCGGTGAACCGGTTTGAGACCGTCTCTGACATCGGGCAAAGCGCGAGAAACGATAACGCTCATCGCATAAGCTAAATAAGAATCGCGCATCTCCTCGGTAATTTCCCGAGACTCAATATTGCTTTGTTTTGGTTTATTTTTTTCTTCCACGGTAACAGAAAATTAAGTATTAATTTTAATTTAACTTTTAAAGCGAGAGTTACTTGAATTCCGACAATGGTAATCCCTTATTGTTCGACTGGTTAAATATCCCTTTAGCAGAGTCTCTTTTCTTTTCCAAATCAAATTCCGTTTTGCTGCTGCCCATTAAATCAATAATGCTCGCTTTGAGCAAAGAAAAGGCGTTGCCAATAGAAGCAAAGGGAGATTCCGGTTCCTTAGCGTTTTTTACGGCTAACTCGGTCAGTTTTTTGACATCCCTGTCGGCAAAGCGCGTCGGGTCAATTTCCTGCCTTACTTCTTCGGAATGCAACATGGCCACAAACTTCGCTTGCGTTGATTTAAACCAAACAAAACCAACCAAAGAAAAAGTTATCACTACGCAAAGCCACATCATTATGTGTCTTATATGCTCCGGCTGCTGACGGATTTCTTGTAATAATTTGCTCATTAGTAATTTAGTAAAACTAATTTCATTTCTTCCTGCGGCAAAGTCTTGGCGCTAACTTTTAGCTTGTCTAATTTTTCCTGAGCCAACCCGACTTCCTTTAAAAACTTGTCAGCCGGCTCTATATCCACATTCAAACCCGGAACTTTATAATGCATCGGAATGACTATTTTAGGCTCAATCTGGCCGATGATTTTGACCGCCTCTTTGGCGCCGATGGTATATTTGCCGCCAACCGGAATAAGCAGAACGTCAACATTGTCTAAAAGGTCAAGTTGTTTTTCGTCCAGACTTTCCTGACCCAGATCTCCTAAATGGCAAATAACAACATCCTCAAACTTAATGGAGTAAATCGTGTTCGGTCCCCGTTCAGCGCCGCCGGCGTTATCGTGAAAAGAAGGTATGCCCTGAATGTAAACTCCTTTGACTTCATACTCGCCCGGATTTTTAATTATCATTGTCTCCGCTTCCGCCCCCTCTATGTTAGCATGGTCGTAGTGGTCATGAGTTACCAAAACAATCTGGTCTTTGATTCTGGGCGGCTTTAGTCCGATTTCCTTGGAAAATGGGTCAACAAGCAAAGAGACTTCTTTGCCCTCAAGACGAAAACAACTATGCCCCAGCCAGCTTAATGTCATATGCAGTCATTATACCAAATAATATGGAGCGGTTCAACATCAAAAATTAGCCGGCTTGCCCTTATTTGGAAAATAATGTAGGATACTTGAACATTATGGAAATAGCTCAAACAAGCGTCCTGCCGGCTCAAGATCCGATTGACCTAAGCACGATGAATCCCGTACGAAGTCTCGCTCGCGACAAGGTCGCGAGTCCGAAGGACCTCGGCG
>CAYZNJ010000003.1:0-26786 GCA_964479745.1 uncultured Candidatus Saccharibacteria bacterium
TGTGTCAGCCTTGATTTGTACCTGCTGGCGGTGTTTTTCTTGATAACGCCTTTTTTGGCGGCCTTATCTACCGACTGATAGACCGTAGGCAGCAGGCTCTTGGCTTTTTCTAAATTACCGGCCAAAACTTCTTTTCTGAATTCTTTAACTGCTACCTTAAATTTCCTCTTGAAAGCGAGGTTCTGGATCATTCTTTTCTTTGATTGTCTTAGGGCCTTTTTGGCTGATTGAGTTATTGGCATAAAACTTGCTGGCCGCTCTTTTGTCAGCGGCGTTTAACTCTTTATTTAATTTTAGAAGTCTATCATATTTACCTACTTTTGCAAGTTTCAGTTTTTAAGCAAAAACAAAACCCATTTCTGGGTTTTTAGTCGTGGCTTTGAGAAGAAATAGTGTTTCTGACTTGTTCAGCTATTTTTTCAAGCGGCATTCCTGGGGTCCACTCAATTTCAAAGCAGAAATGGCACCAAGGGCAAGTAAATCTTATATGATCTGGGGTTATGCCGACAGACATGATCATTTTATAGTTGTCGCCAATCGGAGCAAGTTTATGTTGCGGGCCATAATGCCAGGCTTCTGGCAAGAGAACATCAGTAAAAGATCGCAAAGTTAATGTATCTTTTCCTAAGAAAATAGATTTCTCTTTCCCATTTTTGTTATTCATTGTTGCTTTACCCTTTTTTAATTTGCTCACCTTAGCTTATTTGTTGACAAACTTTTTGTCAAGTTGTATTTTCCCACCTTTGTTCTGACTAATTTCTCCAAATAGCCGCCGGTTTTTAGTTCTTTGCCAATGTCGTTTGCTAGTGAGCGCACATAAGTTCCGGAAGATACTTTTGTTTCAATTTCCAAAAACGGCCATTTATATTTTAAAATTTTGATGGAGTAAATGTTTACTTTTATCGGTTTAAGTTCAGGAATAATTCCTTTGCGGGCAAGTTCATAGGCTTTTTTACCTTTAATCTTGATGGCTGAAAACGAGGGGGGAGTTTGCCATATTTCTCCTTTAAATTTTTTTAAAGTTTCTTTAACTTTAGGCAAATCAGCTATACACCTACCTGAAAACTCCCGAGCGACAAGTCGAGGGTCGAAGGTAGGTAGTATAGCTGATTTGCCACTAGAGATCTCTTGAGATTCTATTTGTTTTATATGTCCAGTTAAATCTCCAGTGTCAGAAACAGCGCCAAGGCGAATCACTGCTTGATAAGTTTTATCTTGCTTCAAAAATTGTCCGAGCTTCTTGGTATACTCCCGTCCCACAGCCACAATCAAAACTCCCTCCGCAAAAGGGTCAAGCGTGCCGGCATGCCCCACTCTTCTTTCGCTACTAATCTTTCTGATCTGGTCAACAATATCATGCGAAGTGGGTCCAGGCGGTTTAAATATGTTGTAGATACCGTGTTTCAATATCTTTTTGAGAAGCGAAGCCCAGTTGCTTTCCGTCGAATATGGCCGGGGGGGTGCTTCAAATGGACAAAAATTAGATTAAAAACGGAGTTACAGTGCCTCTGAGGGCAGTAAAAGTTGCGAGCCCCGTACGAGAGTGTTAGTTTTTACGATTAACTTTATAAACATTTTGTTTCGTTTGTTTCAGACTCTCGTACGGGGCGAGGGGCACGGTTTGTCAACGACCCTGAGACGAGCGAAGCGAGTCGAAGGGCTCTTGACAAGACGAGCAACTTTTTCTGATGAAGAATCCTCGCTGGGGATTCTGAAGTCACGAAGAGGTGCTGTGACGTAGTTTTTAAACCTGTTTTCTCAACTCCTTCATCTGCTCTCTAATTACCATCGCTCTTTCAAAGTCCAGTTTTTTAATAGCTCTATCAATTTCTTTTTGCAATTCGTTTAGCCTCACTCTTGCCGAAGTGAAGTTGGAAGTTTTTGAAAAATCATAACCGGCGTAGATAATCTTAGGTGCTGTAGATGCCGGCAAGTCGCTTTTTTTAATCTCTTTAAAAACCGTGGCGGGCGTAATTTTGTTTTTTAAATTATATTTTTCCTGCGCTTTCCGGCGCCGCAGAGTTTCTCTAATGGCCGATTCCATGGACTTAGTGGTTTTGTTGGCGTACATAACAATATGGCCGTCTATGTTTCTGGCCGCCCGGCCCATTGTTTGAATCAAAGTGGTGGCGTTGCGCAAGAAACCCTCTTTGTCAGCGTCTAAAATCGCTATCAAAGAAACTTCCGGCAGGTCTAAGCCTTCCCGCAGTAAGTTAACCCCCACGATTACATCATAATTTCCCAAACGCAAGTCGTGTATAATCTCCAGCCGTTTGAGAGTTTTAATCTCGGAATGTATGTAGTTGACTTTTATTTTTTCGTCAGCCAGATATTCTGCCAAGTCCTCGGCCATTCTTTTGGTTAGAGTGGTAACCAAAACTCTTTGTTTTTTAGCCATCCTCTTTTTTATTTCTGAAATGAGATGGGGGATTTGGCCTTTGGTGGGGAAGATCTCAATCGTCGGGTCAAGCAATCCGGTGGGTCTGACCAACTGTTCAGCCAAGCCTTTTTTGCCTGATTTTTTTAACTCAAAAACGTTGGGAGTTGCTGAAACATAAATTGTCTGACTTACTCTTTTAGAAAATTCCCCAAATTTTAACGGCCGGTTATCAATTGCCGAAGGCAATCGGAAGCCGTGTTTTATAAGCGTGGCTTTGCGGGAATGGTCGCCGTGGAACATGCCTCTGATTTGGGGAGCGGTAATATGCGACTCGTCAATTATAGTCAAAAAATCTCCTTTGAACTTAAAAAAGTCCAGCATTGTATAGGGCGGATCGCCGGGATTTCTGAAATCCAAGTGGCGCGAATAGTTTTCTATGCCGTGGCAGTAGCCGTTTTGCTTTATCATGTTTATGTCAAATTCAGTTCTTTCTTTAAGCCGCCAGGCTTCTTCCGCTTTGCCTTCTTTTTTTAGTTTAGCCACATGTTTTTCCAGTTCGGCTCGGATATTGCTCAAGGCTAAAGCCGTTTTATTCTGGGGCGCAATCCAGTAT
The DNA here is from genome assembly GCA_964479745.1 of uncultured Candidatus Saccharibacteria bacterium. Lineage (GTDB taxonomy): Bacteria > Patescibacteriota > Minisyncoccia > 2-02-FULL-40-12 > IGHO2-12-FULL-4 > JACPNK01. The sequence goes on from CAYZNJ010000003.1 coordinate 2,994, forward strand.
TTAGCGGGAAAAATTTTTGTTTCTATGATTCGTTGGTATTTCAGTTCGTCCAGATCAAGAGAATCCAAATCAAAGTTTTCGGCAACCGAAATTTTCTTAACTTTATTGCCCAGAATCTTAATTTTAAATATTTTATCGCCGGTGGCCGGTATAATTTCAAATTCATCCCGTGTTTTTCTAAACTTGCCTCTTTTTAACTCTATGTCTTGGGCGTATTGCAGGCGCAAAAGATTTTTTTGCAATTCTTGATTGCTCATTTTCTGACCCTCAAAAATTTCCAGACTCATTTTTTTGTATTCTTCAGGCGAGCCGAGGTTATAGATGCAGGAAACCGAAGCCACTATAATTACATCATCTCTGGTTAAAAGAGCTTGGGTGGCGGCGTGGCGCAACTTATCAATCTCTTCGTTAATGCGGGAATCTTTTTCTATGTAAGTATTGGTGTGGGGAATGTAAGCCTCCGGCTGATAGTAATCGTAATAGCTGACGAAATAGTGAACAGAATTATTCGGAAAAAACTCCTTGAATTCCTGATAGAGCTGGGCGGCTAAGGTTTTGTTTGGGGAAATTACCAGAGTTGGTTTTTTAACCTGAGCAATAACATTGGCGATTGTGAAAGTTTTGCCCGAACCGGTTACACCCAAAAGAGTTTGGTGCTTTAGGCCGCTTTTCAAGCCAGCCGTAAGCTTCTCAATTGCTTGAGGCTGGTCGCCGGTCGGTTTAAATTTTGATGTGAGTTTAAACATTTACTTTTTTCGGAATACAGGCTTTTTCTTTTCAGATGGACCTCGCAGATAAATAATACTTGATTTCTTCATCAAGCCGACAAAAATTAGGTGACCGGTCGAAACCATCCCTCCTAATTTTTGTTGCCGGCCTTGATTTCAGAAATCTTCGTTTATTTATTACTGCTCAGCCATATTGAAAATCAAAAGCCTGTATTCCTACATTTTCTTGCTTTACAGTTTACACTTTAAGTTTTACAATTAATTCGTGATTTCTTTCATTTCAGGCACAATTGAGGCGGTTTCAGAGCGGTCTATCATTGTAAATACCGGCGGGCTAGGCTATAGGGTCATATTGCCAGAAAGAATTCATGGTATTTTATCAAAAGTAGGCTCACAAGTCAAGCTTTTTGTATACACCAATTTCAATTCGCGGGAAGGGACTTTTGACTTTTACGGCTTTGAAAAACCGGAAGAATTAGCTTTTTTTCAACTGCTTTTGACTGTGTCGGGAGTAGGTCCGAAATCAGCGCAGGGTTTACTTTCGGCTGTTGACCTGCAAACCTTGCAGCTGGCAATTATCAAGGGCGACGATAATTATTTAAGGAAGTTGTCGGGCATTGGCTCTAAAACCAGCCAGCGCATAATTTTGGAGCTAAAAAACAAATTGTTAGAAAAAAACCTTGGCGTGGGCCAAGATAGAGACTTTGCTTCCGAAGGCGAGGCGATAGACGCTTTGGTTGCTCTTGGCTACTCCGCTTATCAGGGCAGGGAAGCGCTAAAAGAAGTCTCAACAGATGCCAAGACCTCGGAAGATAAAATTAAAGAGGCGTTAAAAATTTTGGGTAAGAGTAAAAAATAAGAATCATGAAATCACAATCTCCTATAAACAACACGATAGTGATTGAACAAGAATATCAAGAATTTCTTGCCAAGTTGGATTTGCTTAAAAAAGAACAGGAGCAGCTTATAAGAGAATACCGTGAAAAATTGGAACAGCGTAAAATACTGCGTCTGAAAGAACAGCTGGGCGCAAAAGAATAATTTTATGAAAAAAGCAGAGCAACCCAAAAAAGAAGAGCTGTTGAAGTACGAACCTGGCGTAGGAATAAGATTTACCGAGCTGCTGAAAAATAAAGGCAATGAAACGGCCGAACATAGAGAAGAAAAAATAAACCCTGTCGAAATTGCATCAAAAAACATTCAGTCTGCCGAAAGCAAAACTGCTGAACTAATTACAGATGGCCAACAACGAATAAGCGGTATTGAGCAGAACATAGGTTTGTCAACGGAAGATTTTGAGTCCGTCCGCGAAGAAGTTAGACTATCTGGACGTCTGGTGAAAATTAGAGACGAAGCAAACAGCTTGCTCGGCAGATTGAAAGAAAAATTTTCAGGGTTGCTAGCCAAAGAAAAAACCGCCGATACCGCTACGGAAAAATCGGAGGAAAAATCGGAAACCAACGAAGGGCCAGAATATGCAGAGTTAAAAGATTATCTGAAACACGAACAGCGAGAAATAAGCAAGCCTGTTATTGAGGAAGCTAAAAGAAAGCGCGACCAGCTTTTGGAAGCAAGGGGCCTGCTTTCAATGTCTAAAGAGGACTTTGACGCTAATTTCTCATCAAAAAAATTTGAAATTCGCGCTGATTTGAAACAGCAAAATGTAGGAGATTGTTATGTGGTGGCGGCAATTCACGCAATGAGCCGTTCGCCCCATTTTGAAATGATTTGCAGGTCATCAATGAAGAAACTTCCTGACGGTTCGTGGCAAGTGCGAGTTCCGCTCATGAGCGAAAACGGACAAATGATTAGAATCACCCCGGAAGAACTTTTACCGCAAAAGAATAGGCAATTTCTAAAACGAAGCGAAAAAGACAAAATCATGCCGGATTTGAGAAGAAAGCTGATGCCGGTAAAAGGTAAAGAAGGGTTGCAGGTTTTGGAAGCCGCTTTTATAAAACAAAAATTTGGCAGTGTGGACAGGTTAGCTGCCGAAGGCGGCTGGGGAGACGAAGTTTTGCTATCATTAGGAGGAGATAGCTTTATAAAATATAGTCTTAATTCTGCTATATTTAATCAAAGCGAGAAAGAATGGGAGTACCCAGGACTGAGTTCTCTTGATGAGAGAAACATGGCCTATCTGGATCACTATTTAGAAAATTTTGACCCGGAAGTACATATGGCTACGACATCAACTAAACCCGACACCAGTGGTATAGCTGGACGCCGTAGAACAAAAAAAACTTTAGAATTTTTAGTACCCAATCATGCTTACTCGATTTCCAGCGTGGATACAGAAAAAAAGATGGTTAACCTTGCTAACCCATGGGATACCTCAAAACCGATTGAACTTTCTTTTAACCAGTTTAAAGAAAATTTTTCCGCTTTCAATGCCATTAGAATTGACAGTGCCAAACTTTTGAAGAGCATGAAAGGTGTTGAGAAAAAAGCAGCCTAAATTTAAAAATATGGAACAAGACAATAAAAAAACAATAAATCTACACGGACTCGCTAAATCTTTTGAATCTCAAATCAAAGGAGTTGTTGCGGAAAAATTTTCTGTTTCTTCCGATGACTTAGCGTTGCTGCTTGAGGACAAAGACGGGGTTTATTTGAGCCAAGAGGAAGCGGATACCCTGTGCTGTTTCGTCGTTGGACAAAAGAACGGGTTTTTGTATTTAGTCACTGGGAAAATAGAAGAAAGCGGAAAAAGTTTAACTAACCTGAAATCGGATATCGTTTCTTAGTAAAAACGAATTTAGAATTACTATGCTCCCAACCTTTCTCCAGTCAAAAGATTGGTTAGAATTTCAAAAGTCTTTTGGGAGATCTGTTTTTGAATACGACAGAGAAGGCATTAAAGCAGGAGTTATAAAATTGCCTTTGCCTTTCAAAAAAAGTTATCTCTATATCCCCCACGGACCGCAAATGGATTTTAACTCAATGGCCGGCGGTTTAAAAAACCCGATCAGCAATTTTGTTTTATGGCTGAAAGATTTGGCAAAAAAAGAAAAATCAATTTTTGTTAAAGCGGAACCTTTGGCCGACAATATGGCTCAAATTCTTGCTGAACATAAATTCAAAAAATCTAAAAAAGAGATGCAGCCTTCAAGGACAATTGTAGTTGATTTAACCAAAAGCGAAAACGATTTGCTTGACTCAATGCACCACAAAACCAGATACAACATTAGGGTTGCAGAAAAAAACGAGGTTGTTATTAAGGAGAGTAATGACTTGGAATCTTTCTGGCATTTAATAAAAAAAACTTCCAAGAGAGACAAATTTTCTTCCCATACCAAAAACTACTACGAAAAGCTTCTTAAATTTTTTAACGACGGCAAAGAGATCACATCAAGGTTGAACCTCGCTTATTATAAAGACCAGCCAATTGCCGGACTCATTTTACTGACTTACAAAGACACGGCTTACTATCTGCATGGGGCTTCGGATTATGACTACCGGCAATACATGGCGCCACATAAATTGCACTGGGGAATAATCAAAATATTGAAAGCTTCAGATTATAATTTCTACGATCTTTGGGGCATAGATTCCAAGAAATGGCCGGGAGTGACAAGATTCAAGCTTGGCTGGGGCGGGAAGGTTGTTGAGCATCCTGGTTCGTTTGACTTGCAAACTAATAATCTTTGGTATATAATCTACAAATTGGCAAGGAAACTTAACAGATAGATTTAAATGGAGATATGTTACTATGGGGTCGAAAATAAAAGGTGTTGTTCACAAGGAAAATTTGACAGCAGAAGAGCGGGCAGGGTTTAATCAGGAAGCAGACCTTCAATACATTATAGAGATGCTTAAGAACGGAACATCTGGCAAGACTGTTCTAATTTCAAAAAGAGATAATCCCGACGAAAATGTTGAAATAGAATATAAGAAGATAGCTAAGTAAAACATGGTGTGTGATAAACACACTTTTTTTATTGTTGAAATTGTTCTAAGCTTTGATTGATGTTCAAAGAAAATAAAGACCTTGAAGGTTTGCTTAAGCTTGGACGGAAAATTATTCCTAAGCGTTTGTTTAAGGCTGGCCAGCCGGTTTATCACTGGGCTTTGGCTTGGACGGGGGCTTTAACTTACGGCTTTCCGTCTCGGTCTATGAAAGTTATCGGCGTGACCGGGACCAAAGGCAAATCAACCACAGTTTTTTTGATATCAAAAATTTTTGAAGAGGCGAGACTGCCGGTGGCTATGATTGGTTCGTTGGGCTATAAAATTAGAGAAAAAGAATGGTCCAACAACTTAAAAATGACTATGCCCGGCCGTTTTAAAATACAAAAGTTTTTGTGGGAAGCTAAAAGAGCAGGCTGTAAGTATGCGGTTTTGGAAGTGACTTCGGAAGGCATAAAACAAAAAAGGCACTTGGGAATTAAATTTGATTCGGCGGTTCTGACCAATATTTACAAAGAGCATATTGAAAACCACGGCTCTTTTGAAAACTATATCAGGGCCAAAGAAGAATTATTTAAAAAAACAAAACATACGCATATTTTCAACGAAGATGAACCCTTGCTTGAAAGATTCAAAAAGTTCAAGTCGGATAAAAAGATTTTATATGGCTGGCATGACTGGAGCAAGTTGAGTTTGGAAACCGAACTCAAGGGCGATTTTAACAAATACAATATTTTAGCGGCGGTAGCGGTTGCTGAAAATTACGGAGTAGGTTTAGAAGTCATTAAAAAAGCTTTGGCGAAAGTTAATTTAGTTTCTGGAAGGATGGAGTTTGTGGAAGCCGGCCAGCCTTTTAAAGTTGTCGTGGATTACGCTCATACGCCGGATTCCCTGGAAATGATTTATCAAACCTTGAAAAAGGATTTGCTGTTGGGTGGGAGGTTGATTTGCGTGCTCGGCGCGGCTGGCGGAGGCAGGGACAAATGGAAAAGGCCGGAATTTGGCAGAATTGCGGCACAATACTGCAATGAAATAATTCTGACTAATGAAGACCCATACGATGAAAATCCGCTTGAAATTATAGAACAGATTGAAAGTGGATTTTCAAAAAATCCAAATGACAAAATCCAAATTGCAAAAATTTTGGACCGAAAAGAAGCTATAAAACAAGCCTTGACTTTAGCCAAAGAAGGTGATACTGTGGTGATAACGGGCAAGGGATCGGAAACCTCCATGGCAGTTAGCGGAGGTCAAAAGATTCCCTGGTCTGATAAAGAAGTTGTTTTAAAAATTTTAGAATAAGGAGAAAAAACAATGGATGCGGGATCGATGTCTTTTTTATTGCTGCTAACAATAATAATTTGTCTGATAATTTTTTTTAGGGCAATTATTGCAGACAATTTTTTTGACTCTTTTTTGCCGTTGATAGTCGTAATTTTTTTAGCTCTTTGCTTTGTAGCAGTTCCTCTTAACGGAGAACCGGCTAAAAACATAAACAACGGCGACTATCAGGTTGCTTATGTCTACGAAGGAGTCCCGAGCACGGTGACTCTAGGCTTAGAGGTTCAAAAGAGTTCTACAGAAAGCGGGTTAAGAGTTTACATTTTTCCCAAAGACGCATTTTCCGGGGAAATAAAGAAAGAGGCAAAACAACTAAAAGTTTTTGAAGTCGCTGGCTTCAGAAAACTTGTTTTGCAGTGAGCGGGCTAAAACCCGCTTTTTATTTACAAAATTTCCGCAATCTGCTAACTTATTTTTATTAAGCTCGGACATTAAAAAGCAGGAGTATTCGTTTGGAGACAGAAGCGGTTCCGGTTTTTGTTTTTTTGGACGAGAATATCGCCCACATGGACGAAAAAATTGCGCAGTATTTTGCCGAAAATCTGCCGGACGAGGTTGAAAGGTTTGATTTGATTTTCTTTCCTTTTCCTACAAAAAAACGGAACAGGGGCAAGGGCAAAACGGACTATGAAGTCGCCTGTTTTGTTAAGAAGCTCATTTTTTCCAATGAGCATATCGGAAATTGTCTTTACCAAAGACCTGGCCCGCAATTTGTATTTTTAACCCGGGATCTTAACTTTATAGAAGATGTCGTCAAAGAAATGAGAAAAGACGGCAAACGAATCGGCGGCATAATAATGCCGGCAGAAAATATTATTTTGTTTGTCGAAGGGGAAATGACCGTTCCTCTTTCGGTGGTTTGCGTTTACCATAAACCCAATATCAGAAAAAAAGAGATGGTAGCCGCGGTTTCAAAAACTCTGAAATCCTTTTTGAATAAAAGTTTTTAAATATTTTTACCCCGTAATAGATTTTTCAAACGCGCAAAGTGCAAAAGCCAAAGGCGGTTGAAAAATTCACTGTGGGGTGTTTTTATCTTTTTTTATGCTATAATTATAACCAGACGCTGTTGTTTATGTTTGGATTTAATATAAAACAAAATCTAATTACCAAGCTGGAAAACAAAGAACCCAGAGGTTTTTCTTGGCTTCTTATCGTTTTATTTTTAATTTTGCTTTCTTTTGCCGTGCTTTACTTTGGCGGCAACAGCCAATACGAAGCTACGGCCAACCCAAAGATAGACCGAACAGTCAGTCGTCCTCCAAGGACTTATTCCGTTTTTTATACCAGCGGAGTTTTCAGTCCTACTAACTTAAGAATACGCGTGGGGGATTTGGTTGAGTTTCAAAACAAAGATTTTTTGCCCGTAAGAATAGTTTCGGATACTCAAGGCAAAAGCAATTTTTTTGGTTTTCAAAACAGCGGCGATGTTGCTCCGGATGATACTTTTTCTTTCACTTTTTCAACTTCGGGCATTTTTAGTTATCACAATGAAAAAAATCCCAATGAAGCGGGAGCGGTGATAGTAAAGTAAAAATGGCCATGCTTAAAGCCAGAGTATTTGTAAAAGAACTGATTTTGTTTTCCGGCGCCCAAGCTCTCGGGCTTATAGTTGCTTTTCGCTACTTGTCTTACTTTAAAAACAGCGGTGTTGTCCCCGATCTTAACTTACAGTTTTCTCTGACCGATATAATTTTTATGTCGGTTTTTCTGTTGCTATTCATTTTTTTAGCTGTCAGAAAAAATCGCGTCAGCCAAGTTTTTTTTAGAATATTTTTTTGGCTGGTAGTTTTTAGCGGCTCGCAAGCTCTGTTTTTTGCTTTTGTACCTCCGTTTTGGGCTTTGATTGCGGCAGTTTTGTTAGTTGTTCTGATGGTCAAGGTATCAAGAGTCTGGCTTCAAAATCTAGGCGTGGTTTTAGGTGTGGCCGGGATTGGTTTGGTTGTCGGATTAAGCCTGACTCCCCTAACGGCTGTTTTTATTTTAGCCATTTTATCTGTTTACGATATTGTCGCCGTCTATTTTACCGGCCATATGGTTAAGATGGCTGAAGGCATGATTCGGGCGCAGGCGATTTTCGGACTGGTTATTCCTTCCGAAAATTCGGGTTTCAAAGAGAAGATGGCCGATATCAAGCCCGGCGAGCAGTTTATGATTTTAGGTAGCGGCGATGTTGCTTTGCCCTTAATTTTAATTTCTTCCCTGACCAGAATTTCTTCCGTTCAAGCTTGGTTTGTCGCCGGCTTTGCCGTTTTGGGTTTGCTTATTACTCATTTGCTTTTTGTCAGCCAAAAACAGCGCCGGCCGATGGCCGCCTTGCCGCCGATTGCGGCGATGTCAATTATCGGGTATCTGGTAACTAACTTTTTTATGCATTAACTTGCAAAAGCGTAGCAGATATGGCCTTTGAGGTCGCTGTGAGCCTGAGGTTTGCTAGGTCAGGAGGAGTATAATTTTTCTGACTCCTCCTGAAACCCGGGCGAACAGTGAGTGAGCTGATCGCTGGAATCAGCGAAAGTACCGAAAAGGCTGTGTCTGCGAAGCTTTTCTAGATTATGAAAATTACTTTTTATGGCGGAGCAATGTCGGTGACGGGGGCGAATTATTTGCTGGACTTCGGCTCCAAAAAAATTCTTGTTGACTGCGGTCTTTTTCAGGGTTCAAAATATGCCGAGGAATTGAACTATGCTTCTTTTAAATATGACCCGAAGACTATTGATTATGTTTTTATAACCCACAGCCACACCGACCACATTGGCCGTTTGCCCAAACTATATAAAGACGGTTTTCGGGGGAAAATTTATGTTGTTGAGCCGACCAAAGATTTAGTCGCCAGAGCTTTGCCGGACAACGCCAGACTAATGACAGAAGAGGCAAAAGCCGAAGGTCATCCCTCGCTTTACAGCTTGGAAGATATTGAAGCAATGATGAAACTTGTTGAAGGTGTAAAGTATCATCAAGAAATAGAGTTAATCGACCGAGGGCGAAGTGGGAACGGTTTTTTGAGCACCGTCGAGAAAAACCTTGTTCCCCGGAGCCCTTTGAAGTTGACTGTTGAGTTTTTAAATGCCGGCCATATTTTGGGTTCAGCCATAATTTGTTTCCGGTATCAAGAAAACGGCGAAGACCAAAAAATATATTTTACCGGCGATTTGGGTAATTCGCCGTCTTTGCTTTTGCCGGATAAAGAATTTGTTGAGGATGCCGATTATGTGGTGGTTGAGTCTGCTTACGGCAGTAGAGTGCATGAAGACATGGATCAAAGAAGCCAGATTTTCAGAGAAGTTATTGAGCACATTGTTCATAGCGGCGGCACTCTGATGATCCCGTCATTTGCCATTGAAAGAACACAGGAAATGCTTTTTGAAATCAACAAGCTTTTAAATACCGGTGCTATCCCTCAACTGCCGGTTTTTATTGACAGTCCTTTAGCGGCTAAAATGACCGAAGTCTACAGAAAATACCACGGTTATATGAAAAAAGAAGCGCATCAATTCGGTAAAAATATTTTTAATTTCCCCGGTTTGCGTTATACCGAAACAGTGGCGGATTCCAAAAGTATAAACGACATTCCATCGCCCAAAATTATTATTGCCGGTTCCGGCATGTCCAACGGCGGCAGAATTTTGCACCATGAAAGAAGATACCTTTCTGATCCCAACAGCGCGATTGTTTTTGTCGGCTATCAGGTGGAAGGCAGTTTGGGCAGGAAAATTTTAGACGGCCAAAAAGAAGTTTATATTTTTGGAGAAAAAGTGCCGGTAAACTGTTTTGTCAAAGGTATCGGCGGCTATTCGGCCCATGCTGACCAGCTGGCATTGACAGAATGGGTGCGCCGGGCGGGCGAGTCTAAAAAACTTAAAAAAGTTTTTGTAGTGCAAGGCGAAGAAAGTTCAGCCAAAGCTTTGGCCGAGGTTATTAAAAGCCGGGTTCATATTGATACGGTTGTGCCTGCACCCGAAGAAGAATTTGAACTATAAAAATTTGAATGTTAAAATTAAACAATGAATCCCGTACGAAGTCGCCCTGCCGGGTCTGTATGGGAAACATATCTGAATAACTAAAGTTTCATAGCTATCCTCACTTAACTTATCTGGATAGCCTTGCGACTTCGTACGGGATGAAATATAAATTTGTAGTATCGGGTTCGGCGGCGGCGAGCACTTGCACGCCGGAAGCCGAAGAAAAAACAAAAGAAGTCGGTAGAGAAATTGTCAGACAAGATGGCATTTTAATTACCGGCGCGACTACCGGCATGCCTTATGCCGCGGCCCAAGGAGCTAAAGAAGAAGGCGGAGTCAGTATCGGCATTTCTCCGGCGGCGACTTATGCCGAACACGTCAAATCATACCGTTTGCCGACGGATAATTTTGATTTTATAATTTACACCGGTTTTAACTATTCCGGCCGTAATCTAATTTTAACTAAAGCGGCGGACGCGGTGATAATCAGCTGCGGCGGTTTCGGAACTCTTAACGAGTGGACTATTGCCTTGGAAGACAACAAGCCGATCGGAATTTTGATGGGAACCGGAGGCGCAACCGAGGAAATCGCCCGCTTGCTTGATACAATCCAAGACCCTCATAAACACGGAGCCGGTAAAGTTGTTTTTAGCGATGACCCGAAAGAGTTAGTTTCCAAACTTAAGCACTTAATAGACCAAGAGTACGAAAATCCAAAAGCGCCCAAACATCTGGGAGAGTAGATACTTGTGTTATAATGTTGTTGTGGGTGTGGCTGAGGACTCGAGGCACAGGAGCGCAACTCCTGGATCGACGGATGAAAGTTCCGTCCACTCACTCCAATCTTTTGTGGATATATTGCACACAGCATTTAGCACTCTTGACATGAGAGTGCTAAATGCTAAAATCCCGTTAGAAGTCTAGCTCGCGCCAAGAAGCGCGAGTCCTCCATCAGCTGATGGAGGACCTTGGCTAGGCTACTTCTAACGGGATAAAATGGGCGTATTATGAAAACGAATAACCTAAACCCGAACGACGAACTGCCTTTGATAGCTCTCAAAAATGTCGCCTTGTTTCCCCGGGTCGGCATTCCTTTGGTGGTCCAAAGATCAAAGTCTCTCGGCAGTTTGGAATATGCTTTGGCTAAAAACAGCCAGATTATTTTTGTTGCCCAAAAAAATCTCCAAGACGATGCCGAGCCCAAAGACCTGTTTAAAGTCGGCACTGTCGGCCGGGTTACTTCCACTAACCATTTGCCGGACGGCTCTTTTAGGATTGATGTTGAGGGTTTAAACCGGGTAAGAATCGCAGAGTTTACTCAGGAAGAGCCTTTTTTTAAGGCAAGGACGGAATCTTTTGAAGCAGGATACCGGCCGAGCATAGAAAGCGAAGCTTTAGTCAGGACTTTAGTTGAGCGGTTTAAAAAAATTACTGAATCCAAAATTTTTTCTTCAGTTCTGCCTTCTTTTCTTTTTACCTTGGGTCAAATTAAAGACCCGGAACAACTGGTCAGTTTAATTGCGGTGAATCTTAATTTGGACATTGCTGATCAGCAGGATATTTTGGAAACGGCTGATATTAACGAAGCTTTAAAAAAAGTTAACCTTTTTCTTACCAGAGAAATTGAAATTATAGAGGCTGAAAAAAAAGTTGCCAACGAAACCAGAAAACAATTGGGCAAAATGCAAAAAGAAATATTTTTGAGAGAACAGATGAAAAGCATTGAAAAAGAACTTGGGCTTGAAGGTGAGAAAGGAGAGTATGAACAGCTCAAATCTAAAATTAAAAAATCCGGCATGCCCGAAGAGATCCAGAAAAAGGCTTATAAAGAATTGGCAAGGCTTGAAAAAATGCCAATGTTCAGTCCCGAGGTTTCTTATCTGCGGACTTACCTTGATTGGCTTGTTGAATTACCGTGGGCGGTCAGCACCAGAAAATCAATTGATCTGAAACAGGCGGAAAGAGTTTTGGATAAAGATCATTTTGCTTTGAATAAGGTTAAGGAAAGAATACTGGAGCATCTGGCAGTTCAAAAACAGGTTGGCAAAGTTAAAGGACCAATCCTCTGTTTTATTGGTCCGCCCGGAACAGGCAAGACATCAATCGGCCGTTCGATTGCCAACGCTTTGGGCCGAAAATTTGTCAGGATCTCTCTGGGCGGTTTGCACGACGAAGCGGAATTGAGGGGTCATCGCCGGACTTATGTCGGCGCTTTGCCCGGCAGAATTATCCAAGGCATACATACTGCGGGCGCCAAAGATCCAGTTTTTATGCTTGATGAGATTGATAAAATCGGCCAAGACTTCCGGGGAGACCCGGCCGCCGCTTTGCTTGAAGCTCTGGATCCCGAACAGAATTTTTCGTTTTCAGACAACTATCTGGAAGTGCCTTTTGATTTGTCGGATGTGATTTTTATCACTACCGCAAACCGCCTGGATACTATACCGCCGGCCCTAAGAGACCGTTTGGAGATTATTGAATTTCCCGGTTATACCGAGGACGAAAAGTTGCATATCGCCAAAAACTTTTTGATCCCAAAACTGTTCGGACAGCATGGATTGAAATCAAAAACATTTTCTATGCCTGACGGCGCCGTTTCTGATGTCATCAGAAAACACACCAGCGAAGCCGGTGTTCGCGAGCTGGAAAGAAAACTCTCAACGATTTTCAGAAAAATAACCAGAAAGGTGGTTGAAAACGGTTCAACAGTTAAAGTTTTGGTCAATGACAAAACTCTGCATCAATTTTTGGGGCCGGCCAGATATACCCATCAAAAAGGAGAGAAAAAAGATGAAATAGGGGTGGCAACCGGTTTGGCTTGGACTCCGGTCGGTGGCGAAGTCTTGTCTGTTGAAGCAACCAAAATGCCGGGCAAGGGCAAACTCATTCTCACAGGCCATCTTGGTGAGGTTATGAGAGAGTCTGTTAGCGCCGCTTTAAGCTATGCCCGTTCAAGCGCGCAAAAATTTAAAATCAAAAATGATTTTTATAAGGAAGATATTCATATACACATACCTTCAGGAGCGATTCCTAAAGACGGCCCTTCGGCTGGCGTGGCTATGGTAACGGCGATAATTTCTTTGCTTACCCAAAGGCCGGTGCGTAAAGATGTCGGCATGACCGGAGAAATAACTTTGCGCGGCAAGGTGCTTGAAATCGGGGGAATGAAAGAAAAAGTTTTGGCGGCTCACCGGGCTGGCTTGAAAACGATTATTATTCCAAAAGAGAACGAAAAAGATTTGGAAGATATCCCTCCTAAAATAAAAAAGGAATTGAAGTTTATTTATGCCGAAACTGCGGACGATGTCTTGAAAGTTGCTTTGAGATAGGGGATAATTATTGAGGCTATCTCTAAAACCTCGTTTTATGATTTTTTCTCAAAGTTTATTTTTTAAGCTTCTGCTGTCAACTGTTATAGGCGCTTTAATCGGGCTGGAACGGGAAAGGTCCCACAAGTCTGCCGGTTTAAGGACCAACGCCATGGTTGCTCTCGGTTCTACTTTGATTACTGTCATTTCTCTCAACGCGTTTGTGGGGAAACCGTATGCTGATCCCAGCAGGTTAATATCAAACATCATCGTCGGTATCGGTTTTATCGGCGGCGGAGCGATTTTACAGCAAGGTGATAAAATTAGAGGCATAACTACGGCGGCAACTTTATGGGTGGTGGCGGCAATCGGTATTGCTGTAGGAGTCGGTTTTTATTTGGAAGCTGTATTTTCGTTGGCTTTGGTTTACTTTATTCTTACGGCTTTGTGGCTGTTTGAAAAGAAAGAAGGCAAGAGAATACTCTACCAAAGCGTAAGAGAAGGAAAAGAAGAAGGAGAAAAAACCGATGGGCTATAAAAAGTTTTATTATTCAGTCGCCGTTTTGGTTGGAGGAACCGTTGGAGTTGGCATTTTTGGAGTGCCTTTTGTCTTTTCAAAAGCCGGTTTTTTAACCGGTTTTTTATTTTTAGCGGGGCTATCGGCCTTTAACCTGGCTTTGAATTTGGCTTACGGGGAAATTATTTTAAGGACGGACAAAGCTCATCAGCTCGTCGGTTATGCCGGGATTTATTTGGGCAATTTTTTTAAAAAGCTTGTTTTTTTTACTTTTGTTCTGTCTATTTATTCCGCTTTGCTGGCTTACATAATCGTAGGCGGGGAATTCTTAGCTAATATTTTATCTTACAAATTTTTCATTTCAGCCGATGCTTTAAGCATAATTTTTTTCTTGACAGGAGCTTTTGTCGTGGTCGGCGGATTGAAAACCATATCGGCAGTTGATTTTGTAATGATGCTTTTGTATCTGGCGGCTATACCTCTCATTGGTATTTTAGGCGCCAACCACATTAACTTTCATAACTTTTCTTTGTGGCACAAAGAATTTTGGTTTTTGCCTTATGGAGTGGTTCTTTTTGCTTTAACCGGCCTGTCTTCGGTTGTTTTACAAAGAGAAGTTTTAGACGGCAGGGAATCTATTTTAAAAAAGGCAATAATTTGGGGCAGTTTAATTCCGCCTGTTTTATACCTTATCTTTTCTTTTGTTGTTGTTGGTATTTCCGGCGATGCGACCTCGCCAGAGGCTCTTTCCGGCTTGTTGATTTTTTTGAACCCCAAAGTGGTCTTGGTCGGTTCAGTTTTTGGTATTTTGGCCATTTTTACTTCGTTTATCGGTTTGGGCAGGGTGCTTTCAGAATCGTTTCAATATGATTTTAAAATCAGCAAACTTTTATCTTGGTTGTTGGCTTTATGGCCGCCTTTTTTCTTCTTCCTTTTTAAAGTAAGGAATTTTATAAACGTTATCGGCTTAGCCGGCGCTCTGGCTTTGGGCATTGAAGCCGTTATTTTTATCTTTATTTACGGCAGAGTTAAGAAAATGGGGCATCGCATACCGGAGTATTCCTTGGGTCTGCCGAAGTGGTTTTGGTATCTGGCTGTAGTTGTATTCGTCATCGGCGCAGTCTTGACCTTTATCAGGTAGCCGTCAGAGAAAACATGAACAAAATAGAAAAATTTATTCTTTATCTTTTTGTTTTTGTTCTTCCTTTTCAGACAAGGATTATTTTGAAAGTTTGGACGGCAAATCCGGCCGTTGGTTTTAACGAGTGGACTTCCGCCTTTCTTTACGGCACCGATGCTTTAATTTTATTGCTCCTCATTTTAGGCGCCAAAAGAATTTTCAATCGTCTGAAAAAACTTGAAATGGCTGATTTTTTTCTGCTGGTTTTTATTTTGGCGTCAGTCCTGTCTGTTCTTGGGGCTGAAAACAAAACTCTAGGCTTATATCGTTTGATTAAAGTTATTGAGTTTGCGGCTCTCTATTATTATATCAACTCGTCTTTGAATATAGTTTTTGATTTTGCCGGAGCCGTAAAGGCAGTTTTGTTTTCGGCTATTTTTCAAAGCGCAATTGCCGTGTTGCAGTCTTTGTTTCAAAAAAGTTTGGGTTTAAAGTTGCTGGGAGAATCTTTTTTAAGGACTAATCTCAACGGGATAGCAGTTGTTCCCGCCGGCGGCGTAAAATTTTTAAGAGCTTACGGCACGATGCCGCATCCGAATGTTCTTGCCGCCTGGCTTTTTTTATCCATCTTTGCCTTTTACTTTTGGTATTTGTATGAAAAAAAAGAAAGACATGCATGGTTTGTTCTCGCAGTTTACCCGCTTCTTTTGATTGCTTTTTTGTTTACATTTTCAAGAACGATAATTGGTCTTTGGATTCTGGGTTTAATTTCGAGGCTTATTTTTGTTGCTGTAAAAAGAAAAAGCTATCGGCTTAGCCCTATTTTCCAAAAAAGACTTCTTTTCTTGATACTCATTTCATCTGTTGTCATTCTTGTTTTCAGTTTTTTTTACTGGCCGCAGGTAGAGTCAAGAATCAGTATATCAACAGACGATCTGGCTGTGTCGGAAAGAATTTTTTATAATAAGATAGCCGGTGAAACCGCAGTTTCAAATCCGGTTCTGGGAGTCGGCCAGGGCAATTTTGTCTGGCATACGCTCAAAACTTTTCACTTTGACAAGGACTATCTTTATCAGCCGGTTCATAATATTTACATTCTGATTGCCAGTGAAGTCGGCTTTGTGGGCTTGGCGCTTTTCCTGCTCTTTGTTTTTTATTTGGCGTACTCTTTTGTTTCAAAAACCGGTTTGCGGGCTCTCTATCAGTTTTCTTTCTTTATTGTCTTTGCGTCTATTCTAACCATGGGTTTGTTTGATAACTTTTTCTGGACGCTTCAGCAGGGCCAGATTATTTTCTGGATGTTTTTGGGACTAGCTTCGGGATTAACTAACATATCTGCAAAGCTCTAAACAAGTTATGGAAAGCTTACTGCATTTTATTCAAAACCACGCTCCGTACCTCATTTCTTACAAATACCTTTTTTTATTTATCGGCGGTTTTATTGAGGGCATGAACGTGCTCGTTTTCGGGGGATTTATTGCTTCTACCGGGCAGGTAAGTTTGCCTATCGTGCTTCCTCTTTTTATTGTTGCTCATGTTTTAAACGGCTACGCGTGGTATCTGGTTGGCTATTTGGGCGGGGCCAGAGCTCTTGATAAGTGGGGGCATAAAAACAAAATAAGCCACAATGTTATTGCTAAAATCGAAGACTATTTTAAAAGGTACAGCGGCCGGGCGATTATGTTTGCCAAATTTACTTTCAGCTTGGAAATAGCGACCATGATTTTGGCCGGTTCTTTGAAATATAATTTAAAAAAGTTTTTTAAATACAACCTTTACGGATCAATCGGCTGGGTGGCGATGACCGTTTTTATCGGTTATTTTTTTGCCGAGAGTTTTAAGGTTTTCTCATCTTTTATAAAAAACCTCTCTCTGCTTCTGATTTCTTTAGCCGGGGCCATCTCTCTTTTGTATATTGTCCAAATAATGCTCAAAAAATACTTTGTGCGCTATCTTACTGTTCAGCAAAAACTTAGGGATTGGAGCGAAAAACTGCGTGACGGCCTTAACGGCTTAATGAAGGAAGAAGACGAGGAGTAAGAACAAGCCTGTTGATAAGTTATGGAAAATATTCAAGAAACCTGTTATAATCTATGTTAATTATGAAAAACTTAAAAAAGCTTTATGTTCTGGGGCTTTTTGTTGCAATAGCAGTTCTGCCCTTTAACGCTTACGCAGTAGAAAGTGGCAGGTATTTTGTAAAATCTAATAGTCAATTTTGGAAAAACGCCTTCAACGTCAGGAGCGAGTTTGAAGATGGTTTTACCGCTGATTTGAACGATTGGCAATTTAAATTTGGCAGAATCTTGGGTTTAAGCATTGAATCAGTCCCTGTTTTTCAAATTTTGCCGGACGGCGTTGCTGAAAGCTCTCAAAAATTAAAAACCAATGCTAAACCCGGCAGCGTTGTAAGGCTGATTCCGAGCGATCAAACACCCTGGGGAATTGAGTATGTTTACAAAGATTTTAGTATCGCAAAAACTTCCGGCGGGGCTGGCGCCGAAGTTACTAAAGTTGCTGTGTTGGATACTGGTATTACCCAATCTCACCCAGACCTTAAAGCGCGTATTGCCAAATGCGAAGATTTTACCGATATGCGTTTTCCGGTAGTTGAGGGCAAGTGCGTAGACAAAAACGGGCATGGGACGCATGTGTCAGGCATAATTGCTGCTGACGGCGGTTCTGACGGTTTGGGCATTTACGGTGTTGCGCCGCAGGCTTCTCTGTATGCTTTCAAGGTTTGTTCTCAAAACGGTTCTTGTTATGCCGATGATATTTCTGTGGCTGTTAAAAAAGCGGCTGATGAAGGAGCCAATATTATTAACTTAAGTCTGGGCTCGGACAAACCATCTTCTTTGATTTCCAGCGCCATAGACTATGCCGTATCAAAAGGAGTTTTGGTTGTGGCGGCTGGGGGCAACGATGGTCCTTACCCGGCAAGCATAGATTATCCGGCGGCCCAAGCTGACGTAATCGCTGTCGGCGCTTTTGGTTTGAATTTTGTTATACCCGATTGGAGTTCCCGTGGCATTAACTCGCAAACCATCCCCTTTGCGGTGGAGGAGCAAGACATGGAATTGGCCGCTCCCGGAGTCAACATTGAATCCGCTTGGAAAGACGGCGGCTACGCGATTTTGTCCGGCACTTCTATGGCCGCGCCCTTTGTCAGCGGTCTGGCGGCGAAATACTGGCAGTTATTTGCTTTGGAAACCAACCCGATGGAATCTGTCAGGAACTTTCTCCATACCAACGCTTTAGACATTGATGGCGTTGGTGACGACAACGCCACCGGCTTCGGTTTTGCGAGGGTACAATAGTGCGATTCAATAACACTAAGCAATAAAATCAGAGGCAATGTTTCAGAGGGCAACTTTTTCTGATGAAGAATCCTCACTGGGGATTCTTAAGTCCCGAAGGAATATTGCCTCTGATTTTATTAAAAAATCTATTTTATGGTTAATAGAGTCGTTAAGCACCTAGTTCTCTCTGACTTTTTGCTGAATTTTGCTTTTGGGCTTTTGGCGCCGATTTTTGCTATTTTTATTTTAAGAAATATCGAGGGCAGTACTTTGAGAGTTGTCGGTTTGGCGACTACTTTTTATTGGATTGCCAGAACGACGACGACTGTTCCGCTTTCAAAATTTTTAGACCGGACCGACGGCGAACGCGACGAATTTTATTTTATGATGATCGGCACTTTTATCATGTCCTCTATCCCACTGTTTTTCTTATTGGCGAAAGTTCCCTGGCACATTTATCTAATTCAGTTTGTTTCCGGTTTGGCCAACTCCATGGCCGTGCCTTCTTGGCGGATTTTATTTACCGACCATCTTGACCGCGGCTCTACCGGCTACGAGTGGTCTTTGGAAGATATTGCCATCGGTGTCTCTGTCGGCATCAGCGCCTATCTTGGTTCAATTTTAGCCGACAAATTTGGTTTTCCGGTAGTTTTCATTTTCCTATCCATGCTTGGCTATTTGGGAACAATGATGTTGATGCCGATTTCCAGAGACGCCAAAAATTTGGCACAAATTAAACGAGAACATCGTTTGGAAAAAATCAGATTAAAAAGAAAAACCAGTCCGCCAATAAAAGTTGACGGTATAAAATGAACCAGGAAATAGCTAAAATCTTAAATGAAATCGCTGTTTTGCTGGACATTAAGGGAGTGGACTTTAAGCCGCGGGCTTACGAAAAAGCCGCGTATGCCATAGAATCTTTAGCCGAGAATGTCGGGGAGATATATAAAAAGGGAGGTTTGAAAGCTCTTGAAGAGATCTCCGGAGTCGGCCAAAGCATCGCCGAAAAAATTGAGGAGTTTATAAAGACGGGCAAAATCCACGAGTACCAGAAACTCAAAACTGAATTTCCCGTTGACATCAGCGGCCTCAAAAAAGTTGAAGGCCTTGGTCCAAAAACAATTAGGAAGCTTTATCAAGAATTAAAAATTAAAGATTTAAAATCTTTGAAAGAGGCTGTTGAGACGGGCAAGTTAAGCAAGCTGGAAGGTTTAGGCGAAAAATCAGAGCAGAAAATTTTAAAAAGCATTAGTTTTTTGGAGCAATCGTGCGGCCGTTTTTCAATTGCTGTCGCTTTGCCCCTTTCTCGAAGAATCGTGGAAAGATTGCGTTCTTTGCCGGAAGTTAAAAAAGCCGAGTTTGCCGGTTCAATCGCAAGAATGCAAGAAACTGTCGGCGACTTGGATATTTTAGTAATTTCAGATAAGCCATCAAAAGTGATGGATTATTTTGTGAAAATGCCGGAAGTGCAGGAAGTTGTCGTTAGGGGCGATACTAAAACTTCGGTGCGTCTGAAAATCGGCATGGATGCCGATTTGCGGGTTGTGCCGCCGGAATCTTTCGGCGCCGCCTTGCAATACTTTATAGGCGATAAGTATCATAATATAGCTGTTCGTGAGATCGCTATCAAAAAAGGCTACAAGCTAAACGAATATGGTTTGTTTAAGGAAAATAAAATAATAGCCGCCGAAAACGAAAAAGAAATTTATGAAAAATTAGGCATGGCTTGGATGCCGCCGGAGATGCGGACTAATCATGGCGAAATTGAAGCGGCCCTTCGACAAGCTCAGGGCAAGCTTCCAGGATTACCAAACCTGATTGGTTACGAAGATCTGAAAGGCGATTTACAGACTCATAGCGACTGGACTGATGGCGAACACTCAATGAAAGAAATGGCTGAAGCGGCGAAGAAAAAAGGGCTAGAATACATTTGCATTACTGATCACACAAAATCTTTAGCTATGACTGGCGGCAGCGACGAAAAAAGAATTTTAAAGCAGATGGCTGAAATTGATAAACTGCAAAAAGAATTAAGCGGCATAAAAATACTAAAAGGGGCGGAGGTTAATATTAATAAAGACGGCACTTTAGATATTGACGATGAAACATTGGCAAAACTTGATGTTGTCGGCGCTTCAGTCCACTCAAATTTTAATATGGAGGAAAAAGATATGACCGCTAGAATTACCCGAGCTATGGAAAATCCCAATGTTGATATTTTATTCCACCCCACCGGCCGTCTGATTCAAAAAAGAGAAGCTTACAAAGTTGATATGGATGCGGTTACAAAATCAGCCAAGGAAACCAAAACGATCTTGGAGTGCGACGCTTATCCTGAAAGGCTTGATATGAAAGATGAGCATATTAGAAAAGCTGTTGATGCCGGAGTAAAAATCAGCATTGACTCCGACGCCCACTCAACAGTCCATTTTGATTTTCTGGAATACGGCATCGGCCAAGCCCGCCGCGGCTGGGCAGAGAAGAAAGACGTGATAAATACCAGAAGCTTGGAAGAAATGTTGAAAATGTTGAAATGACCCAATTCCAGAAGAAAGTTTATAAAGTTGTCTCTAAAATACCCAAAGGCCAGACGATGACTTACAAAGAAGTGGCTGTGGCTATCGGCAATCCACACGCTTGTCGGGCGGTGGGTAATGCTTTAAATAGAAATCCACATTTAGGCGTTGTGCCATGCCACAGGGTTATCCGTTCTGACGGCAAGACCGGTGGTTATATACTAGGAACAAAAGAAAAGGTAAAATTATTGGAAACAGAAAGGATATAACCGGCGAAGGATTTTTAAACTTTATGTCTTACAGAATTTTACTTGTCGGTGGCGGTTCTGGGGGACATGTTTTCCCTCTGATTTCCGTTGCCGATTCTCTAAAAAACTTGGCGGTAAAAGAAAACAAAGATGTGGAGATAATACTGTTGGGCGAAGGAAGATTTTTCGAGGAAGCGGCGAAGAACAGCGGTTTTAAATATAAAAAAATACTTGCCGGAAAATTCCGGAGATATTTTAGTTTGGAAAATTTTTTAGACCCGTTCAAAATGATAGCCGGTTTTTTCCAGTCCTTCTGGCATCTTTTCTGGCTGATGCCGGATGCGGTTTTTGCCAAAGGCGGCTACGCTTCTTTTTTTCCGGTTTTGGCGGCAAAAATATTTTTTATACCGATTTACATTCATGATTCAGACTCTGTCCCCGGCGCTGCCAACCGTTTTATGGCA
The DNA here is from genome assembly GCA_964479745.1 of uncultured Candidatus Saccharibacteria bacterium. Classification (GTDB taxonomy): domain Bacteria; phylum Patescibacteriota; class Minisyncoccia; order 2-02-FULL-40-12; family IGHO2-12-FULL-4; genus JACPNK01. The sequence continues at coordinate 24,406 of CAYZNJ010000003.1, forward strand.
AAAATGGCCAAAAAGATTTTTATTTCTTTTGAATCGGCCAAAAAATACTTTCCGGCAGAAAAAACAGAATTAGTCGGCAATCCGGTTCGCAAAAGTCTTTTAAACGGAGACAGAAGCAAAGCTGTTTCATTTTTCGGTCTTTCTGAATCTCTGCCGACAGTTGTAATTTTAGGCGGCAGTCAGGGAGCCAAAAAAATTAATAACATTATTCTTGCCTCCATAATCCAGCTTACCCAAAATTTTCAAGTTATCCACCAAACCGGAGATAAAAATTTTGAAGAAGTGAAAAAATTTACAGAGCAACTGGAAAAAGAACTTGAGGGCCCGACTGCTGGACAAATCAAAAGCCGTTACAAAATTTATCCCTTTTTCAACGAATCCGAACTTGCTTTGGCCTATGCTCTTGGCGATGTTTTTGTTTCTCGCGCCAGTGCCGGCGGTATCTTTGAAATTTCAGCATTGGGTAAACCGCTTATTGTTATTCCGATTAAAGACTCCGCCCAAAACCATCAATACTTAAATGCCATTGAAATTACTAAATATGGCGCGACTCTTATAGAAGAAGAAAACTTAATTGCCAGCATTTTTATAAATGAAATTAAAGAAGCTTACCAAAAGAAAGAAGAACTGGTGGCAAAAATAAAATCTTTTGCTAGATTAGATGCGGCCGAAAAAATCGCCGCAACCGTACTTGAAAGTCAAGCATTGACTTAAATTGTCAGATATTGTACAATACTAAATCCTCTTTTACAACTAGGGTGGAAGGAGAAAAAAGTGATTGAATTCAACCCCGAATTAGAGCATGACCCGGAACTAGACAGACCGGCGGCGAAAAATATCAAAGATTATGCAACAAATCTGAAAAGAATGTATAAAGCTCTGTATCGGGTTTGGGCGGAGTTGGTCAGCAGTAAAGGCAAACATTTGCTTTTATTCATGCTTATTCCGCTGCTCGTAATTTGTTTTATCGGCGTCCTTACGCCGATAGCCATCAAAACTATATTTGACGGTGTTCTTGAAAGTCTTACCAAGTCAAACGGTTTTAACGGGCAAATTACAAAAGGAGTTTTATTTTTAACCGGACTTTTTGTGCTTTCTGAAATAGCGCAACTGGCCAAAAGAAGCGTCCGTGAACACATCTTTGACGAGAACAGCCGTTCTTTAAGGCAGGAAACAAATACGAAATTTTTTGAAAAGTCTCTTGGCGAACATATCACGCAAAACAGATTGCTCAACGAATCTTCCGTCAAAAAAGGTTACGAACGAGTTGAGGCTTTTGAAAAAACAATGCTTTTTGAAGGCATTGAAAATACTGCCAATGTTTGTCTGGCTTTTTTTGCAACGTGGTATCTAAGTTGGGTTTTAGGGCTGGTTGCTTCGGTAATGCTTGCTATTTTCTTGAGCTGGTCTTTGTTTCTTAATAACAAAGTCATGGAGACCTGTTTGCCGCTTGATAAATACTGGAATTTTCTCAGCCGTTATCAATCGGAAAGATGGCGTTTTGTTCAGAGAGTAAAAACCAACGCCAAAGAAGAAGAAGAAATAAAAAATATAAACGAGTTCTACGAAAGAACGATAGAGAAAGACTTAAAATTTTGGCTTTGGGTTATTAGGCAAATCTCCTGGCGCGCCATAGCGAACCATCTGATTCTTGTCGGAGTAGTTATTTTTGGAGCGATACAGGTTATCACCAAAGTTATAACTTTGGGGGCATTGTATCCGATAATAAATTATATGCAGAAAATAACCGACGGGCTTTACCAGTTAAGCGATTTGGAGCACCAAGTCAATTATTGGTCGCCGTCAATTATAACTTTCCAAAAAGCGCTTGATAAACCAGAAAAACTTTCTTTACCGTCAAGTCCTGTGGTTCTAGATAAAACAACTATCTGTCGAGTAAAATTTGAGAATGTCGGTTATCAATTTCCTCCAAGAACTGAACTTGGGGATGCTAACCTTCCGGCCTTGCATCAAATTTCTTTTGCGGTTGAACCGGGTGAAAAAGTGGCTCTGATTGCTCAAAGCGGCGCTGGCAAAACAACTTTGATGCAGCTTTTGCTTCGTTTTATGGACCCGACTTCTGGACGTATTACTGTCGACGGTGTTGATTTGCGTGACATTAAAGTTGAATCTTGGATGAAACTAGTTGGATATATTCCCCAAGAGCCACAAATTTTTAGCGGCACTTTTCGTAGCAATCTTCTCTATGGTTTGTCTGATGAGGAGGCGGCGAAAGTATCAGACGAGGAATTGTGGGAAGTGGTAAGAACGCTTCAGTTGGACTTGGGTACAAGACTGACAAACGGCCTTGATACTGAGCTTGGCCACTAAGGCATTGACCTTTATGGCGGACAATAACAACGTTTAACGATTGCCGCGGC
>CAYZNJ010000003.1:26796-34915 GCA_964479745.1 uncultured Candidatus Saccharibacteria bacterium
ACTTGAAAAGAAAAATGAATATCCTGGCAATCTTTCTGGCGGACAAAAACAACGTTTAATGATCGGCGCGGCGGCTCTAAAGAAACCAAGATTTATGGTTGTTGATGAGGCGACGAGTTCTTTGGATGCTACGACCGAGAAATTAGTCCAAAGCGGATTGGAAACAGTTTTGGGTCCGGGTGTCGGCGCTTTGATTGTTACTCACCGTTTGGCAACTGTCCGGCGTATTTGCGACAAGTTTGTCATGATTGACCCGGTTAACGGCCATGGCGGTGAAGTGATTGCCATTGCTTCAAGTTTTGAAGAACTTGGTTCTAAGACAGAACATTTTAGAAAACTGGCTTTGGACCAAGATATAGTTCTTTAGTTTAGTAATTTTTTTTAAAGCACCTCTTTTAGAAGGGGTGCTTTTTGTTTGGGAGGTTCGTTATGGGGTGTTGATAAGTTTGGTTAGCAATTTGGGGGTTATTGTGGATATAATTAAAACCGAGGTCGCGGTTGTTTCAAAACAACCTAAATTAATTTTTTATATTAAAATAATATGTGGACTTGGATTTTAGTCATAGTAGTTGTGGTCGCTATTTTGGTTTGGTGGATGAAAAAGAAAGGAAAAAAGTCAGACGGCGGGATGTCGGGAATGTCCGGCGGCAACATGCCGATGGGCGGCGGTCAGATGGGTGGTGGCATGTAGCAACCAATTACTCAAAAAACTAACCCAGCTCTTTTTGCGAAAAGAGCTGGGTTTTGTTATTATCAGTTATGACTTGGCAAACCCTCGGTTTTGACTTAAACAAGAAATTTTTTGAACGCGGTTTGCAGAATGGCGGTTTAAGCCATGCCTATCTTTTTACCGGCCAGGAAATGATCGGCAAAAAAACTTTTGCTTTGGAACTGGCTAAAATGGCCAATGAGCTTCCCGAAGATTTTGCCAATAACCCAGATCTATTGTTCATTCAAGAAAAAGAAAACATCAGCATTGATCAGGCAAGAAAACTGAAAAGTTTTTTGAGTTTAAAACCTTACTCCGGCAGATATAAAGTGGCGATTATTGATGACTGCCACTTAATGAATCAAGAAGCGGCCAACGCCATACTTAAAGTTTTGGAAGAACCGCCGGCGCATTCTTTGATTATCATGGTTACCGCTAACCCGAAATTGCTTTTGCCGACTATCTATTCCCGTTGTCAGGAAATTAAATTTAACCCTTTACCCCGAAACCAGCTCTTAAAATATCTCAACGACTTAGGTTTAAATCAGGCCCAAGCCGAATTTCTAGCCGACTTTTCAAATGGACGGCTGGGTTTGGCTTATCAGCTTAAGGAGAGCAATAGCTTTAAAGAAATAAAAAAGACTTTGGAGGCTTTTAACAAAATTTTTAGATCAAACTTAAATGACCGTTTAAGTTTTGCTGAAAAAGTTTTGCAAAAAGATGACGGTAGCTTGTTGCCGATGCTCCTTTATTGGATGTTTTACTTAAGATCTAGTTTGTCAAAAAACTTAAAAATCAACCGAGCCCAAACCCTAAAAAATATAATGGAAACCAGATACATTCTGTCTAAACCGCAGTATAATCACCGTTTAGCTTTTGAAAATTTATTAATTAATTTGTAACAAAATGGACATTAATCAGCACAAAAAAGAGTTTGAAAGTGTTTTGGAGCGTTTTAGAGTTGAGGCGGCTTCAATTCGCACCGGCAGAGCGGCGGCTTCTTTGGTTGACGAAATTATTGTTGAACATTACGGCGCCAGATATAAGTTAAAAGAATTAGCAGCTATAACTATACCTGAACCGAAAATGATTTTAATACAGCCTTGGGATAAGGGGGCCATAAGCGCGATTGAGAAAGGAATAAAATCAAGCAACATCGGCCTCAATCCTATTTCTGATGCTCAAGGCATCAGATTGGTTCTACCGGCTCTGACTGAAGAAAGAAGAAAAGAATTTATAAAATTGCTAAAGCAAAAAACCGAAGATGCTCGGCAAGCAATCAGGCATGTTCGGGGCAAGATCTGGGAAGACGTGCAGGAAAAAGAAAAAATCCACCAAATAAGCGAAAACGAAAAGTTCAGAGCTAAAGAAGACTTGCAAAAATTTGTTGACGAATACAACCAAAAGATAGAGGAAGTTGAAAAAAAGAAGGAAGCCGAGCTGTTGACATAACTAGCTTATTTTGTTAGCGTACTAAAAGCACATTATAATAAGGAGAAAGTTCGTTGAGAAATCGAAAAGGTAGTTCTGATGGGATAGTTAGCTTAATTATCCTTTTGATTTTTATTTTTGTTGTGTTTCCTCTTGTTTCATGCAGAGGAGCTTTTGTAAATAAGGATATTGCCGTAAGAGCTCTTGAAAAACAGGGTTATAGTAATATTGAAATTATTAACCACCAATATTTTTTGGTAGGCTGGAAGGGTTGTGACGACAAAGATGCGGCTAAATTTACTGCTCGTGCTATCAATCCGACAGGCAACAAGGTTGAAGTTTTTGTTTGCACAGGTTGGTTTTTAAAAGGCGCAACTATTAGAACTAACTGATCTCAGGGGCCAAGAGGCCTCTTTTTTATTTGAGCAATTTGCTAATTTTTGTTACTCTATTTTTATGTTCACCGCGTTGGTTTTCATAATTGTCCTCGGTGTTTTAGTGCTTGCTCATGAACTGGGCCATTTTGTTATGGCCAAAAGAGCGGGGATGAAGGTGGAAGAATTTGGGTTCGGATTCCCTCCCCGCTTGTTTAGTATAAAAAGAGGAGAGACAACCTATTCTCTGAACTGGATTCCTTTCGGCGGTTTTGTGAAAATTTTCGGCGAAGATGGAACAGAAGAAGCAAAAAAAAGCTCAAGAAGTTTTGTTTCCAAAAAAGCCGGCGCTAAATCAAAAGTTATCGTTGCGGGCGTGGTGATGAATGTAATTCTGGCTTTTGTTTTGCTTTCGGTGGGAAATGTTTTGGGTTTAAGAGTGGGAGTAGAACAAGCATCTCCCAAAATCAAGGATATAAGAGTAGAAATTGTACAAGTCGCTACTGATAGTCCGGCTAGCTCTGCCAAATTGGAGATGCTGGACGAGATAGTAGGACTTAAATTTGGCAATTTAACTTCTGAAGCAAAAAATATTGAATATGTCCAAAATTTTATAAACATTCACCGCGGCGAACAAATAACCTTGCAAATCAAAAGGGGCAGTGAGATTTTTGACAAGAATATCGTGCCGAGAGTGAATCCGCCGGCAGGCGAGGGCGCTTTGGGGGTGTCGTTGGCTTTGACTGGGGTTGTAAAATATCCTTGGTACGAGGCGATTTACCGTGGCGGACAGCAGACGGGGATTTTGTTAGTCAATACTGTTGCTGGTTATGCCCATATAATCAAACAGGCTTTTACTGCCGGTAATACCGGAGCGGAGTTGTCTGGCCCTATCGGCATTGCCAAATTTACCGGCCAGGCGGCTAGAGTTGGTTTTGCTTATCTTATTCAACTGGTGGCGATTTTATCAGTCAACTTGGCGATACTTAACATTATTCCATTTCCGGCTTTGGATGGCGGCCGTTTGCTTTTCATTGCCATAGAAAAATTAAAAGGTTCGCCTATCCCCAGAAAAATTGAAAATATGGCCAACTCTGTCGGCTTTGCTCTTTTGATTATGCTCATGATTTATGTTACAACCAAAGACGTAATTCGTTTTTTTTGAAGAAAGCTCTTGTCTGCCGATATTGAAAACCGAGATTACCTTAACCGTAGAAGTCAGACAAGCTCTTTCGTAATAAGGTTTTTTTAATTATGAAATTATCCCAACTTTTCACCAAAACCGAGAAAGAATCTCCCAAAGACGAAGCCAGCATAAATGCCCAGCTTTTGGAGCGGGCCGGTTTTGTTTATAAAAATAATTCTGGGATTTACAGCTACTTGCCCTTGGGCTGGCGAGTGATAAACAAAACCGCGGCAATTATCAGAGAAGAAATGTCCAAAATCGGGGGCTTGGAAATGTTTATGCCGGCCTTGGTGGATAAGCGCTATATGGACTCAACTGGCCGTTGGGATGTAGAGGTGGCTTTTGAAGCCAAGGGCAAGAAAGAAAATGAAGCCAGATTTACTTTGGGCTGGACTCACGAAGAAGTTATTACAGAAATTGTCTCTAAATATATAAGTTCCTATAAAGACTTGCCTTTTTCGGCTTATCAAATTCAAACTAAGTTTAGAAACGAACCTCGGGCTAAGTCAGGTCTTTTACGGGGCAGGGAATTTTTAATGAAGGATTTGTACAGCTTCCATGCTTCCGAAGAAGATTTAATGTCTTACTACGATAAAGTTGCCAAGGCTTATCATAAAATTTTTGAACGCTGCGGTTTGAAATCTTTTTATACTTTGGCCGCGGGCGGGGATTTTACGGCAAGCAATACTCACGAGTTTCAAGTTTTGGCGCCGGTTGGAGAAGATACTATTTTTACTTGCTCTAAATGCGAATATGCCGAAAATAAAGAAATTTCATCTCTGGCTAACGGCGGCTTATGTCTTAAATGCGGCGGCAAAGTCAAAGAAGAAAAATCCATTGAAGTCGGCAATATTTTTCCTTTGGGCACTAAATACACGGAAGCTTTAAATTTGCAGTTTACAGACGAGCATGGAGAAAAAAAGTTTGTGGTGATGGGTTCTTATGGCATCGGCTTGGGCAGACTAATGGGAACTGTCGCTGAAATCTATCATGATAAAAACGGATTGATTTGGCCGGAGTCAATTGCGCCTTATAAATTTATTTTGATAACCCTGGACCATACCAAAGAAGAAGGGGATAAATTATATCAAAAACTTTTGGAACACGGCGCAGAAGTTTTGTATGATGACCGCGAAGAAAAAACCGCCGGCGAGAAATTTGCCGATGCCGATTTGCTCGGTATTCCGGTTAGACTTGTGCTTAGCCCCAGAACTTTAAAAGAAAAAAGCGTGGAAGTGAAAAGACGGGACAAAAAAACAAGTGAACTCGTGAAAGTTAAAGATTTTGAGAATTCTTTGGCTGGGTAATTTTTTGTAAACATTGGCTGTCAAAAACAAAAAGCGGAAATTTTCCGCTTTTATGCGCCTTTTATCGCTTTTGCAATACTGATGGGCACTAGAATTATTGGATGAGCGCCTATGTTGGAAAATACATTATTAGGAGCTATCATTATTCTTACTGTGTTCATTATCGATGACCAGTCAGCATATGCTAGTTCTCTGACCGATTCTTTGTTAAAACTGTAATTTAAAAGCCAACCAGAGCCTACATCGCTTTTTGAAGTTTCCGCCGCCCATTGGTCAAAAGTATGGTCTCCTCTTTTTTCCGCTTCCATCCTTTGGGCGAGAAGATATTCAATTACAGAGAAACTCTGCCAGGAGTTTTTATTAAACTTATCTATAAGATCTGACGCCTTTACCCCAACCGTTTCCGGATCCATAAAATAACGATATAGGACCAAATAGGCGCCCGGCAGCCGGTTTAATTTTACATTAAGACATCTTTCAAAATTTCGTTGGAATGTATCATTTTTACAGACAGTGTATTGGTTTTCCCCTTTAAGCGTTGGGCTGGGTTTATTAACCATGGCTTGAAAAATTTTGATGCCTTGTTCTTGCTGTACTTCTATCCTTGGCAGTATGATGCCATTAAGAAAACCGTTGTTTATATGCTTTTGAACTTTTTGAGTTAATCCGTCATTTAAAACAATCTCTCCTTCTAACTCTTCTGCCATTTCAGTCAGGCCGTGGTTTAAATAAAACAATCTGGAATCTTCCCGCAACTTTATCAGCCAAGCGTCTGCTTCTATTTTTGTTTTGGCCAAGATAAGACCGTTTGAACCAAGCTGGTCAACAGTAACAATGCTTCCATTCAGATCTTTGGGGTTAGAAAATATAGCCAAGGGGTCCCAGATTTCTCTTTCTATAAACTTTTCCAAAAATCTGGCACCTTCCGAGTGTCCAATTCCTTTTTGGACAATATATCTGAAAGCGGTGTCGGTGACTTGCAATCTAATGTTCAGGCCGGATCTTAAAAGGCTGGTTTCCGCGTTGCGCAACTTGAGGCGGGCAATGCCTTCAGCCATTTCTTTGTTGAGACTATCAAAAATTATCAGGTCCTTAATTCTGCCCCGGAACTCCGGAGGGAAAATTTTTCGGAAAGATTCTTCAATAATTCTCTTTGAAGTTTTTGCCGAATTTGGTTTAACTAGGCCGATTGTTCTTTTTTGGGCTTGTTCCGCTTCTTGAGTCCCCACGTTTGAGGTGAAAAAGATTACAGCATTTGAAAAGTCAACTTCGGTGTTGTTGCCTAGACGCATCTGTCCTTTTTCTATCGGCGACAGAAAAGCCCGATGCAGACTATGGTGGGCTTTTTCAGCTTCGTCTATAAGAATAATCAGCGCTTCTTGTTCTTTGTCTTGGAAGTCTTTGTATTTTATCTTGTATTGGTTAATAACGGCCGGCGACAAAATTACGCTTGCCGTGTCGGAGGCCTGATATCCCACGTAACCCGGCGGAGCGCCTAAAAGTTTAGCAACCTCGTGTTCTAGCTGATATTCCGCGCCGTTTATTTTTAGGACTTTTTTATGGGCAGTGTTTTTTGCTTCACTATCGCCGATGTCTCCCATTGTTTCCAGAAGCGCTGCGGCAAGGACATAAACCATTTCGGTTTTGCCGACGCCTGACGGCCCGGCAAGAAATTTCACGTCAACTGGACCCAGATTCGCAAATCTCAAACCGGATCGGATTTTAACCAAGAGTTTGGCAAACTCTTTTACGGCATGGTCTTGTCCGATAATGAATCTGTGGAATTGTTCTTCCTCTAAAGCAATGTCCCTAAATTTTATGGCTGTCCCGTCTTGACTTTGCGGCGGACTTGCCGTTTCAAAAGGACCGGCTGCTGTCATATTTACCTCTTGATTTTTTAAAGTAACTTTTAAGTCAACTTTACATAGTTTGACACTTATTGTCAAACTATTGATCCCGAACGAAGTCTAGCTCGTGCCAAAGGCACGAGTCCCCCCGAGAGGGGGACCTTGGCTAGGCTACTTCGTACGGGATTGACACAACTATGCCGACTTTGCTATAATGTACATGAGGCTGATAAAAGCCTTTTCTGCATCCGTAAGTACGGATGCAGAGCAACACCAGACCCCCAAAAAAAAGAGTACGCAAGGCCAGCTAAACCAAAAGGCTTTGCGGAAAACAAGAAAGGAGGGTATCTGGGTGTGACATAACTTTTGAAAACCGGGGGCGGGCCAGAACCGGTCCGTCCCCACTTACCCTGAACTCCATGCAGTTCAGGGCCCATTAAATAGTCCCGCTCTTTTTGTTCTTTATATATTTTATTTATAAAGAGCGGGGCTGCTTAATGGGTCATCCAAGAGCGACCCTTGGAAATGCTTGACAGGGATATGGCGGTTGTGATATACTTAGAGTGTAACATTGAAAACCAGTAAAAAGCCTTGCAAAACCTGACTTTCTTTATATAGAAATATGTAAAGGAAGTCAGATTTTGCGAGACTGGGAAAACGAAAACAACGTTATGGAGAGACGAACTCGAGTGCTTTCCCGTTAAACTCAGTCTCGCAAGTTTTTCTTTAAAATTTAACGGCTCTGAAAAATAGCTTAAAAGATCTCACGTATTAAAATTTTCCGGACATTCTGTTCGAGACTGAATTACTGATTTTTGAGGCTATTTTGCGGAGCTGGCGTCCCGCTCCCGATGTTGCGCGCCTTCTTGGCAAGCAGTACCAGACGCAGTACCAGACCAGAAGGACATGAATAGAAGTACAACATCGGGGGTAACGAAGAAGCACCAAACCCCAGGGATGCCCGCTCCGCTCGCTCTTTATATTTATTTTTTATTGCTACTAGCTATAGCTATTTTCTATTGCTAGTCCCTACACCGAATGGTGTAGGGCTTCGCAAGATATTTCTATCGGAAATCAGAAATGGTGGAAGATGGGAATATCTTGCGGAGGAGAGTGGAGGCCACAGGCAAGAATGCCGGGGGCGGTCGCACCAAACCTTGAGGGTCTTCCCTCTTCCGCAGTTTGGTGTATAGTTTGTTTTTGTGAGTGTCAGGCGAAAAGCCGAGGGGCGAAGTAACCTGACACTCACCTCACAAAATTAGTCT
>CAYZNJ010000004.1:0-20924 GCA_964479745.1 uncultured Candidatus Saccharibacteria bacterium
CGCCGGAACATTCTTTGGTTACTAAGCTGACCACTGACGATAACTTAGACAAAGTGAACAGGTATATCCAAGAAGCAAGGAAAAAAACAGAACTTGAGCGGACGCATTTGGATAAAAACAAAACCGGAGTTTTTACAGGAAGCTACGCGATAAATCCGATTAACAAAGAAAAAGTTTCTGTTTGGGTGGCCGATTATGTTGTTGGCCATTATGGAACCGGAGCGGTTATGGCGGTGCCAGCCCATGATCAAAGAGATTTTGAATTTGCCAAAAAATATAACCTTCCGGTAAAAATGGTTGTCTGCCCGAACTATCCGGATCCAAAATGTCCGGTTTTGGAAAAAGCCTTTGTAGACGACGCTTTTTTGGTTGACTCTGGCGAGTTTACCGGCATGACTTCGGAAGAAGGGCGAAACAAAATTTTGGAGAAACTGAAAAAAGAAAAATTAGCCGAATCAAAAATTAATTACAAACTTCATGACTGGGTAATTTCCCGGCAGAGATACTGGGGTGCGCCTATTCCAATGGTTCATTGTGCAAAGTGTAGCTACCAGCCGGTTTCAGAAAAAGATTTGCCGGTTAAACTGCCCGATCTTGAAGACTTCAAACCCACGGCAGACGGCCGCTCGCCTTTGGCCAAAGCAAAAGAATGGTTAAAAACGAAATGCTCCAAGTGCGGCAGAGAGGCTGAAAGAGAGACTGATACTATGGATACTTTTGTTGACTCATCGTGGTACTTTTTGCGCTACTCCGATTCTAAAAACAAAAAGCAGTTTGCTGACAGTAAAAAAATAAAGGCATGGCTACCGGCCAAAACTTATATCGGCGGAGCGGAGCACAACACAATGCATTTGCTTTACTCACGTTTTTTCACCAAAGCTCTTTTTGGCCTGGGTTTGGTTGATTTTGACGAGCCTTTTTTGGTAAGGCGCAATCATGGAGTAATTTTGGGTCCGGACAGTCAAAAAATGTCTAAGTCGCGGGGCAATGTTGTTGATCCGGATGATTTAGTGAAAAGGTACGGCGCCGATACTGTTCGCATGTACCTGGCGTTTATGGGACCTTACGAGCAGGGGGGGCCGTGGAGTCCGGGGAGCATCAATGGCGTTTTTCGTTTTTTGAACAGAGTCTGGAAAATTTTCAGTGAAAAAAGAGTGGGCGGCGAAAGCAATGAATTTAAAACAACACTAAGCCAAGCTGTAAAAAAAGTTGGCGAAGATATTGAGAACTTCCGTTTTAACACGGGCGTAAGCGAGTTGATGAAACTTTTAAATGAGATGGAAAAACAAGAGAGTTTGTCTCTCAATTCTCACAAAGTGTTTCTGAAATTACTGGCGCCTTTTGCTCCGCATCTTACCGAAGAAATTTGGCGTACTTTGCTTAAACAGAAAAAATCGGTTCATTTGGAAATCTGGCCCGAATACGAGGAGGAGTTCCTAAAAGAAGAAATGTTTGATTTAATAGTTCAAATTGACGGAAAAGTCAGAGGGGTTTTGCGGGTCGCCAGAGGAACAAAAGAAGCAGAGGCAAAAGACTTAGCCGTTTCTTTTGAAAAAGTCAGGCCGTACCTAACGGGTAAAATTATAAAAAAGGTTGTCTTTATCCCTGATCGTTTGATAAACCTTGTAGTCTAATGACAAAAAATATCGTTACAATCGGCGGGGGGACCGGGACTTTTGTAGTGCTTTCGGCTTTAAAAAGCTTTGATTTCAATTTAAGCGCGATTGTTTCGATGTGCGATGACGGAGGCTCTACCGGCAAATTACGGGATGATTATGGTGTCCTGCCGCCGGGCGATATCCGCCGTTCGCTAATTGCTCTTTCTTCAGCTACAAGGTCTTTAAGAAAACTTTTTGACTACAGATTCGAGGGCGGAGAGTTGGACGGTCACAGTTTGGGCAATCTCTTTTTGACCGCTTTAGAGAAAACCGAGGGTACATTTCATAAAGCCGTTGCCACGGCATCAGAGGTTTTGAGTGTTAGAGGACGGGTAATTCCAGTAACGCTGAACAACGTCCGGCTTCAGGCGGAACTTGAGAATGGCGAGATCATAAGTGGGGAGACAAACATAGACATACCTAAGCACAATCCGGAACTTAAAATAATAAAAACCTTTTTGCGCCCCGAGGCTCGGGCCAATCCGGAAGCCCTTGAGGCGATTAAAAAGGCTGATTTCATAGTTATCGGTCCGGGCGATTTGTATACCAGTATTGTGCCGAACTTTTTGGTTGGCAGTATTGCCAAAGCAGTTCGTTTTTCAAAAGCAAGGAAAATTTTCGTTTGTAATTTAATGACTAAATACGGTGAAACTAACAATTTTTCTGTTACGGACTTTATTTCTGTGACAGAAAGTCATTTAGGCAAAAATATTTTAAATTATGTTTTAGTTAACTCAAAAAGGCCGGGCAGTGTCAGACTAGAGAGATATGCCGAAGAAAAAGCACAGCTGGTCGTTCTACCTAAAGATTACAAAAATAAACTAGACAAAACGGCGGTTTTGAGAGCTGACTTATTGACAAAAAGCGGTTTGATCAGGCATGATCCCAAGAAGTTGACGAATCAAATTTTAAATTTGCTCTAGGAGTTATGCAAATTGTTAAAGTTGATTTAAACAAAAACTATGACGGTGTAATTGCAGAGGCTTGCCGTATTTTAAGATTGGGCGGGGCGGTGATTTATCCAACAGATACTGTTTACGGTCTTGGCGCCAATGCCTGCGATAGTTTGGCGGTTGACCAGATTTTTAAGATTAAAAAAAGATCTTATTCAAAACCTTTGCCGATTATTGCCAGAAATATGCAGTGGGTTGAGGCTTTGGCTTGTTTAGACCGTCAAACAAAAAAAGCTCTTGAGTCAATCTGGCCCGGAGCAGTGACGGCTGTTTTACCGAATAGAGAGCATCTTTCTTCTCTGGTTACTGCCGGCGGAAGCTCTGTCGGTATAAGGATACCAGACTTTCTTTTTACGGACAGACTCTTGGGTAAATTTGGCTATCCGCTGACGGCCACCTCGGCTAACATTTCCGGAGAAGAGTCGTCTAACGACATAAATAAAATCATAGAGAGATTTCGAGGTTTAAGTTACCGGCCCAATCTTATTATTGACGCCGGTATCTTGCCGAAGTCAAAACCCTCAACGGTAATTGACTTAACTTCCCGACTACCCAAAATTTTAAGGGTCGGCCCATCTAAACCGGAACAGTTGTTAAAATTATTGAGTCTAAACAAGTGATCAAAGATCTCATCAAAAAAGAAACTGGGAGGCAGAAAAAAGTTGTCAACCTGATTCCTTCTGAAAATTATGTTTCCAAAGATGTTTTGGCGGCTTTAGGTTCTTCGTTAACCAACAAATATGCCGAAGGCAAGTCTCACCAAAGATATTATTTTGGCAATGAAATAGCCGATCAGATAGAAGATGAAGTGAGGAGCTTGGTTTATCAAGCTTTTAAAATTTCTGCCGAAAAATGGAGCGTAAATGTTCAACCCTACTCTGGCAGTATTGCCAACATGGCAGCGTACTTAGCGTCTGTAAATATCGGCGATAAGATTTTGTCAATGTCTTTGGAGCATGGCGGCCATCTGACGCATGGGCACCATGTTAGCTGGACGGGAAAACTTTTTAAATTTGAGCATTACGGTGTCGGCAAGGACGGATATCTTGACTATGACGAGATTTTAAAAATAGCCCAAGAATTTAAACCCAAACTTATTGTCTGTGGTGCGACCGCCTATCCCCGCTTAATAGATTTTAAAAAATTTAAAAATATCGCCGATAGCGTCGGTGCGCTTTTGATGGCTGACATTTCTCATATTGCCGGTCTGGTTGTCGGCGGTGTCCATCCTTCACCGTTTTCTTGCGCTGATATTGTAACCACGACCACTCAAAAAACTTTACGCGGACCGCGGGGAGCGATTGTAATAAGCTCAAAAAATAAAGCGCAAAACGAAAAAGAAGATCTTTCAGACAAAATTGACAAGGCAATTTTTCCGGGATTACAAGGCGGTCCGCAAATGCATACTATCGCCGCCATGGGGGTTTGTTTGGAAGAAGCACTCAAGCCAAGTTTTAAAAGATATGCCGAGCGAGTAGTTAAAAACGCCAAAAAACTGGCGGAAGAATTGCAAAAAGTGGGCTTCAAAATTATTTCCGGCGGGACAGATAACCACTTAATGCTTGTAGATGTTACGCCTTTGGGTTTAACCGGAAACGAAGCGGGCAAAAAACTGGAAAAAGCCGGCGTTATTGTAAATAAAAACATGATTCCTTTTGATACTCGTAAACCTTGGGATCCTTCGGGTATTCGTCTTGGCACACCGGCGGTGACAACGCAAGGCATGAAGGAGAAGGATATGGTCAAAATCGCCCAGAAAATTAAAAACATATTGGGTTAAGGGAAATCTCCGCGACAGTACCTCTTCGGGACTTCAGAATCCCCAGCGAGGATTCTTCATCAGAAAAAGTTGCTCGTCTTGTCAAGAGCCCAGCCCTTTCTGCGAAAGAGCTGGGTCGTTGACAAACCGTGCCCCTCGCAACTTTTACTGCCCTCAGAGGTACTATCGCTTTGATTTCTAAAAACATGTCCACTGTTGATGGAAAAAAAATTGCAGACGGGATATTAGCGGAAGTGGCTGAAAAAGTTAAGGCCATGAAAAGGCCGTTGAAAATGGCGGCGATTTTAATTGGCGACGATTCGAAGAGTAAAAAGTTTTTAGAATTAAAAAAGAAAGCCGCGGAGAGTGTCGGTATAGGTTTTGATATGCACGAATTTTCTGCGGACATGAAAACCAACGACTTGGTTCTTGAAATTGAAAAGCTTGCTGGAAGTCAAAGCTACGACGGTATTTTGATTGAACTGCCCATTCCTGAAAAAATTGACTCCGTTGCCGTTTTGAATGCTATCCCTCTGAAAAAAGATATAGATCTTTTATCTTTTGAGATGCAGGAAAAATTTTATTCGGGCGACTTTTCAATTCTGCCTCCGGCTGTTGAAGCGGTGAAAGCTATTTTTGAATATTATAAAATTGAACCCAAAGACAAAAAAATAGCTGTTTTTGGGCAGGGGATTTTGGTTGGCAAGCCGGTTTCCTTTTGGCTGGAAAAACAGGGGAGTGTGGTTACAACAATTGATGAGTTTACCAAGAGTCCGGAAGTTTTTTCTAGAGAAGCTGATATTTTAGTTTCCGGAGTCGGTAAATTCAACTTGATTACAGAAGATATGGTCAAAGAAGGCGCAGTTGTTATTGATTTTGGCCCGGATGTTGATTTTGAGTCGGTAAGTAAAAAAGCCTCTCTTATTACTCCATCCATCGGCGGAGTTGGACCGATAGTTATCGCCGCAGTCTTAAAAAATTTGGTTGATCTGAATACCTAGCAAAAGGCTTATCCAAGTGGTCCCCTTGGATAAATAAAAACACCCTGCGCGAGGGTGTGTTCATAAACTTTAAGGCCGTCTTAACTTTGGCCTTGGCTCTTCTTCAACTTTTTCTCTCTTTTCTTTTTCAGCGGCGACTTCAGCTCTTATTTTGTCTTTGAAATCTGACAATTCAGGCCTGTTGCAAGGAGAGTTTTTTTGTTCCGGTGGTGTTTTTTGTATACCGCATTGTTTATCCGCATCTTCTTCTTTCTTCTGCTGGCCTCTGGTTAAAGAAGGCCTTTTTTGTTTTTCGGCTCTTTTTGCCGTGTCCGCTTTTTCTAATTCTTGGGCGACACAGAGCCGAGCCTGCATTTCTAGAAAGTCGTTACTGTTTAATGTGTACTGCTCCCTAGGTGTCATAAAGCGAAACTCTCGGAATGTGTTTGTGATTCTTTCTTCAAACGGCGGGTGGGTTCTAAAGAAAGAGTTTCCGCGGACATAACCTTTATCCCGTCCCATTTTTTCAAAGAAGTTCATGAAAGACATCGGGTCGTAACCGTTTTTTTCCAGATATTGCATCCCCAGAATATCGGCTTCCATTTCAAAACCTCGAGTGACACCTAGCATTGCTAAGCTTAGTCCAAAACCAAGACCTTGATAAAGCCAATAATTCCCAGTTATAATTGCTACTGCCAACAATGCGTACTGAAGTATGTTTCCCTTTTTCTCCATCCGGTGATAATGCCGGCCTGTTACGTGGCCGATTTCATGAGAAATTACTCCAGCCAGCTGGGTCTCATTGTCTGCCATTTTAAGTAAGCCAAGATTTATACCAATAACCGCGCCGGGAGCGGCAAAAGCGTTGACATCTTCCTCGTCTATAATAAAAACTTTTTTTTCTTCAATCGGAACTTTTAAATCGGAGTTGGCGGCAAGAGACTTTATCAATCCAACGACATAGTTTTTTACTGCCTGATCTTTGTATTCTTTCTTTTTTAATTCTTCCAAAAACTGTTTTCCTTCGGAACTTTGCCAGATTTTCAGATCATCTGACTGATCACCGACACCCAAATCTCTTAGGCCGATATTTTCGGGGTGGGCGAACTTTCTGTCAGCCGACTTGCCTGACCTAATTTCTTCTTCAATTTTTTGAGATTCAGTCGGCCACTTTTCAAGAAGGTCTACTTGAGTTTTCAAGACTTCGTAAAAGATTTTTACTTTTTCCAACCCTGTTTCGTAGGCGGTCTTGTTGGACTTTGCCTCCCATTCCCTGACCTGGCATTCCAGACTTTTTCTTTTTTCTTGCAGAGTTTGAAAGTCCGGATCCTTCTCCATTGCTTCTGTGTTTATTTTTTTTTCTTTTCTCGGTTTGCCGTTTTCAAATATCACTTCCGTGGTCTGGTATTTTTCTTTAATCTTTTCTATTGCTTGAGAAGTGTTCTTTAAATCATTTTGGCTTTTTTTAAGTTCTACTCGGGACTGTTTTTGTTCACTTTTTAGCTGACCAACTTCCTTTTTTTCTTTTTCTTTAAGTCTTTCAGACTCACTTTTCAAGTCATCTTTTGAGTATTCAACAACTTCAGAAAGAGTTGCTGTTTCTACGAAAGAATAATTTTTGTATACCTCCTCAAAAGTAGGCGGATGAGCCTTAAGGTCTTCAATGTTTTTACTTTGCGCACTTAAGTCGGCGAGAGAAATATAGCTTAAAAAGGCAGCTAAAGTAAAAAGAGAAGTAATCTTTTTAAACAAGCTTTTCTCCTTATTTTTAATGAGCGTTAAGCTGTTTATGATTCTATACTTTTGCTTTTAAGTTGACAAGTTAGAAATAAAAAAACCGAGAAATTTCTCGGTAGTCTTAATCTTTGGGAGCAAAGTAGCCTTTGCGGTTGTGGGCTGTCAGTTTTTCTTCTTTGCCTTTTTTGTTGGTCCAGGTTTTCTTGACTTTAACTTCTATTTTTCTGAACTTGCCATCTCTTTTAGTATTGCTTGAGACATAACCCAAACTATACTGGCTTCGGAGATAAACAGAAATGTTTTTGAAGATGTCCGGCAGTTCGGAGACAAACCTTGGCTGAAAAAACTCGCCGCCAGTCAGTTCACTGAATGATTTTAAGCGATTGTCAGAGACGAGAAGGTCCATTCGGTCGTCTGTGCTCATGCGGTCTCCGTAAGCCGCTTTTAGTTGTCCGCCGATTCCAATTGCGTAAATCACTACTCCGGAATTTTGGGCTTCTTTCAAGACCTTGTCATATTGGTTTTGGCTGAAAGTATCCAGTCCGGTAGAGACCAAAACAAGGGAGACTTTTTCATTCAAATCTTCCCGGTTTGCATTTACCATATCTAATACCGCTTTTATCGCATCCACCAGACAGCTTTCGTTCCATACGGCAGGAGAATGGAAAATATTGTTTAAAGTTTTTTCCAACTCACTTTTATTTTGTGTGAAGTTTTGAAATATGCCGTTTTTTTCAGCGTCTTCGTCGGTGTAAACCTTGCGGTCGTACATAACGACTGCGGCCCAGTCTTCCTCTTTAAGACTGCGGACAAACTCCATGGGTCCGTACCAGACTTCTTCTTGGGAGTAGAGACTGATTAGATACGACTGTTTGGAGTAATCAACAAGCAGGATTGTGGTAATCGGCCCTTCAATTGCTGAAAAGTTGGTAATCTCTTGCTTTACCCCGTCTTCATAAACTTCAAAGTCGTCGCCTATCAAATCGCCGATAATCGTATCGCCGTTTTTATTAGTTACCCGGAAGTCAACGTTAACCACCTCAACCTTGCTCTTGAAAGTCGGCTTGTCTTTTTGAGCGTAAATTGGACTGGCAAGAAGTGATAGTAATGCAACCGCAAAGCAACTCTTAAAATTCATTTTTTCTCCTTTGGTTTCAAGAAATCTTTCAAGACTGTTGGTATTTCTCCTTGAACTGTGTACCAAGCTTTACCTTTTTCTACTTCTGAATCCTGAAAGCGCTCGTCGCCGACTGAGAAGTTTTCAGTCAGCCGCAGACCTTTCCTTTTAGCGCTAAAAACCAAGTTGTTGTAGCGCCAAATATCAAGGGTTTGTTTTGTGTGTTTGTTATCCGATGCGGGTCCCCAGTTGATGTAACTTTCTTCTGTCGCAATCACACCATAATAATCAATCCGCCATGTCCACTCTTTAATATCCAAGCGATGGCCAAATTCCCTATTTTCAGAAGCCCAGTTATTCCCAGTTGTAAGAATTATTTTTCCTCTGGCTTTGGTTTCGATGAATAACTTTTCACACAAGCTCTCGTTAGCGTCCTTTGTTGTCTCCGCCATATTGGCTCCTATTAAATTGTCAAAGTAAAACTGGTGTATGATTACACATACGGTTCTTACTGTCAAGTCGGTTTCGGTTATCTTCTACACTAACTTTTTAAGAAAATCCAAAATGGCGCTGGCGGCTTGTTCGGGCTGTTCTTCCGGTAAGGCGTGGCCGCATCGGTCGATTATAACTAAGTGTGAGTTTCTGATGGTTTGGTTAAGGCGCTTTCCTATAGCCAGAGGAA
Source organism: uncultured Candidatus Saccharibacteria bacterium (assembly GCA_964479745.1). Lineage (GTDB taxonomy): Bacteria > Patescibacteriota > Minisyncoccia > 2-02-FULL-40-12 > IGHO2-12-FULL-4 > JACPNK01. Next base: position 8,887 of record CAYZNJ010000004.1, read on the forward strand.
CAATCCCGTCCTGCCTTCCCCAAAGAAGCAATGTGGGCGCAATAATGTTTTCATATTTTTCTTCTACAGCAGAATAGTCCTTAGGGATAAGCTGTTCGGCTGTTTTCTTGAGAACATACAAACCATCCCAAGAACGCAAGGGCTGGGCATAAGCCGAGATTGTTTCTTTGGAAACTTTGCTGGGGTCGTAAAACATTCTTGGCAAGATGGCTTTGATAATTTGTTTTGCCCAGATAACTGAAATTAGCGACATGAGCCAGCCCAACCCGGGCATACTCAGAAGTTTTATGTGTATTGGAATTTTTTCGTGATCGTAAGCGGCGCTACCCAGCAAGACCAGAGATTTGACCATTCCGGGATTGCTTTCTTGCATTTTTACGGCGGTAGCTAGGGCAGCGGCGCCGCCAAGGGAATGTCCGACAATTGTCAGGTTTTGTAAATTATTGTTGGTGATGAGTTGGGTTATAAGCTCAACTTGATCGTAAATTGAGTAATGATTGTCTCGCGGTTTGGGAGACTTTCCGAAGCCTTTGGGATCTACCAGAATCAGTGAAAAATATCTGGCCAGCAAAGGCACCATTTTTCTCCAGACATAAATGCTGGCATCAAGACCGGGAATCAAAAGAAGCGGTTCTCCTTTCCCGTGAACTTCGTAATAAAGAGAAGTTTTCATGTGCCCGGGGTGGGACTTGAACCCACAAGGCCGTAAGGCCATACGATTTTGAGTCGTACGTGTATGCCGTTCCACCACCCGGGCACCAAATAGTCATTTAAATACTTAGTTATGCTATCAAAATTTTGTCTTAATTTCAAACATAAAATTACCGTTGTCAATTTAAAAAAATAGAGTTAAAATTAAATCAACATGGCTCGCATTATAAACATCTGTAACGAAAAAGGCGGAGTTGGAAAAACTACCACCACGGTTAATTTGGCGAGTTACCTGGCCGCTATCGGCAAATACGTTTTGGTTGTTGATTTGGATCCGCAGGCTAATGCTACGGCTGGTCTGGGTGTAAAAATGGAAGAAGACCATCTTAATATTTATCATTCCTTAATTGGCGAAGAAGAACCCGGCTCTTATCTTAAAAAAACTTCGTTGTTTGGTTTTGATTTATTACCGGCGGCGGCAAGTTTGGCTGGAGCAACGGTTGAGTTGGTCAGCTTAGATTCTCGTGAGTTCAGACTTAAAAAAGCGCTAAACTCAATTCGCACCCATTACGACTATATTTTGATTGACTCGCCGCCGTCTTTGGGACTGCTTACAATAAATGGCTTGGCGGCGGCGGAGGAAATTATTATTCCAGTTCAATGCGAGTATTATGCTCTTGAGGGTTTGGGCAACTTATTGAAAACCATAGACTTGGTCAGAGAGTCGCTTAATCCGCAGTTGAAAGTTGCCGGAGTATTGCTTACAATGTATGATAAGAGAAATCGTTTGGCGCGGGCGGTAGTCAGAGAGGTTCAAAAAAATTTTCCGGGCAAAGTTTTTGAAGCCATAATTCCCCGTTCAGTTTCTTTGGCCGAAGCGCCGAGTTTCGGCAAAACGATTTTGCAGTTTGATCCGGATTCAAAAGCGGGGAAAGCGTACAGACAGTTGGCGGAAGAGGTTATAAGAATAACCTAGTTTATCAAGTTGAAAGTTTGTAAAGTTTTTAAAGTAACTTTATGAACTTTGTAACTTTATGAACTTTGTAACTTAAGTTGAAGAAACTATTCGGTCTTGGCAAGGGCCTCAACTCACTAATTCCTTCAGGAAATAAAAATATTAAACCGAGTGAAGCGCGGGAGAGTGTTTTTTATGTGGAAACTCATAAAATCAAACCCAACGCCCAACAGCCCAGAAAAGATTTTGAGAAGTCTGGGCTTGAAGAACTGGCGGCTTCGATTAAAAAATACGGCATACTCCAGCCCCTTTTGGTTTCCAAAGAAGAAAGAGACACGCCTCGCGGTTTGGAGGTTCAGTACGAGTTGGTTGCTGGAGAAAGACGCTGGCGGGCGGCTCGGCTTTTGAACCTGCCGCAGGTGCCGGTGATTATCAAGGATTATCTGGGTGAAGATAAGCTAAAGCTTGAGCTGGCTCTGGTTGAAAACTTGCAAAGAGAAGACTTAAACCCGATGGAAGAAACCGAAGCCTTTTCGAGGCTGCAAAAAGATTTCAGTTTAACTCAAAAAGAAATCGGCGAGCGTGTCGGCAAGAGCCGGGAAGCGGTAGCGAACAGCTTGAGACTGTTAGAATTGCCAAGCGACATCAAAGAAAGCTTAAGAGCCGGCAAAATTTCCCGTTCTCATGCCCGAGCGCTCTTGGCTTTCAAAGACGAATCAAAACAAAAAGAAATTTACAGGCAAATCTTAGCCGGTAAGCTTGTCACTAAGGAAACAGAACAAGCGGCTGCGAATCACTCTGGCAAGAAAAACAAAAAGACAGACAACAAGTTTAAGGAGCTGGAGAAGAATTTAAGCGGCACTTTGGGGACCTTGGTTTTTGTTAAAAACGGCGACAAGGGCGGCAGGATTGTCATAAAGTTTGCCGATCTGGAGGAACTGAACAAGATAGCCAAGACTATACTAGACTAGAATTTTTGGCCTTGACGATATTTTTGTTTTCTTCAAATTTTCGAAAGAGTTTTTGAGTTACATCAAGATTTTTTAACGCCAAGGTCATTTTGATCTCCGCCAATCCGTCAACAGGCGGGCTGTTTTTTAATTCTAGAATGTTTATTTTCAGGTTCTTTGTGATCTTTCCGATTTCTTCAAGCACGCCGATCTTGTCTTTGACGGTCAGAGCAACCCTTAACGGGTAGTAGTCAATTTTTTCAGGCCAGGAAACTTCTAAGATTTTTTCCGGATTTAATTTTTCAAGGTTTGGGCATTGAGCGTGGTGAACCGAGATGCCTTTTTGCTTGGTTATGTAACCTAAAATTTTTTGTCCTGGCAGGGGCGAACAGCACTTGGCGGTAGAAGACAGAATGTCTCTGTGGCCGTTAGCGAAAATTTCAAGTTTGCGATGCGGCGCATCTTTTAAGTCAGCTAAGCCAGTAGCCGGAGTTTCCATTTTTTTCGCAACAGTTTTTTTAACTTCTGCCGGAATCGAATAGTTGATACTTTTTTGTTTGAGCCATGACTGCAGTTTTCTCTTTGCTTCCCCTGATTTTATCGTCCTCAACCAATTGGCCGAAGGTTTGGGGGTTTTGGTTTTTAATATCTCCACAACCTCGCCGTTTTTTAGTTTATAGTCCAGCGGCATCAGCTTGCCGTTGACCTTGGCGCCTTTAGTGGCGTGTCCTAAATCAGTGTGCACGGCGTAAGCGAAGTCCAAAGGAGTAGAACCTTCCGGCAGTTCCTTGATGTCGCCTTGCGGCGTAAAAACAAAAATGCGGTCGTTGAGAAAATTTGTCCGCAAAGATTTATAAAACCCTTCGTCGCTGGAATTTTCAACCCACTTTTTAAGCTGGGCAATCCATTCAGCTTCTTTAAGGTTGGCCGTATGCAGTTTGTTTTTACCTGATTCTCCATAAGACCAGTGAGCGGCGATGCCATTTTCGGCGTGTTCGTGCATTTCCGGAGTTCTTATTTGTATTTCCAGTATTTTGCCTTTTTCGCAAAAAATTGTGGTGTGTATTGACTGGTAGCCATTGAGCTTGGGTAGGGCGATGTAGTCTTTTATCAGCCCGGGAATCGGTTTGTAGCTTTTGTGAATTACGCCCAAGGCCTCATAACAGTCGGTTATTGTCGGCAGGATTATTCTAAGCGCAACCAGGTCATATATTCTGTTTAAGTCGTATTCTTTTTTTACGACTTTCTTGTAGAGACTGTAATGATGTTTGGCTCTTGAATGGGCGTTGGTTATTTTGACCCCGTTTTCCTCAAGTTTTCTGATTATTTTTGGCTGGATTTTTTCTAAATATTTTATCCGGTCGGCATACTTGTCTTTCACTTTTTGCATCAGCCAGTTGTGTTCCTTGGGGTAAGCGTAAGGAAATGCCATATCTTCCAGATCGCCTTTCAAATGGCCCATGCCTAAGCGCTCAGCAATCGGCCCGTATAACTCCAGAGTTTCCAGACTTATCTTCTGTCTCCTCTCCGGCGGCAAACCGGCGATGGTTTCCATATTGTGATAGCGGTCAGCCAGTTTAATCAAAATTACCCGCACGTCTTCAGCCATAGCAAAAAACATTTTTCTCAAAGACTTAGTGTAGGTGTTTTGTCTGTCTTCAGGCTGTTCCTTGTATTCTATTTTGGCCAGCTTGGTTACTCCGTTGACCAGAAAGGCCACGTCTTTGCCGAATTTTTTTTCTATTTCTTCTTCAGTAACGGCTGTGTCTTCAATAGTGTCATGCAAAAGAGCGGCGGCAATAGTGGCGCTGTCCAATTTTAAATCTGACAGGATTTCGGCCACCGCCAGCGGATGGGTGATAAACGGCTCTCCGGAAACTCGGAGTTGTCCCTCGTGAGCTTTTTTAGCGAATTCAAAAGATTTTTTAATGAAGTCTTGTTGCTGGCTGGAAAAGTTATTTTTCTTCAGTATTTTTTCTATCATTTTTAAAACGGGTTTTGATTTTGGGAGGATTTTCTTGCCAGTGTTTTAGCGCTTCTTGAAGTTCGGTCTCGCTTTCCGGTTTCTTGTTCATCAAAAAAGTGCAATCGGGGTAACGGCTGCAGGCGTAAAAAATTTTACCTCGGCCTCGCGATTTTTTTTCTACAATATCGCCGGTTAGGCAATTCGGGCATTTAAAGCCGGTTTTATTTAAAATTTTTGCAATGCCTTTGCAATTTGGGTAGTCGCTGCAACCCAAGAAATAACCGAAACGGCCGCGCTTTACAACCATTAGTTTGCCGCAAATCGGGCATCTTTCGTCTTTTGTTTTTTCTTCCAGTTCTTTGATTTTCGCTTCTTCTTCGGGCAGGGGTTTGGTTGTTTTACATTCTGGATCTTGGCAGGCTAAAACCTTACCCATGCGGCCGAATCTAATAACCATTTTTTTACCGCACTTTGGGCAAGAAACTTCCGTCTGCTCTTCCAGCTTTTCCACACTGGCTTCTTTTTCGTCAAGGTGTTTTTTAAACGGCGTGTAAAATTCTTCTATGACCGGCACCCACTTAATTTTGCCTTCGGCAATGTCGTCCAGCTCTTCTTCAATGTGAGAAGTAAAGTTGATGTCAACTATTTCCGGAAAATTTTCAACGAGCATGTCATTAACGAGAAAGCCGATTTCTGTCGGATGGTATTTTTTTTCTATCTTTTCAACATAGTCCCTGTCTTGAATTGTGGCCAAGGTCGGCGCGTAAGTAGAAGGCCGGCCGATGCCGTGGGCTTCAAGGGCTTTAACCAGTGTTGCGTCTGTGTAACGGGCCGGAGGTTCGGTAAAGTGCTGAAGATGATGAAGTTCAATTAATTTTAATACTTCTTCTGCTGTTAGTTCGGGCAACTGGTTTTCGGCCTCTTCTTCAGCGTCCTCATCCCGCCCTTCGGTGTAAGCTTTTATGAATCCGTCAAATTTTATTATCTGACCGTTAGCGCGGAAAGTGTACTTAGGGCCGGCAGATATATCAACGCTGGTCTGGTCAAAAACGGCCGGCTGCATCTGGCTGGCAATTGTTCTTTTCCAGATTATGTCATAGAGCTTGATTTGACCGCGGTCTAGTTCCGCCTTTAGCGTTTCGGGAAGCCTTGATAGGTCTGTCGGCCTTATCGCTTCATGCGCTTCTTGGGCGCCCTTAGACTTATTTACATAATAACGAGGCTGGGCTGGTGCATACTCTTTGCTAAAATGTCTTTTTATCACTTCTTGGGCTTGAGCCAGCGCGGATTGCGCGAGATTAAGACTGTCGGTCCTCATGTAAGTGATGTAGCCGGTTTCATACAGTCTTTGAGCTAACATCATGGTCTGTTTGGCTGACATGCCAAATTTTCTGGCCGCTTCTTGCTGCAAAGTAGAAGTGGTGAACGGGGGAGCCGGGTTGCGGGTAACTTCTTTTTTGTTTATTTCTTTGACAACGTAGTCGGCGCCGGAGAGGTCGTCAATTATTTTTTTTGCTTCAGCCTCGTTTTTAATAGCCAGTTTATCTATTGCTTTACCATCTACTTTGTTCAGCTTCGCCCGGAACACTTTTTTATTTGCCTCCTGGTCTTTTTTTGTTAAATCAGCCTCAACGCTCCAGTATTCTTCTTTCTTGAAATTTTGTACTTCTCTTTCTCTCTCAACCACCAGTCTGACAGCTACGCTTTGCACGCGTCCAGCCGAAAGGCCATAGCGAATTTTTCTCCACAAAAAAGGCGAGAGCTCATAACCCACTAAACGGTCCAAAATTCTCCTTGCCTGCTGGGCATCTACCAAGTTCATGTCTATATTTCTGGGATGTCGGAGGGCTTCAGCGATGGCTTGCTTGGTGATTTCGTGAAAAACAATTCTTTTGGCTGTTTCCGGTTTTTGTTTGAGCGCCTGCGTTAAATGCCAGGCGATTGATTCGCCTTCACGATCCGAGTCGGTTGCGTATATCACTTCTTCCGATTGGGCCGTGGCTTCTTTTAACTCGGCAACGACTTTTTTTGCTTTTGCCGGGATGACATACTTGGGTTCAAAGCCGTTTTCAATATCCACGCCCATCTTTGATTTGGGCAGGTCGCGGACATGGCCAAAAGACGCCAAGACCCTGTAATCAGGGCCGAGAAATTTTTGTATCGTATGCGATTTTGTCGGACTTTCTACTAAAATCAGTTTCATTCTTTAGTTATAAATTACAAACTTGTTATTACCTAAGTTTCTGACCTTATTCTCAAGCTCCATATCCATCAGACAGGAAATAACTTCCGGAGCGGGCTTTTTGGTTTCTCTTATGATTTTATCAAGTTCTATTATTTTATCTGACAAAATTGCAAGTATATTTTTTTCCAATTCGCTCTTGGGCAGAATCAAAGGTTTGGCTAAAGTACCATTGATATCATATTCTGTCAAAATATCTTCTGCGCAGGTTATCAGTTTGGCCCCGGTTTGAATAAGGCTATTTGGTCCGCGCGATTTTGAAGAAAAAATGGGTCCGGGTACGGCAAAAACATCGCGATTTTGCTCTAAAGCAGACTTAGCGGTAATCAGAGAGCCGCTTTTTTCATCGGCTTCTATAACCAAAACCCCTTTTGAAAGTCCGCTTATGATTCTGTTTCTTTGGGGAAAAGAGTATTTGTTGCCGTGAACAGTAAGCGGGTATTCGCTTACCAGAGCCCCGCCTCTTTTAACTATTTCGTCCGACAGTTTTTTGTTTTCGTAAACTATGGACTGCGGACTGATGCCTCCGCCTAAAACGGCGATTGTCGGCAGATTTCTTTCAACGGCGGCCCGGTGGGCCAAACCGTCAATGCCCATCGCCAGTCCGGAAACAATCGTCAGTCCGGCTTGAGCAACGGCTCCGGCGATAACCGGTGTTACTCTTTTGCCATAATCGGTGAGAGTCCGGGTGCCGACAATGGCGAAGCAGTTATTTTTCAAAATGTTACCGTCACCCTTTATGTACAAAAGAAATGGCGGGTCAAAAATGTTTTTTAAAAGTTTGGGATAAGCCTTGTCTTTTAGAGTGACGATATATATAGAGTCTTTTTCCAACTTTTCAAATTCTTTCTCCGGATTGATTTTTGATTTATCGGGAGCATCTTTAGGTAAAAAGTCTTTAAGGTTCGGTGAATGCCAGGCGCTCTCAAGGTTGCCGTTAAAGCTGTCTGAAATTTTTTGCAAAGCGCCGACTTGAGCCGAAACAAGTATGTTCAGTGCGTTGAGATATTTTAATTGTATAGATTGCATTATGTTTTGGCTTTTGCTATAAGGTTTTCAATATTGGTTTCTTGAATTCTATCGCGAGTCCGGCATTGCTGGTTTGAATATCCCTCCTAAATCAGCTTTGCCGGCTCGTGGTAGGATTTAAGAAACTATCTGTCCCAGCTTCTCTAATCCTTCTTTGAATATTTTTTTGAGTTTCTCTTTTTCGCTAGGAGCAAATTTAGACAGAACAAAGTTTGAAATCATATCTTTTCTTTTTTGATCTGATTTTTGGTTTCGGGCTAACTTTAGTTTTGAATTGGCTAAGCCGATTTTTAGGCGTTTTATATTTTCTGTTTTCAGTTGGCTAAGTATTGACTGTACGCCCTTGTGGCCGCCGGAACCCGAACCGGGCGTGAGCTTGGTTGATTCAAAAGACACATCCAGGTCGTCATGGACAATGATTATGTTTTCAACGGGTATCTTATAAAAAAGTTTTATTTTTTTGACAGCGTCGCCGGACTTGTTTACATATGTCTGGGGTTTAGCCAAAATTACTTTTTGGCCGTTGAACTTGCCAGTGGCGACTTCAGCCTCCAGTTTTTTTTCCAACTTAAAATCGGAGGCTTGACCGGCTTTCGCCAAGGCGTCCAGAAACATAAAACCGATGTTATGTCTAGTTTCTGAATATTCTTTGTCCGGATTTCCCAAACCGACGATTAAGTATGCCATGCTCTAAATTATATAGATACAATTTTTTTTTGTACAGCTTTAACCTTGGAGAATTGCAAAGTTGGCAGAATTCTGTTAGATTGAGATTTATTTTACCAGCTATGCCGGATTTGGAAGAAAAAAAGGAAAATTTTGAGAATAAGGAATCTTTTAACCGCCGCGAGGCCGTCGCTTTTTTTTGGGAAGTGGTGAAGATTGTCATAATCTCCTTGGCAATTATTGTACCTGTTCGTTACTATATTCTCCAACCCTTTTTTGTTAAGGGCGCGTCCATGGAGTCTACCTTTGATAACGGCGATTACGTTCTGATTGACGAGCTTGCTTTCAGGTTCCGCCAGCCTCAAAGAGGGGAAGTTGTAGTTTTCAGAGCGCCCAAAGACTTGTCCCAATTTTACATAAAAAGAATAATCGGTTTGCCAAACGAAACTGTGCAGATAAAAAATGATAAAGTTACGATTTTTAACGATAAAAATCCCAAAGGTTTTGTTTTAAACGAGTCCCCCTATCTTAACCTTGGAGTTCAAACAGAAGGAGATTTTAAGGTTGATATCGGTTCTGACGAATATTTTGTTTTGGGAGACAACCGCGAGCATAGTTCCGATTCAAGAATTTGGGGTACGGTAAACAAGGACTTAATTACGGGCAGGGTCTTTTTCAGAGCTTGGCCGTTTAACAAAGTTACGAAGTTCAGACCGGTAAAATACTAAAAGTTTCTAGTTTATAGCTTCTAGTTTCTAGTGTTTAAAAACTAGCAGCTAGCAACTAAAAACTAGCAGCTATTTTTGTGCCAAAATCAAAAACAATACAGTCGGTGAAAGGTATGCATGATATTTTGCCGTCTGACCAGCCATACTGGAAATTTATTTATAAAAAAGGTTCAACACTAGTAGAAGACTACGGATTTGAAAAAATAGACACGCCTATTGTTGAGTCAGCCCAGCTTTTTTTGCGTTCAATCGGCGAGGAAACTGATACTGCCGGCAAAGAGATGTACGCCTTCAAAACCAAAGGCGGAGACGACCTCGCTTTAAGGCCGGAAAATACCGCCGGAATTGTTCGGGCATACATAGAACACGGGATGAACTCATGGCCTCATCCGGTTAAGCTGTGGTATTGGGGGCCGATGTTTAGGCATGACCAGCCGCAAGCGGGGCGTTACCGCCAGTTTTATCAGTTTGGCGTTGAAATGTTTGGCGACGAAAATCCGGCGGCTGACGCGGAAAGTATTTTTGTAGCTTTAGGATTTCTTGAAAGCTTGGGCTTTAAAAACTTGTCCTTAAAAATCAACAGTATTGGCGATGCCAATTGCCGGCCGCAATATCTTAAAGTTTTGAGGGATTACCTGAAATCTAGGAGCAAACAGCTTTGTCCTCAATGTAAAATACGCTCAAAAACCAATTTAATGAGAGTTTTGGATTGCAAGGAAGAAAACTGCAGGGCTGTTTTCAAAGATGCTCCGCAGACAGTGGATCACTTAGATGAAAAATGCCGTGAACATTTTAAGAAGGTTATTGAGTTTTTGGACGAAATAAAAGCGCCGTATATCTTAGATCCTTTTTTGGTCAGGGGTCTTGATTACTACACACATACTGTCTTTGAAATCGTTATGGAAGAATCCGCTGTGAATGGGGAAAAACCATTTTCTGGGCTGGCTTTGGTTGCCGGCGGAAGATACAATGGTTTGGTTAGTTTCTTAGGCGGACCGAAAGTGCCGGCCGTCGGCTGGGCCGCCGGAGCCGAAAGAATTATTCTGGCCATGAAGAACCTGGGCCTCAAGGTGCCGGAAGCCGGACCTCAGCCCAAAATTTTTCTGGCCCAACTCGGGGATTTTGCCAAAAGAAAAAGCCTAGTTCTTTTTGAAGAATTAAGGAAAGCGGGGATTCATACCAGCACTTCGCTGGGCAGAGACAGCATTAAGGCGCAGCTTAGAATCGCCAACCGCTTGAAGGTTCGGTTTACGATAATTATCGGACAAAAAGAAGCGATTGATAAAACGGCCATCTTGAGGGAGATGGACAGCGGCATCCAGGAGGTTATTCCGATGGAAGGAATCATTGAAGCGGTGAAGAAGAGGCTCAAGAGTTTATAAAGTTTGTAAAGTTATAAAGTTTATCAAGTAAGAAAAAACTTTAAGAACTTGACGAACTTTCAACTTTATAAACTAGTTTGCGAAGCAAATATGGACATTTTCTGCAAAATTATCAGCAAGGAATTATCCGCGGAAACAATTATCGAAGATGAGGATTTTGTTGTTGTCAAGGATATTCACCCCCAAGCGCCGGTTCATGTTCTGATTATACCGAAAAAACATTTGGATATTATCCACGAAATCAGCCACGAGGATTTGGATATTTTGGGTAAAATGTTTATTGTTGCCGGCCAAGCCGCCAAAAAGCTTGGGGTTGAAAAAACCGGTTATCGGTTAATTTTAAATCAAGGCCCCGATGCAGGCCAAGCAGTGCCGCATTTGCACCTGCATTTGCTTGCAGGCAAGAAGTTGGGGCCAAAAATTGTCGGTTAGTTAATTATGAGAGGAGGACTTTTATGGATGTAAAAAGAAAACCAAATGAAACAGTCGGCAGTATGATGCGCCGATTTTCAAAGCTTGTTCAGCAAAGCCGTGTTTTGCCGCAGGTTAAAGAGTCAAGATTTTATAAAAAGAAAAAAAGCGACAGGCAAAGCAAAAACCGCGCGATTATGAGGGAAGAATTAAAAGCGCTTCGCAAGAGGCTTGAAAGGCTTGGCAAATACAATGAAGAGGTCTTTGAAGAAGAAAAAAGAAAAATCAAGCAAAAATTAGATTTGTAGCTAAATTTGGCGGACACCGCTATTTTTTAAACATGCTTAAAGAGCAGTTGCAGAAAGAATTAACCGAATCTTTAAAATCGGGCGACCAACTCAAGCGTCTGGTTTTGGGTACGCTCTTAACAGCTATTAAAAATCGCCAGCTGGCCAAGAGAACCCAGCTTAGCAAAACTACTGCAGACTCTGTGGAGCTGGAAAAACAGAGTCAGCTGAACGACGAAGAAATTTTGGAGACGATAGCCGGCGAGGTCAAAAAAAGAAAAGATTCAATAGAACAGTTTAGAAACGGCGGGCGCAACGATTTGGCTGAAAAAGAAGAATCAGAAATGAAAATCCTTGTTTCTTATCTGCCCCAACAGCTTTCTGAAGAGGAGGTTAGAAAAGAAGTTAGCGATGCTATATCCAAAACGGGAGCCAAAACTCTTCAAGACTTGGGCAAAGTTATCGGAGCGGTTATGTCAAAAGTCAAAGGCCGCGCTGGCGGCGGTGTTGTAAGCAAGATTGCCAAAGAATTTTTGGAATCTAACAAATAAAATAAATTGCTTGATTTAACTTTTAACAATTCCGTTTCTAATAGAAAGTTCGGGAGAGATTTTTTTTATAGAATCATTTACAAAGCTGTCCGGGAACTTAATCTTGGGTCGGAAAAGGCCGAGGTCTCAGTCAACTTAGTGGGTGAGGCGCGCATTAGAGCTCTTAACAAAAAGTACAGGGGCAAGAACAAAGTCACAAACGTTTTGTCATTCCCGCTGG
>CAYZNJ010000004.1:20978-28111 GCA_964479745.1 uncultured Candidatus Saccharibacteria bacterium
AGCAGGCCTCTGCCCAAAAGTGCTATAATGGCCTTAGGGGATATTTTTATTTGCTTGTCTGTTGCTAAAAAAGAAGCAAAAAGCGAAAATATAACTGTAGAAGAAAAATTGTCGTGGCTTGGTGTACACGGTTTTTTGCACTTGCTGGGTTACGACCATGAGAAATCGGAAAGAGCTTGTCGAGAGATGGAGGAGTTGGAAAATAAGATATTGAAAAATAAATTTTAGCTTCTAGTTTCCGGCTTATAGTTTCTAGTATTAAAAAACTAGCAACTAGCAACTAGTAACTAGTAACTAGTTTTTGGCCCGCCAAAATATAATTGTTGGGGTTGATGTCGGCAACTCTTTGGTAAAGACGGTCGTTGCGGAATTAGATCGGCAGACTTGGAGTCCTAAAATTTTAGGTATCGGGGTTGCAGAGTCGCGGGGGCTGAGAAGGGGTGTCGTGGTTGATATGGGCGAGACGATTAAAGATATCGGCGAGTCGGTCAAAAGAGCTGAAACCGCCTCTGGTATTAAAATTGACCGCGCTTATGTGGCTTTGAACGGTCTTCATATAAAAAGCCAATTGTCACGGGGAGTTATCGCTGTTTCCAGAGCGGACAACGAAATTGCCGCTAACGACATTGAAAGAGTGATAGACGCAGCGTCAATAGTTAGTTTGCCGGCTGCCGCTAACAGGGAGATTATACATATTATTCCCAAAAATTATCTTGTAGACGGGCAGGAATACGTTAAAAACCCGCTGGGCATGAAGGGCGTAAGACTGGAGGCTGAAGTTTTGATTATCGACGGTTTGTCTACCTACATAAGAAATCTGGCCAAATGCGTTAATGCCAATGATATTGAAGTGGCTGAATTTGTTTTTTCTCCTTTAGCAACAAGCTGCTCGGTTTTGGACAAGGACCAAAGAGAACACGGTGTTTTAAGTTTGGATCTCGGCGGAGGAGTTTCTACAGTTTCTTTCTTTCATGAAGGCGAACTAGTTTATGCTTCAGTTATTCCGATTGGTTCGCGGCATATTACCAATGACTTGGCGGTAGCTTTGCGGACATCAATGGATGCAGCCGAACAAGTTAAGCTTCAGTACGGTTCTACCGGTGTTTCTTTGGCCATGCAGAAAAGTTCCGCTACCCACAGCCGGAAAGACGAGATTGACTTGTCGGATCTGGTTGGAGAGGAAAATTTTATTATTCCCAGAAAAAATATTCATAAAATAATTGAGGCCAGAGTATCGGAAGTTTTTGATGTGCTTCAGGGTGAATTGAAAAAAATGGCTTATCCCGGCCTGATTCCGGCTGGCATTGTCATTACTGGCGGCGGAGCAAAACTGCCCGGTTTGACCTCCTTTATAAAAGAAAAATTAAAATTGCCCGTAAGAGCCGGTATTAAGTTTCCTCTTGAGACGCTATCCAACAATTTTACCGATCCTTCTCTGGCGGTAGCGGTCGGACTGACCCTCTACGGCATGGAAAAGGAATTTTCCGGTAAAAGCCAGTCAAATCAGTCTGACCTTGGCCGATATATGGATCCGGTAAGGAAATTCTTCGGCTGGCTCAAGAACTTCTCCCCGTAGAGGACTTTGGTATAGACAAGTTATCCACAGGTTATAATATATAGCTTGCATTGATTTTTATTTTGTAGTAAACCAAACTTAACTTAGTTTTAGCTTCTAGTTTCCAGCTTCTAGTTTCTAGTATTAAAAAACTAGCAACTAGCAACTAACAACTAGCAACCAGTTTTTGGCCCAAATAAAACCTCCATTTGAAACATTTGCCAGAATTAAGGTAATTGGTGTTGGCGGCGCAGGCGGCAATGCTTTAATGAGGATGATTTCTTCACGCATCCAAGGCGTTGAGTTTGTTGCGGCAAATTCTGATTTTCAGGATTTGCATAAATCCGGCGCGCCGGTCAAACTTCAAATCGGCAAAAATCTTTCCCGCGGTTTGGGCGCCGGTATGAATCCGGAAATCGGCCGTCAGGCTGCCGCAGACGCCAAAGAAGAAATAACAGAAGCTCTCAAGGGGTCTGACATGGTTTTTATAACAGCCGGTATGGGAGGCGGGACAGGAACCGGCGCTAGCCCCGTAATTGCCGAAATTGCCAGAGACCAAGGCGCTCTTACCGTGGCTATCGTTACTAAGCCCTTTGCTTTTGAAGGCGCCCAGCGTTCCCGAATTGCGGAAGGCGGCTGGAATTTGCTGCGCGACAAAGTTGATTCAATAATTACTATTCCTAACGACAGACTTCTTTCTATAATTGACCGCAAGACTCCCATTCTGGAAGCTTTTGCCATTGTTGACGATGTCTTGCGCCAAGGTGTTCAAGGCATCTCTGACCTTATAACCAGTCCGGGGATTATTAATGTTGACTTTGCCGACGTAAAAGCGGTGATGCAAAATTCCGGCTCGGCTTTAATGGGCATCGGGCGGGCTTCCGGCGAAGACAGGGCGATTTCTGCCGCGAAAATGGCAATCAACTCTCCTTTACTGGAGGTTGCCATTGACGGCGCTCACGGAGTTTTGTTTAATGTGTCCGGCGGTTCCGACTTAAGCATGGCTGAAATCAACGAAGCCGCTAAAATAATTACTGAAAATATAGATCCGAACGCCAAAGTAATTTTTGGCGCGGTTGAAGACGATAAGCTTAAAAAAGGCGAGATAAAAATTACGGTGATTGCTACCGGTTTTAACGGCGATGCCGCTCATGGGGCTTCTAAGGCTTCGGCTAGCCTGTTAAACTCCGGCCCTACTTTATTTGACGACCTCTCTTCTGGTGTCAGAAAGAATACGGAAAATCAAGGCGGCCTACTGGCTAACGGCAGGAACACCCCGGAAAACAAAAGAGAGTTTATAGACCACTCTTTGGAAGACAGCGAAATGTTTGAAATTCCCGCGTTTATAAGAAAAAAGATGAAAGAGTAGCGGGGCGGGGTTATCCACATTGCACCCATCTTTCTTTATTGTAAAATTTAGTTGATGAGATTTTTCTCAAACGACCAAGCGGGTCGTTTGATTGTCTAAGAATATGCCCCAAACACCTTCTTTTGGTCAGGAAAAAAATGAAATCTTCGCCCAAGATGAAACAAGCGGCAACGGTTTTTTTGCCGGCCAAAGAGAGATTATTTTCAAAGGTTACAATGAGAAAACCCACCAAGGCGAGGGGCTTGTTTGGTCTAGAAAATTTGCAGACGGCGATCCCTACAAAGATATACGCTGGGAAAAAAGAACAGCCAAAATTGTCAAAAGCGGCGGCGAGATTGTTTTTGAGCAAAAAGATGTAGAGGTTCCCAGTTTTTGGTCTCAAACGGCTACCGATGTCGTGGCCTCAAAATATTTTCGCGGCAAGCTGGATTCGCCGGAGCGCGAAAAGAGCGTGAGAGAAATGGTAAACCGTGTTGCGGACACTATTTCTCTGTGGGGTTGGAACGACGGTTATTTTGCTTCTGAAGAAGACTATCTGAACTTTCGCAATGACTTGAAATGGATTCTGATAAACCAGTACGGCGCTTTTAACAGTCCGGTTTGGTTCAACGTAGGTGTTTATGAGCGTCCTCAATGTTCGGCATGTTTTATACTTTCGGTTGAAGACAACATGCAGTCAATTCTTGACTGGTACCGCGATGAAGGCTGGATTTTTAAATTTGGTTCCGGCGCCGGCATAAACTTGTCCAGACTTCGTTCATCAAAAGAGCCCTTATCAAAAGGGGGCTTTTCTTCCGGCCCGGTTTCTTTTATGAAAGGGGCTGATGGCGTGGCTAACAGCATCCGTTCCGGCGGCACGACTAGGCGGGCGGCTAAGATGGTAGTTTTAAATGCCGACCACCCGGATATCAAAGATTTTATTTACTGCAAGAAAATTATTGAGGACATGACCAAGGCTTTGGCGCAAGGCGGTATTAAGGACTCTATTGCCGCTGAAATATTTGATCCTTACACGCTATTGCCTTATCAAAATGCCAACAACTCTGTCAGAGTAACCGATGAATTTATGAAAGCGGTTGAGAACGACGACTTCTGGGAACTCAAAGCCGTTGCCAGCGGCGAGACCATGGAAAGAGTCAAAGCCTGCCAAATTATGGATTGGATTGCCGATGCCGCTTGGTATTCAGCTGACCCGGGAATGCAATATGATACTACCATCAACAATTGGCACACCTGTCCCAATGCTGGCCGTATCAATGCTTCCAACCCCTGCTCGGAATATATGCACCTAGACAACAGCGCCTGCAACTTAGCGTCAATCAACCTTTTAAAGTTTTTAAGTCCTGACGGCATTTTTGATGTTGAACTTTACAAAAAAGTTATTGACACTTTCATTTTGGCGCAAGATATATTGGTAGATAACTCTTCTTATCCGACGGAAAAAATTACCCAAAATGCCAGGAATTACCGTGAATTGGGTTTAGGCTATGCCAACCTAGGAGCTTTACTGATGACTCTTGGCATTCCTTATGATTCAGACTGCGGCCGGGCTTGGGGTGGAATTTTGACCTCAATTCTGACGGGAGAAGGCTACAGAATGTCGGCTGAAATTTCAAAAGCGGGAGGTCCTTTCAGGGGTTACGAAAACGACAAAGAGAATATGCTTGGCGTTATCCAAAAACATCGCCAATCGGCCGAAGAATTAATTGCCGGTGTAGAAGGGGCGGGGCTAATAAATGACGAAAATCTTAAACTTGAAGCGGTCAATGTTTGGCATGAAGCGTTTAATTTAGGAGAGGGATATGGCTACCGCAATTCTCAAGCGACAGTTCTTGCGCCGACCGGCACCATTTCTTTTTTGATGGACTGCGCTACCACCGGCATAGAGCCGGAACTGGCTTTGGTTAAATATAAAAAACTTGTCGGCGGCGGAACTTTGAAACTGGTTAATCATCAAGTTTCTTTAGCTCTGAAAAATCTCGGCTATAACGAGGCTGAAATAGAACAAATTACAAAATATATTTCAGAAAGGGAAACCATTGAAGGCGCCCCCGGTATTCAAGAAGAACATTTGCCGGTCTTTGACTGCTCATTCAGGGCTGCGAACGGCCAAAGAAGCATTCACTATATGGGGCACATCAAAATGATGTCGGCGGCCCAGCTTTTTATTTCCGGCGCTATCTCTAAAACAGTTAATCTGCCGGCCGAAGCTACGGTTGAAGATATGAAAACTGCTTTCATTGAGTCTTGGAAGGCCGGGCTTAAAGCGGTTGCTTTTTACCGGGACGGCAGTAAAACAATTCAGCCGTTAAACACTTCGGCTGACGAAAAAAATAACTTGGTGGAAAAAGTTAACGGTTACACCAGATTTAAGATGCCCGATGAAAGACCGGCCATAACCCATAAATTTTCTGTGAATGGCCACGAGGGCTATTTGACGGTCGGCTTGTATCCCGGCACCCAAAAAGTTGGCGAGACTTTTATCAGAATTGCCAAAGAGGGGAGCACGGTTTCCGGTCTGCTGGATGTCATTGCTACTTTGACTTCTATTTCTCTACAGTCGGGCGTGCCGCTTAAAATTTTAGTCAAGAAATTCAAAGACATGCGTTTTGAACCGGCCGGCTTTACCAACAACTCCGAGGTGCCGATTGCCAAGTCAATTATTGACTATGTTTTCAGGTTTTTAGGCACAAGATTTTTGGACGAAAAAGACAAAGAAGAAATCTTTGGCACTGCCTATCAGCCGGATTTTAAAGATAAAAGTCTGGAACTGGTGGCGACTTTAGCTTTAGCTCCTGCCGCCTCCCAGCCTGTTTCAGAAGCAGTGACCGAAGCTACTGTCTGTGAGTGCGGCACTATCATGGTCCGCGCCGGTTCTTGCTACTCTTGTCCTAACTGCTTTTCAACGACGGGGGTGTGCAATTGACAAAGTGACTATGGCGTGATAGTGTTTAGCTAAATTACATGGAGGGGCTTGATGCTGATAACTCGTAAAGAAGTTGAAAGTTATTTGAAATCATTTTTGGATCCGGAAGATCAAATTCACATTGACTTGGTTACTGACCTTTGTTGGATAGCAACCATAGTTTTGGAATATGGCTTTCAATGCCCTAAAGCAGCACGAGAAGAGAGAAAGAAAAGTTTTTTTGAGCTGGTCCAAAAACTTAGTGATGCTAGAAAAGAAGCCAAAGTGCCAGTTGATATGCAGGAGTATCCACATGAATCGACTTTTCCAAACGAGAAACAGCTAACAGTCGAAGATTTTTCTGTCGTTTGTGACTTGTTTTACAAGATTACAGAAGAAGATAAGAAAGTTACTAAAGAAAAACTGCTCAATTGGCTTGGCGAAGCTTGGGATGCCGGAGTATACCAGCAACGGGTCTACAGTATGGAAGTTGAGGGTTGTATCTTGAATCAATATGGGATTGTCGCTTTCTTTGGCGCCGATCTTGCCTTATTCGGGAGTCGTCAGGGACTGATTCCTAATTAAGTTGACACTTTTCTGTTTATTTTTCTGGCTCCATTTTGGAGCCTTTTTTATTTTTTAGAGTTTTGTTATATTTCTGAAATGCATAAATCTCAACTCTTTTTTATCTTGCTTTTGTGCTTTATCGGCGGGGTGGCTTTGGGTTCTTTTGTGGCTTTTGCGCAAAGCACGCTCTATCTCTTTTTTATACCACCGCTTTTGCTGGTCGGTATTTTTTGGAGAAGGAACTGGAAAATAGTTTTTATTGCTTTTTCGGCGGCCATTTTTTTGTTTGGCATTCTTCGCACTTTTGATGCCAGACTTAACACTACTTTTGTTCAAAAGTTTGCCGACGGCAATTTTGCTTCAACAGTTTCCGGCTACATAGACAGTGAAATTCAAAACAAAGACCAGTCACAGCAATTTGTTTTGAGAGTGAAAAAACTTCAGGTGTCCGGTTTTACTGTGCCGGAGAAACTGGACGAAAAAGTTTTGATAGTTGCCGCCTCTTATCCCAAATATCGCTATGGCGATATTATTTCAGTAAACGGAAAGTTAGTTTCACCCAAAAATTTTAATGACTTTGACTACATATCTTATCTGGCCAAAGATCAGATTTATACTTTAGTCACCCGTCCCCAAATCAAGACAAGCGATATCAAACTGAATTTTTACGAGCGGGCAAGCGCTTATATTTTTAAAAATATTTTTAGCCTCAAGTCTAAATTTGAAGAGTCAATCGG
>CAYZNJ010000005.1:0-27841 GCA_964479745.1 uncultured Candidatus Saccharibacteria bacterium
CAGTACGGTAGATTATTTAGTCCGAAGATATGACGCCCATACGGTATTCCGCTACCACGGCGGCTCACAGGCGGCGCATAATGTAGTCACACCCGAAGGGCTGCATCATTGTTTTGCGCAATTTGGTTCAGGTACTCTTGTGCCGGGAACTTTCACATATCTTAGTCAGTTTATGTTTGTCGACCCCCTTCGGTTAGTATCTGAATATGAAGTACTCGCGAGTAAAGGAGTTAGAGATGCCATTGAGCGGCTGATTATAAGCAAGAAATGTCCTGTTATAACCCCTTTTCACAAATTTACCGGTCAACTGAGAGAGTTGGCTCGTGGTGCAAATAGATTCGGAAGCTGCGGCATGGGTGTCGGAGAAGCAATTAACGACTTCGCAGAATCACCAGCAGAAAGTTTAACCATAGAAGACTTAGCAAGACTTAACGTCCTACAATGTAAATTGAAACAACTGCAAACCAATAAAATCGCAGTTGCGAAGAAGATACTAAAACTAAGGAGCAACAATGAACTCCAAAAATGTTTTGATGAAATCAAATCCCGAGATCTTCTCGAAAGATGTCTTGAGTCATATTCTGTTTTTTCTAGTTTTCCAATAAATTTTGATGACGGCGCGACCCTTAAAAGAATTTTGAATCGTCCGGGAACCGTTATCTTCGAAGGAGCGCAGGGGGCTTTGCTAGATAAAAGCCGAGGCTTTAAACCTTTTGTGACCAAGTCTGATTGTTCTTTTGGGAACGCCGAAAGGTTGCTAGCCAGTTTTGAAGGAAAAATAATAAAACTAGCTGTTGTACGCGCATATGCGACAAGGCATGGTAGTGGTCCTTTTGTAACAGAGGATCCGGAACTTACCAAAAAATTGCCCGATACGCATAATGTGACAAATGACTGGCAGGGAAAATTTAGAGTTGGATGGTTTGACCTAATTGCATTAAATTATGGTTTGGAAATTTTAGGAAAACCAGACGGTATTGTCTTAACAAATATTGATAGAGTTGCAAGTTTCAATTCGATAAAAATCTGTGATGGCTATAGGATAAAGTCGGGAGAAATTTTCCCAAACTATCTTTACTTCAAAGAAACCTGTATAACCGATAAACTCCTTAAATTTTTGAAAGAAAAATTATCTTTGCCCATACCTATTATTTCTCATGGTCCGACGCATAAAGATAGACAAGAAAAATTCTCTTTAAGGTAAAAAACTGGTAGTATTGGTTATGATGAAGAATAAAATGAAGAAGTTTATTTTGAAAAACTGCCCCCCGATCATCGTGTTTGGGGGTATTTATTTAATTCTTTTTTATTTTTTCAACCCCCGGCTGATTTTTTCCACAGCCACCCCGACCGGCGGCGATATGGGTTCGCATTATTATAACGCCCTCTATGCCAGTAAGACTTTTTTTCAAAATCCGACAATCTTCATCTGGGACTTTAACTGGTTCGCCGGCTATCCGCCCTTTATTTTTTATTTTCCACTATCTTTTGTTTTGATAGCAATTTTAAATTTACTTTTGCCATTGCCGGTTGCTTTCAAGCTCATAGTTATATCCGGCACGTTCTTACTGCCGCCGGCAATTTTTTACCTGATAAAATCTTTCAGGTTGAAAAATTATTACGGCTACATGGGGGCAATTTTATCTCTAGTCTTCCTCTTTAACAGCAACATGCAAAGTAGCGCCCAGATTTGGGGCGGCACCGTGATGAGCGTTCTGGCGGGCGAATTTGCCCAAAGTTTAAGTATAGCTCTCGGTTTATTTTTCATCGGCGCATTTTACCGGGCGCTGGACAGCGAAGAAAAAAGCCTTTGGCCGGCGTTGCTTCTCGGTTTTACTTTGTTAGCCCATCCCCTAAGTTTTATTTGGGTTTCTCTAGTCGCTTTGGCCCTTTTTCTTTACAAGTTTTCAAGAGTCAACTTAAAATATTTTTTTAAAATAGCGGTTTTGGTTTTTTTGCTTGACGCTTTTTGGCTGATTCCGACTTTAATTTATAAAAAAGATTATTTTTTGAATCTCGCTTCAGTCTGGACGGCCAGATTTCAGGACATTTTGCCGGAAAGTATAATTTTCTGGCCAATCTTTTTAATACCCGGCTTGTTCAACGGCAAGAGGCGCCATTTTGATTTTGTTTTTTTTCTTGGAGCCGGCGCAGGGTCGGCTTTGTTACTGTCGGAGTTTGCGATCAGAGTTGGCACTTATCCGATAAGATTTTATCCTTACCTCCAATTAGTTTTTGTTTTAAGCGGAATTTTTGCCGCTTCTTTATTCAACAAAAAAACTGTCCGTCTGGGAGTTTTTATTTCTCTGCTGGCAATCGGCTATTTTACCATTGCTTACAGAAGCAACCCGATAGTTTCTTGGGTAAACTGGAACTTTTCCGGACTGGAAGCCAAAGCAAATTTTAAATATCTGAAAGAGGCCAGCGATTCAATTAAGGGAACTTTAAACGACCCCAGAGCGATGATTGAATTTTCAAGCGAAAATAACGACACCGGCACACCCAGAAACAACGAGCTGGTTCCTCTGCTTGCCGGCCGGCAAACGCTGGAAGGGCTTTACATGTTTTCAAGCATTACCAATCCTTTTATTTTTAAACTGCAGTCCGAGGTTTCCGCCGACAAAAGCTGTCAGACAGATGTTATAGGTCTGAAGTGCGGAGACATTGACTACGATCTAGCAGTAAAACATTTAAAATTATTTAACATTGACCATATTATTGTCAGAAGCCAAAAAATCAACAGCCTGCTTGAAAAAAGGCAGGACTTTAAAAAAGAAAAAGTTTTTGGAATATACACAGTTTGGCGGTTTTTGGGCAACGACAACAAATATGTTTTTGTGCCGAAATTCCAACCGACTTTTTATACCGGCGCGGAAGACTGGAAAAAAGTTTCTTTTGA
Source organism: uncultured Candidatus Saccharibacteria bacterium (assembly GCA_964479745.1). Taxonomy (GTDB): domain Bacteria; phylum Patescibacteriota; class Minisyncoccia; order 2-02-FULL-40-12; family IGHO2-12-FULL-4; genus JACPNK01. Next base: position 2,900 of record CAYZNJ010000005.1, read on the forward strand.
CTGGTTTAACAATCCGGATTCGCTGGATCAGCCGATAATTTTCAAAGCCGATAAAAAAGATGCTGTCAAGTCGGAAATTTCTTCAGTTCCGCTAAACCAAAACTGCAACATAACAGAGTCGCTAAGCGCTAATACAATTAAATTCAAAACATCCTGTCTCGGCTTGCCGCACATAATCAAAATTTCTTACTTTCCAGCCTGGGGAGTTGAAGGCGCTTCAAAAATTTATCTGGTCAGCCCGTCTTTTATGCTTGTTTATCCGGAAAAAGAAGAAGTGACTTTGAAATTCGGCAGCGGGGGAATCGCAAAGTTACTAAGCAAGTTGCCGCTAATTTCTCTGCTGACATTCTTTGGCATACTTTTTATGAATACAAAAAAGAAAAACCCGTTGACATAAAGTATATTTTTTGTAGAATAAAACGGCTTTAGCTCTTAAAAAACATAGAAAACAAGGAGAAAACCATGAAAAGCGGAGAGTTTCTAATTCCCCAAGATAAGCCTTATGACATTTTTACCGTTGCCGACTTAAGCGAAGAACAGAAAATTATAAAGGAAACGGTTAAAGGATTTGTCCAGAGCAAACTGCTAACCAGAGAAGCAACGGAAAAAATTGAGTCCAAGGATTTTGACTTTACGATGTCAATCCTAGAAGAACTGGGAAAGCTGGGTTTTTTGGGCATAGATATTCCGGCAAAATACGGCGGCAGTAAACTGGACAAAATAACTTCCTGCATCGTAACCCAAGAAATAGGCAAGCAGGGATCTTTTGCCTGCTCTTTTGGAGCTCATGCCGGCATCGGTTCCTGGCCTATCATTTTTTTTGGCAATGAACAGCAAAGACAAAAATACCTGCCGCGTTTTGCAAGCGGAGAACTTATCTCATGCTACTCTCTGACCGAAGCCGGTTCCGGATCTGATGCCGGCTCTGCCAAAACAAAAGCTGTTTTATCGCCGGACGGACAACATTTTATCTTAAACGGGGAAAAAATATTTGTAACCAACGGGGAATTTTCTAATGTTCTTATCTTGTTTGCGCAGGTACCCGGCGCCGGATTGTCAGCTTTCATTGTTGAGAAAAGTTTTGAAGGAGTAAGTGTCGGAAAAGAAGAATCTAAAATGGGCATACACGGCTCTTCAACTGCTACCATAATTCTTGACAATGCCGTGGTGCCGGTTGAAAATCTGCTTGGAGAACCTGGACAAGGCTTGAAAATCGCTTTAAATGTTTTGAATCTGGGAAGATTTAAGTTGGCGGCAGGCTGTCTGGGAGCCGCTCAAATATCTCTTGCCGGCGCTCTAGACTATGCCCGTCAGAGAAAACAATTTGGGAAAGCGATAATTGAATTTGACCTTATCAGAGAAAAATTAGCCAGAATGGCGGCGAAAGTTTTTGCCATGGAAGCGGTAACTTACAGAACTGCCCAGCTTCTTGAAGAATCTATAAATAAAGCCGACCCAAATAACCCTAAAGAAATTCTAAAAGCAATCGAGGAATATGCGGTTGAATGCTCAATCGTTAAAGTATTTTGCAGTGAAGCCTTGGGGCAAATTGTTGATCAAGAAGTGCAAATTTTGGGAGGCTACGGTTACTGCGAAGAATATCCGGCGGCACGCCATTATCGCGACGCTAGAATCAACCGTATTTTTGAGGGAACCAATGAGATAAACCGCCTAGTTATTCTGCAAATGCTGATCAAGAAAGCAATGGCAGGGAAGCTGGACTTTTTGCCGTTGGTTAAAAAAATACAGAGTGAAATTGCAAATCCAGTTCTGACTGCCGAAGACGGGGGTTTAGTCCAACAGTTTCTTTTCCAGCTTAACAGCACAAAAAAAATGACTCTTCTGGCAATCGGGGCAAATTTGCAAAAATACAATCTGACGCTGGAAAAGCATCAGATAGTTGTTGGGCTAATAAGCGACTCTCTGATTGACCTTTTTGTTTTGGATAGCGCGTTGGCAGCCTTTGCCAAAACATCGACTGTTTCAAGTCATGCTTATACAAAATTGCTTTTTGCCGACATGCTCTCTATCTTGCTGACAAGAGTTGAAAATCTTTTTGCCTGTTGTATGGAAGGCGATGATTTAAAACGAGCGCTTTCAATGGCAAGAAAAAACATTAAAATTACTCCGCCTAACTTTGAAACTTTGATTGACGGCATAATTCAAAATTTAGAATAAGAAATTACAACTCTCTGTGCAAGAGAGTTTTTTTATGCTAAGATTGGTCATATGGAAAACACAACGACAGTAAAAACAACTCCTAAAGACTTCTTTATGCATCTTTTAGGATTTGCCGCTCTTTATGCAAGTTTGGTCAGTTTTTTGGCTCTGTTTTTCGCTTATGTGGATGTTCTTTTCCCCGACCCTTTGAATTTTTATTATTCCGGCTCTTTAAGCCAAATTCGCCTCTCCTCTTCCGTTCTTCTTATTATTTTTCCTGTTTTTATTTTAATTTCCTGGCTGACGAACAGAGACTTTGTTCAAGAACCGGATAAGAGAAATATAAAATTCAGAAAATGGTTGATCTATTTTACTCTTTTCGTAGCGGCAGTTACCGTGATAGTTGACTTGATAACTTTAATTTTTAATTTTTACAACGGAGAGCTGACAACCAGATTTCTCTTAAAAACCTTGGCAGTTTTGATTGCCGCTCTGGCTGTCTTCAACCATTATTTTAAAGAGATAAAACAAAGCTCCGGCCAAAAACTCAAAGCCACAGCTTGGCTGGCGTCACTTATTGTTTTAGCGGCCATAGCCGGCGGATTTTTTATTGTCGGCACTCCGGCTCAGCAAAGAGCCGTAAGATTTGATGAGCAGAGAGTCGGCGATTTGCAAAATATCCAGTATCAAATCGTCAACTACTGGCAAAGCAAAGGAAAGCTTCCAAAAAATATTGATGACTTAAAAAATAGTATTTCTGGTTTTGTTTCACCGGTAGATCCAGAAACAAAATTACCTTACGAATACATAGAACCTGGACTGACCTCTGACAATCCAGACCTTCGACTTAAATTTGAACTCTGCGCCGTTTTTAAAACAGACAGCAAAAAAAGTACCACCTCTTTAAATCGGATCAAAGCAGTGCCGGTTTACGACTCTTATAGCCAAAATTGGGAACACGGTGTAGGCAGAACCTGTTTTTCAAGAAATATTGACTCCGACTTATATCCGATAAGAAAACCGGGAATATAAAACAGCGTGACTCTTAGAATTTTCAGAAAAATGAGGGAGGGGATACACAACAAGGTTGTAAACAAAGAACCAGGGCTTTATATTTCTTTGATATTTCCTATCGTTGTTTCTTTTCTTATAACTTTTGCGGTATCAAGGCTAATCAGCTACTTAATCACTTACGGCTATATGCGTGAGATATACCTTGAGCCCTCGCCGGGGGTCCATATCCATCATTTTACTTACGGCGTTTTTGTAATGGCGGCCGCCGGCTATTTAGCTTTAATTTTTAACGGCCCCAAGGCGAAATACTTGATAGCTTTGCTTTTGGGCATGGGCATAGGCCTGGCTTTTGACGAGTTCGGCATGTGGCTGAAGTTGAGAGACGACGAAATTACCCGCTGGAGCTACGACGGATTCAACATAGTGATAGGTTTTTTCTTTTTACTGCTGTCGGCTCGCGGCGGAATCAAACTCTTTAAACGGTTGGCGCGAAACCGAGTTGGAAGTTGAGCTTCACTTGCACTCTTGCGCCGGAGGCAGCCAGGTGGGGGAGGGTTTTGAGTCTAACGGAATAAATTTTTGAATCAAGTTGCTTAAGTTAGCTCCCAAATCAGTTTGGCGGTTAGTTTCTTGCAACTCATCTAAAATTTTCTTGGCGCCGTTTATGGCGCTTTTGGCTTTTTTAACGCTTTCTTCGGTAGTTTTTGCGCCAGTGCTTTTGCCCGATAATAAAGCATTTATATCATCCAAACCGGAACTCAACTCAGCGAGCAGCCTTTTTTCTTTTACCGCCGGATTGATGGTTTCAATAATATTTCTTTTGATGTCTTCAACCTTATCCTTGTTTAAAATAATCAAAACAGCGGCAATCAACAATGTAAATCCAATAAATTTACCCATATTATTACTATATCATACTGGGGATAAAATTACTTGAGTAAAATCCAAAAAGCGTAGACAATAAGGTTATGAATCCCGTACGAAGTAGGGAGTCAAAGACTCCCGTAGCACTGACGGGAGTCAACTAAAAATAGTTAATAATATGTAACTAAGGTGAGTTTTCCAAAACAAGCTTTAGCTACTTCGTTCGGGATGAAAAAAGTAATTTTAACCCTTATTGTCATAGTCATTTTAATTGTTGTTTTGTTTGTCTTGAAGAGTCAAACAAGCAATGCCCCACAACAAACATCTTTTACGCCGACCGCGACTCTTTTGCCCAGTTCCTCGCTCAAAGCGGAATCTGTTTCTCCCCAAGCTTATTCAATAAAAATTACCAGACAAGGTGTTTCGCCGCAAAACTTAAATATTAAAGTCGGGGACACTGTAACTTTCACCAACCTTGATTCTGTTCCTCACTGGCCGGCTTCAGGTGTCCACCCAACTCACCAAATTTGTCCGGGCTTTGATTCTTTAAGAGGGTTGGCGCAAAATGAAAGCTACTCTCACACTTTTACCGAAGCCAAGGTGTGCCCGTTTCACGATCATGTTAATGCGAGTGATTCTGGTTATCGTGGCAGTATAACTGTCAGTGACTAAAAGTTTTTCAAATAAATTTTTAACAGGGCTGGGTCTAGCGGGTTTATTGATATTTCTTAACCCGCTTTTTATTGACGCTTCTGTGCAGGAAGATATAGAAATCAAGAATAAACAAATTGACGAGTTAAGAAAACAAATTGACGAATACCAGTCGCAAATTGAACAAAAAAACGGTTTAGCCAAAAGCTTAACCAACGAACTGGATATTTTAAATGCCAAGGTCAGCCAGATCCAAGCGGAAATCAGAAGCCTTTCGCTGTCCATTGACGAAGCCGCATCAGAGATTGACCAGACAACTGCCCAAATCCAAGACGCGGAGGACAAAATTTCAAAACATCGTTCAGGGTTGGCTTCTTCTTTAAAAACTTTGGACCAGACAGAACAGGATAACTTGATGGAAATAATTTTAAAAAATGAAACTTTTTCAAGTTTCTTCAACAACTTAAACAATCTCCAGAATACGCAGGAAAACCTAAAAGCAACCATCGGCAAAATCAAAGAACTAAAAAATGACCTGAAAGATAAGGAAGATAAACTGCTTGAGCAAAAAAAAGAGCTGGAAGGTTTAAAAAATATACAGCAGATAGAAAAAAGGTCAGCCGAAGCAGTCCGCAACGACAAAAAAAACCTGCTCAAAACAACCAAAGGCGAAGAAGCAAAATTTCAACAGCTGGTTAAAAAGTCGCAGGCCGATATAGAAAAAATCAGAGCTCAAGTTTTTTACTTACAGCAAAACGGCGTATCGGCAGAAGAAGCTGTAAAGTTTGGCCAATTGGCCGCAATCGGAGTCGGCATAAGACCGGCATTTCTTCTGGGAATTTTGGAAATTGAATCAGGTTTAGGCAAAAATGTCGGCACCGGTAACTGGCTTGACGATATGTACCAGTGTTACTTGCGCCTTAAAAAACCGCAGAGAGCGGAACAGGAAAAGAATGCCTTTTTAGAAATAGTAAACAAGTTAGGCCTAAATCCGGAAACTGTGAAGGTTTCAAGAGAACCGAATTATGGCTGCGGCGGAGCTCTTGGACCGGCTCAATTTTTACCGACAACTTGGCTGGGTTATGAAGCGGATGTTGCCAGACTAACCGGCCACCAGCCGCCAAACCCTTGGAATATTGAAGACGCTTTTACGGCCAGCGCCATCAAACTCGCCCGAGCCGGAGCTGACGACAAGACCAGAACAGCCGAAATAGGAGCCGCCAAAGCATACATCGGCGGCAAAACAACTTGCTCTTCAAGAATATGCAACTACTACGCTAATGCCGTATTAAGAAAAGCCGCGGAAATTGAACAAAATTTATAAGTAAGTATAATAGGCGAAGCACATTAAAACTTTTGCCTTTGGAGAAAACGATGGTCATAAAAACAAAAGTAAATCTTCTGTTTCTGTCTCTTTTGACAATGCTATTTTTAGTTGTCTGGAGTATTTCAACAAAAGCCCAAGATGGAAACACCGTCACCATTACCCGGCCGCAAGAGGAAACTAAGCCAGTTTTCACGCTTTTAGAGAAAATTAAAGAAGGCCAGGAATTATTGCGCAATTCGCCGCCGCTTCAGTTTGTTGAACAAGAAAAAACAACCAAAGTTGCGGCTGGCAAAAAAAAGTTTAGGTTAGTGAAGAGGAGTGAAATAATAAGGCAAGAGTCGGCCTTGGCAATTTTGGATACCAAGTCGGGCAATGTTTTCGAAAAAAGATACTGGCTGGAAAAAGACGAAATTGAAAAAGCAAACGACTTAAGGCGATATTATCTTGAAAATAGCGACAACGTCCCTCACTTCAACTCCAAAGACCCGAATGAAACATTCAAGGTCGTCACTAGTTGGTGGAATAACTTCAACTCTGATCAAGGTATTATTAATGTTGCCGACAGCGAACAGGAAAAAGACAGATACATCATCGCCGCTAACAAATTCCTGCTCAAAAACGAAAATTTTGCCTATGCCGAAGATGTAACCGGCCAAAAATATTCCGATTTGATTTACACTCCTTATTCAACCGCACTCCACCAGCCGGAACTGATTGCTGAAGGAAAAAACTTTGTCGGAGAAAATGTATCCAAAGCGTTCTCCCAGCTTAAAACTTTGGAAGTTGAATCAGCTGCTTTTCCTGAAAAATTGGTGGCAGATTCTATCAGCGAGACTTTCGTCAAAAATATTTTTATTACCGAACAAAGCGATCCCAGAATGCTCCTGCTTTCGGACGACGAAGGCAGAAAAGTGGCTGAAAGAGTTTTGGTTCTTCTCGGAGCCAACGGAAACAGGGCTTTTCGTTATACCTTCTCAAAAACCGGCGCTTTGGGTCTTGGACAAATTATGCCGGGGACATATTCCAGCATAGTTAAAAGATATCCGGACGCTCAACTGTTGAAGGATATTGACATAGGAAGAGTTGACGTTAAAAATGCAATCATGGCGTCTGTCTTAGTTTTTGATGATCATTTAGCAACTGTTCTGGGGAGGTTAAGTAAAAACCAAAGAAATTTGTTCAACAGCAAATCTGCCAAAGACCCGGATTTTGTAAACCAAGTCCGAGCCGCAGCTTACAACGGCGGGCCAAGCAAATATAAAGCTTCAACCGCCACCATAAGCCTTGCGGTCAGAGAAACCGTGGACTTTGTGAAAAAATATAAAATGATAAGAGACTTGAAACTGTTCCAATGAGAACAGTTTTTTCTTGACTTTTTAAGCTTCTTTTGTTAATGTTGCTCTAGCATTTTTGACAACTAAAAAGGACAAGAAATGACAATTTTAATGCCAGTTTTATGGATAATCTTGCTGTTTATTTTTAGTTTGTATATTGTAACCTCAACGACATTACTGCTCTCCGCAAAGTTTAAGAAAAACGCAAAAGGCAATCTGATTCTGAATCCCGATTCGTGGCATTTTAAACTTAGCCACCCAATTCTTACCAGAAGATACAGTTCGCTAGCTATCAGAAAATATAAGGACGATTTTAAAAATATTATCCCCTCCAGTATTTGCGGATATTGCGCAAATTTTTCTTTCATGTTGTACATCGGCTGGCCGACACTTATACTCTGGTCAGTTCTTAAAACTCTTGTTTACACTCCTTTTATGATTTTGTTCGGCTACTATCCGATTGCCGATATGAAATCTATGATCTGGCACGACAACCCGTTTGCAGTAGAGGTTGGCGAAATATCTTTGCCAAAAATAAAAGAGTATAAAATTTTCCCGGCTTATATTGCTTTGCCGACAGCTTATTTGGCTGGCTGGCTTTATTACCCTAGTGTTGTGTTTAAAGTCAGCGTCTGGGTACTGTTTGTCGCTGCGGTAATTGCAACAATACTTGCTTTAGTTTGGTTTAAGGAAACTGACCAAGAGCAAGTTTCCCTGGCAAAAGAGTGGCTGTCAGCTAAGAAAAATAGGATTTGCTGGAAATTAGAGTTAGCTTCAGCAGAAAAAATACAAGGGCATCCCTTGGATAAAAACTAGGATGGGTTGAAAAACCCATTTTTTATTGTTAAAAAATAATATGTTAAACAAACCTAAAAAAGTTTATGTAGCTATGTCGGGCGGAGTGGATTCTTCGGTAGCCGTGGCACTTTTAAAGAAGCGCGGATTTGATGTTATCGGGGTGTTTTTTAAACCCTGGCAACCCTTCCAAGGTGGAACCTTAAAAAAATCCCAAGGTTCCACCTTGGAAACTTTCTGCAACTGGCAGAAAGACCGCCAAGATGCTTTGGCAGTGGCTTCGGTTTTAGGCATTCCTTTTAAAACTTGGGACTTTTCAAGAGAGTATAAAGAAAAAGTGGGGGATTACATGGTAGAAACTTACCGCCAAGGGCAAACTCCCAATCCTGATGTGATGTGCAATAAAGAAATAAAATTCGGCTTGTTTTTAAAAAAAGCGTTGGCCGAAGGAGCGGACTATATCGCGACAGGACACTACATCCGACTAAAGCCGGAAATGACAAATGCCAAATTACAAATGACGAATAAAATACAAAATTCAAAATCAAAAAAAATTTTCAGCCTACTCAAGGGCAAAGACAGGAACAAAGATCAGTCGTATTTTTTATGGGCATTAACCCAGCAACAATTAAAATACTGCCTGTTTCCGATTGGAGATTACCTGAAACCGGAGGTCAGAAAACTTGCCAAGAAATTCGGCCTGCCGACACACAACAAAAAAGACAGCCAGGGAGTTTGTTTTATCGGCCAATTAGACATGAAAGAGTTTCTAAAAAGTTACATCAAGCCAAAAACTGGAGAAATCCAACTTATTAACCAAGGTCGAACCTTAAAGAAATCCCAAGGTTCGACCTTGAAAACCAGTCAAAAGGTTGTCGGCAAGCATGAAGGAACTAGTTACTACACAATCGGACAAAGACATGGACTAAACATCAATAACGGCCAAGGGCCATACTATGTCGTCGCAAAAGATATCAAAAAAAATATTGTCTATGTCGGCGAAGAAAAAGACTTAGAAACCGACAAAGCAAAAGTGGACAGCATCAACTGGATTAACAAAAATGTAAAACTTCCGCTGGGAGTGGCGGTTAAGGTACGGTATAGAACCAAAGAACAAAAAGCCGTTTTGTACAAAAACGGAACTTTGGAATTCAAAAATCCTGTCCGGGCAGTTACCCCCGGACAATCGGCGGTGTTTTACAAAGGAGAAGAGATGCTGGGAGGAGGAATTATTTTATCAATTTGAGCAAGCTCTGGCCAGTCATCTCCGGCGGAACGGGCAAACTCATAATTTCTAAAATTGTCGGAGCAACGTCTAAAAGTACGCCGGAAATTTCTCGGGCAGGCAAAGACTGGCCTTTGAATTTTTCGGAAATAAGGTAAAACGGCACCGGATTAAGATTATGCTTAGTCTCCCTCTCGCCGGTTATGCTGTAAGTTAGAGATTCGGCGTTGCCATGATCCGAGGTAACAATCATGGTACCGTTTTGTTTTTTTACTTCCTCAAAAATCAAACCGACTGCTTCGTCAACTTTTTGAATGCCCTTGACCACTAAATCTATGTTGCCCAAATGAGACAGCATATCGGCATTGGCAAAATTGATTAAGAAAAAGTCGTAATGTTCCGTTTTCATCTCATCCATGACTTTTACGGCAATGTCTTTGGCCCTCATTTCTGGAGCAACGGCCAAGTCGTGAGGCGACTCCAGAAAAAGATCAGTCTCACCGTTGTAAACTTTGTTTTCAAGGCCGTTAAAAAAGATGGTGACATGGGCATATTTTTCACTTTCAGCAATGTGAAGCTGGGTTTTGCCCTGCAGGCTTAACCATTCAGCCAAATTGTTCTTTGCCCTGATCGGCTCAAACAAATAGTGAAGTTTCGGATTTTCCAAGTACTGCGTAAAGGTTACGACAAAAGTATCTTTGATCTGCGGCCTGTCAAAAAAAGTAAAATTATCCTCAACCATCGCTCTGACCAACTGCCGGATACTGTCTTCACGGAAGTTAAAGAATATCAGCGAATCGCCGTCTGAAACAAAAGGCTGGCTTAGATTTTCAAGCGCTGTCGGCGGAATACTTTCATCGGTGATTCCGTTTTTATGGTATTCGCTTAATGCTTCGGCGATATCCGTTGTTTTGTTGCCTTGTCCCTCAACAATCAAATCATAGGCTTGCTTCGTCTTTTCCCAGTCATTAGCTCGGTTCATGGCAAAATCCCGGCCAACAAGAGTGGCTATTTTAATATTTTCATAACCTTCAATTTCGCTTTGGACTTTTTTCAGCAAAGAAACACTCTCTTTAACCCCTGAATCCTTGCCGTCAGTAAAAATGTGGAGATAAACATTTTTAGCATCTTCCTTTTTTACAAAGTCAATAAGCGCAACTAAATGTTTTAAATTGGCGTGGACCGAACCCGAAGTTAGAAGACCCAAAATATGAAGCTTGGAGTTTTTTGCTTGAACGTTTTTTACAGCCTCCAAGAGTATCTTGTTTGAAAAAAAAGTTTTATCGTTTATCGCTAGGTTGATAACCGGCAAATAATGCTTGAAAATCCTCCCTGCGCCCAGCGAAAGATGGCCGACTTCAGAGTTACCAGGTTCGCCCCATTCAAGGCCGACAGCCGTACCCGAAGCCTGCAGAAGAGTATGCGGATAATTTTCTTCAAAAAAATCTAAATTGGGCTTTTTAGCCATCGCCACCGCATTTCCTGTTTTGCGCTCGCTGTAACCGAAACCGTCAATTACAACTAGAGCGAGGGGGGATTTAGCCATAATCTAATGTTAACATGAAAAAGCAGTATTGGCGAAGCTAGACTTAGTTTGGACTGAATTACGGCTTTTTGACTTTAATTTCCTTTTTTGATATGATTAAACAGTAACAAATTTAACCTTAAGCAATAAATTCACATAAATGAACTTTTTGCTCCAAAAAATTTATGCAATTATCGACAACCACGATTACTTTGGCTGTTTTAGGATTTGCGATAGGCATGGGTTTAGGCTACCTCATCAGGCGTTTAATCGCCGACAGCCGCATCCGCTCAGCGGAAACTAAGGCCCAGAATATTCTCAACGAAGCCAAGTCAAAATCCCAGGACTTGCTTCTGGAAGCAAAAAACAAATCTCTGAAGGCTCTTGAGGAGTCTAAAAAAGAAGGGCAGGAAAGAAACGCCCAGCTTTTGCGCATTGAAAACATGCTTTCCAGAAAAGAGACCGAGCTTGAAAACAAAGAAAAAGACTTGGAAAAAAACAGACAGGCCCTGAAAGAAAAAGTTGAAACCGCCGTTAAAGCTAATGAAGAGCTTGAGGGGCTTAGGAAAAAACAAGTCTCTGAATTGGAAAAAATATCCGGCTTGAAAAAAGAAGAAGCGCTCAAAGAAATACACGCGAAAGTGGAAGAAGAATACAAAGACGACCTCTACCAAAAAATGAAAAAACTGGAAGAAGGCAACCGGGAATCTTTGGATAAAAAAGCTAAAGAAATCATGACTACGGCAATACAGCGCTACGCCGGCTCCCACATCTCGGACATCACCACCACTGTAGTCAGTCTGCCGTCAGATGAGCTTAAAGGAAAAATAATCGGCAAAGAAGGCAGAAACATTAAAACGATTGAACGTCTTACCGGAGTAGATGTAATAATTGACGACACTCCGGAAACTTTGATTTTATCAAGTTTTGACCCCATCCGCCGGCATACCGCTAAACTGGCTCTGGAAAAACTTATTGCCGACGGCCGTATCCATCCGGCTAAAATAGAAGAATTTGTGGAAAAAGCCAAAGTCGAAATCAACGAAAAAATTAAGGAGGCCGGGGAAGCAGCTTTGTATGAAACCGGCGTCGGTCCGGTTGACCCTAAACTGACTTTTTTGCTTGGCAGATTGGCCTTCAGAACCAGTTTCGGCCAGAATGTTTTGATACACTCCATTGAAATGTCCCATGTCGCTGGTCTGCTGGCGCAAGAATTGGGCGCGGATGTTTCGGTGGCCAAAAAGGGCGCGCTGTTCCATGACATAGGAAAAGCTGTGGATCATGAGGTCCAAGGAACTCACGTTGAAATCGGCCGAAAAATTTTGCAAAAATTCAACGTTGATGTAAAAGTCATTGAAGCTATGCAAGCGCACCACGAAGAGTACCCTTACTCAAGCCTTGAATCGCGAATCGTCCAGACGGCCGACGCTATATCCGGCGCCAGACCCGGAGCCCGCCGAGACACCGTTGAGATATATCTGAAGAGGCTTGAAGATCTTGAAAGAATCGCCGGATCCTTTGATGGTGTTGAAAAATCTTATGCCATACAAGCCGGGAGAGAGTTAAGAATTTTTGTTACGCCGACCAAAGTTGACGACCTGACAGCCATGAAAATGGCTAAAGATATCGCCAAAAGGATTGAAGAAGAAATGAAATACCCGGGCGAAATCAAAGTCAACATCATTCGGGAAACTAGGGCTATAGAATACGCCAGATAGCACTTGTGCATATTTTCCTTGCATAATAATACAAACAGTGCAACAATTATAAGGAAAACAAATCCGACCGCTGGTCGATAGTCGGAATTTTAAGAAGTTACTAGTTTCTAGTAGCTAGTTTCTAGAAAATAACTAGAAGCTAAAAACTGAAAACTAGAAACCAATTTTAAATGGTTAAGAAAAACCAGTTAGCCCAAAAATTAGCTGAAAAATTCGCGCTTTCCAAAAAGCAGGGCATGGAAATGTTGGATTATTTGTTTGATGAAATCACGAATGTAATCAAGGGCGGAGACAAAGTCAACATTGCCGGTTTCGGCATTTTCAGAGTAGCCGACAGAAAAGCCAGAGAAGGCCGCAACCCCAAGACCGGGGAAACCGTCCACATCAAAGCTTCCAAGGCTCCTAAGTTCAGAGCCAGCAAGGTTCTGAAAGAAGCAGTGCAATAAGTAAAGATATTTTGGATCCAGAATATCTTAGTTAAAAGCCCCCCGAGGACAGTCCTCAGGGGGTTTTGGTTTTGACTTTTTATCCGCGCAGTAGCATATTAAAACCAGATGTTTGAAAATTGAAGAGAAACACATGCTAAACCATAAAATAGGTTTTGTGCTTACCGGGGGATTTAAGAGGCTGGCCGCTCATGTCGGAGCTTTGTACAGATACAAGCTGGAGGAAGATGCCGGCAAAATAGCGCGGCCAATCTTTGCCATTGGTTCTTCAGCCGGGTCAATTCCCACTGCCACATGTTTTGCTCCGTGGCACCACAAAAATATTGAGTTCACGGGCGATATCGTCAGAGAACTGACCAAAGATGAAATTTTCAGTTATTATTTTTGGATGGAGAGCGCCGGCTTGCTTACCATAGCCGAAGATTTTATTCTGCCTTTTTTACCGGAAGGATCGACTAAAACAAAAAGGGTAATTTTTAAGGCAGGCAAAAGCGGACTGTCACTGGGAACAAAAGCTCTTTTAGCCTATGAACTTCTTGAAAAATCGTCTCTTTTTTCCAACAAACCGCTTCAAAAATTACTTAAAGACAACATGGCCAAAAATAAAGGATTTGAATTTTTTTGGAAATCCGGAGAAGAAGGGCGTAACCAGATAAAGTTGGAAATTCCGGCAATAGACATAGTCACAGCCGGCGAATGGATATTTACAAACTACCTGCCGAAACATCGCAATTTAGCCGACCGCAATGAGTTTCTGATTAAGGCGATTTTGGCTTCAACAAGCATCCCGGCTCTTTTCCCCACGCAGAAAATAGGCGGCATGGTTTTGGACGACGCCGCTTTGAGAATAAACGCGCCGCTCCACCGCGCAGTCGCCGCAGGTTGTGATGTTATATTTGTGTTTTTGCACACCCCATTTCATGAAAAAGCGGCTCCGCCAAAAACATGGGTTGAAGAATTCACGCGCGCTTTGGAAATAACTGTAAACGAAAGCACAAGAAAAACGGTTGAGGGGCATCAGGAAACAAATCAAAATTTGGAAGTTTCTGAAAATATACAAAAACTTCTGGATAAAATGGATGAAAAAAGCCTGTTGAGAGAAAGGGTTGAAAAAGAAATGAAAAATTATACTTTCTACGGAAAGAAAAAAACAATTTTAGTACCTGTAGTGTCCGACGAACGGCTACCTGACATATTTGTCAGTAAGTTCAAACGAGAAAATATGGAATTGGGAATGGAAATCGGCTATCGGGCCATGGACAAAGCGTTAGAAGTTTTTTATGAAAAAACCGGATAAAACCGGTTTTTAAAATAGCGGGGAATGTTTTAAAACGACTTGCCAAATCAAAGCAAGCGCCAAAATGGCCCACGGAACAATAAAGTTTAACACAATTCCCAGTTTCCGCTCATTTACTTTAAGCCCCATCTTGCGAAGATAATAAGCGTTAAAACCCTCTTTTCTTTCTGCGCCAAGTTCTTCTATCGTCAGGATACAGCCTCCGAAAATCAACAACTGCAGGTAGTAAACCATGACACCAATAAAAACAACTTTCCACGAAAACAAGAATGGCGAAAAATACATTAAACAAATTACAAAAATGTGTATCCAGAATATCAACCTAAAATCTTTGTTTCTATCCATTCAAACCTCTCAGCAAAGTTTCATGTCTTCATACTCGCAAACTTCAAAGACAGGATGCTCGCGGCCGATTGCCTCAATAACTTTTTTAGTGCTGTCCAGCCACCTCGGGTCGCAAGGTAGCAAGTTGTCGTAAACAAGCAAGCAATCCCTGGCTTCCACTTCATTAAAAAACAGCGCAACAACGAATGAAGTGTTGCCAAGCCAGTATCTTGTGTTTACTCTCTCAACCTTTCTCTCGTAAGAAGTCAGGCCGCCGCCTTCGGGAATATAAAATTGCAGCCATTTGGCGATTGCCAACATCGGACCGCTTAACACTTTGCCCAGCTTAACCTTGCTTTTGCCCCTTAAAGCTATTTTTGTAGCCAAAGCCTGGATAATTTTGCTTTTATCATATTCCACATGATAAACAGAGGTTGCCGTCACGGCATAAAATTCTTTCAACGGTGTCATTTCCTTCTCCTATTTTTTAAATATCTTTAATGCAGACAATTTATGTGTTTTTAGCGGCTGTGTCAAGTTAATCAACTAAAAAAGGTGCCGTTTGTGGCACCTCAATCATCATCTCCGTAATCACAAAATATATTTTCGTTAGGGTTAACCTTATTGGACTTGGACCGTTCTAAAAAGCCCGTTCACTTTTGTTACTAGGGCTTTGTCTAGGCAAATTAAACAAATGATCTCTGATTTGTTACTTTCAGAGCTCCACAACTACATCTGAGGAGAACCTTATAAGTCATATAAAATCCGTCACAGTCTGTGGAGCAGGGCCCCAATGTTTCATGTGGCCACTTTAGTTCATTGAACTTATGCTTATGTTCAGGGTTGCCAGTTTGTATATATTGCTCACTCGTCCTCTTCCCGGGAATACCTGCGAGAGTCGGCAACATAGGTCCCATCCCGACCTCTGCTAATCTCTGCTGAAGTTCACCAATGTTTGGAAAGTAACAATCTGGAGTATCCCCAACCAAATCTACCTTGGTTGTTACTATTCTTTGTTTCCCACGAATAAAATCAAGTAATTTTTGAAAGATCTTCATAGAACACCATAGAACACCTCCGATTTCAGGGTAAATGTATTCAAACAATAAACCCCAGCATTGTCAATGATTGGTCAAAAACCGGAAAATCAAATTGTGGAGCGGGTAAGGGGAATCGAACCCCTGTCGAGAGTTTGGAAAACTCCCGTATTGCCACTATACGATACCCGCAATTTAATGATTCTATAACTTTTTGCTTATTTTTTCAAAGTTTTGGTATAATAAAAGCATTATGAAAAAACTTCGCATTGCAATCAACGGTTTTGGTCGAATTGGCAGAATATTTTTCAGGCAAGCTTTTGATAATCCCAATTTAGAAATTGTGGCTCTCAATGACTTAGGAACGCCGGAAAATTTGGCTTACCTTTTAAAATACGACACGGTTTACGGAAATTACGAAAAAGAAGTGGGAGTCAAAAACGGCAATCTTGTGGTTGACGGCAAAGAACTTAAAGTTTTTCAGGAAAAAGAACCGGCCAAATTACCTTGGAAAGATTTGGATATTGATATTGTGGTTGAATCAACTGGTGTTTTTGACTCTTATGAATTAGCCAAAGTCCATCTTGACGCCGGAGCAAAAAGAGTCGTGATTACGGCGCCGGCAAAAGATGAATCTACGCCTCATATCACACCCAATATTGCAGAAAAAAATTACGAACAAAGCAAAATTACCTCAAACGCCTCTTGCACAACTAATGCGGTTAATCCGGTCATGGCCATCATGTCAATAAATCCCGGAGTAAAAAAAGCTCTGTTGACCACCATACACGGTTACACTGCCACTCAAGGCTTAGTTGACGGCCCGGATAAAAAAAATGACTTCCGCCGAGCCAGAGCCGCCGCTCAAAATATCGTGCCCTCAACCACCGGCGCCGCTTTAGCCACAGTAAAAAGTTTGCCCGATCTTAAAGACAAATTTGACGGCATAGCCATACGCGTACCGGTTATTTCCGGCTCTTTAATTGACATCACTTTTATATCAGAGAAGTCAACTTCCGTTGAAGAAATAAACGGCATTTTCAAAAAAGCCGCTTCACAAAAAGAATGGCAGGGGATACTTGCAGTCACAGAGGACCCCATAGTTTCAAGTGATATTTTAAGAAATCCTCACGGCTCTATTATTGATCTGGCTCTAACCAAAGTTGTTGACGGCGACCTAGTTAAAGTTTTCTCTTGGTACGACAATGAGTGGGGTTACGGCAGTATGCTTTTAAAGCATATGGTATCTCTGGCGCCATTTATATAGCCGGGTAATCAAAGTTCACGCAGTTAAAACTGATGCTTGTTCTACCCACAATGACAGTGTAGATAACGCACTCTCCCTTGACAAAAGTTTTACTAAATGCTAGTTGTTACAGCCACAAGGGCCTACGCACCTTGAAAATTAAAAAGGAGAAAGAAATGAGCTTTTCCAGCAATGAAGAAAAAAATAAAACTGTGTTTGCTGATGCCGATGTAGAAAGACAAATAAAAGTTCCTAACTCCTACTCATGCACGGGTATTGACGTTTTTAATATCAGGGTAATCAGAATAGACAAATGCCAGTACTTGGTTGGTATCATTGGATATGGCTATTCTAATGGCATAAGTTCAATAACTCATAAGGCCGACTGCGATAATCCCGCGCACCTGCAATAGCCGCGAAAACTTGATTTTTAATCAAGTTTTTTTACTGAGAAGCTACTGATAGGTTCAAACTATCAGTAGCTTCTCAAACTGCAAAATAACGCGAGAAAAATTTGTTTGTAATGTAACCCGTAACAGCCAGCTGTATGGTAGGTGTTAAGCCCGTCTTGATAACAGGAACGATGGGCATCAACAAGCTATACGCCCATCGGCCGTTTTGCAAAGCCCAAATTTCAATTATTACCGCCACAACCAGCCACCCAAGCACAAGAAACAACGGCTTGTTCAGCTTAACTTTTTGAGCAATAAAAATAAAAGCTAAAATTATCGCCGCATCAACAAGCGCCGCCCTAAATAATATAAAACTGTTTATCGACCCTCCTTGATAGTGCAGATACAGCGGACTGTGTAAATTTTCCCATACCCAATTTAGAACAAACGCCAAAGAATAAATATATATAATTTTTTTAAGCATAAATTATAAAAAGTTTGACTTGTCTTGATTGGTCGGGCTGCCGAGAATCGAACTCGGTCTAACTGCTCCCAAAGCAGTCGTACCACCATCATACGCCAGCCCGTTTTCAAAAATTTCTACTTATTCTAGCATATTTTCGCAATAAAAAAAGCTCTTTTTGAGCTTTTAAAAATTCTTGGGCTTTATCGGTAAAAACACCGTCTACACCCCACTGTAAGCATTTTTTTAGTAAATCCAGATCGTTCACGGTATAAACCCTAACCTTGAAACCTTTTTCTTTAAAGTAAGAAACCACCCCCAGATCAATACTTTCACGGTTTAGATGTATAGCGTCAAAACCGAAGACGGAAAGTTTCCTCCACAAAAAGCTTTTTGTGGTCAGGAGAAATTGCCGATGCTTCCTTATCCACGCAGTCTCCACCTGCGGATAATAAAAATTTTTAAAGGTTGCCGCTTCCTCAAGAATAAAAGATGAGACAATAATATTTTTTGCGGTAAATTCCGGCGACCAGTTGTTTTCTTTTGAAAACTTGTCCAGAAGTTTAACTAGAACAAAAGCACAACCCCCGTCTTTAAGCTCAATATTTATCTTTATAGCTCCGGCAAAAACCCTTAAAACAAACTCTAAAGGAATTACCGAGCCCACTTTACCACACAAATCCTTAAAAGTGTTTTGGGAAATATAAACTTGACTGTTATCTCTTAATGTAAAATATGGATCATGGTTTACTACTAGCTGTCGATCTTTGGTTAACCGGCAATCCAGTTCCAGCATATCACAATGGGCAAAAACAGCTCCAGCAAAAGCGCTAATTGTATTTTCTTCAGTTTTGCTTCTATGTACTCCGCGATGAGCGATAATTTCCACAATTTGCTCACTTTCTGTTATAATTGTAAAAACGGCTGTTTTGAGTTATAATTTATTTTAACTTTACTGTCAACTTTCCCCTCGTAGCTTAACGGATAAAGCAGCGCTCTTCTAAGGCGTTGATGGGGGTTCGATTCCCTCCGAGGGGACTAATCAATAATAACTACCACAAAATGATAGTTATTATTGCTTTTGTCTTCTTCGAAGACAATCGAACCCCAAGGGGTTCTCCAGAATTTTTTAACGCCTCGTCGTGTCAAAACACAAGACAAGGCTAAAATTCTGAGTCAGAGTAAAGCAGTTTACTCTGACTGCCTCCGAGGGGACACTTTAGAGTATTTGACATCAGTAACCAATTTCCTATACTTAATTTATGAAGAAGAAAATTACTATTGATACTCTCGCTCGTATGACCCAAGATGAGTTCTCTCGAACGGCTGGGCGTTTTGATAAAATCGATAACCGTTTAGGTAAAATGGACGCTACACTTAAAACTATCCTTGATGTTGTTCTGGAAATACCCTCTAAAAAAGCGTTTGAGCGTTTGGAAAATAAAGTTCAGGTACTTGATGCTGAGCTAGCGTCAATTGAGAGACGGATTAGCAAATAACTATTCACAATATGTTTGAAAAATTTGGTATACCTTCTGCCAAAAAAGAACAGAAAGAAAAAGAAGAGCAGTTGCCCGGTTTTCTTTACAAAGAAAACGGCAAGCTGATAACCGCCATGGAGGGGGATACAGATGTCAGAGAAGAATATGAAAACTTTTTAAAAGCCATGGGCAAGAGCGCCGAAAGCCTGCCACCGTTTCTTCATAGAACCGGCAGTTCCATCACCATAGGCTTAGAGAGCGGTGTCGACGTTACCAATAGCTGGCGCAACTGGGTCAAAACCCTCAAACCAGCGAAAACAGAGGAGGGGAAGTAGAGACTCGGCAGAACACACAAACTAAAACGCCATGGACATGGCGTTTTAGTTCAGCTCAATTTATTGGTAAAATAAGTTTATCAAGATTTAAAAAATGGCAACTAAAAAACCAAAACCGCAAAAATTAATCAGGAATGTCCGAAGAGCTTTCGGTTTAGCTTGGCAAACCGATAAAAAGTTAGTCGTCTGGTTTGTCGCCCTGACGGCAGTCGGAGCCTTATTGCCGATCGGCATCAGTTACTCATTCCAGCTCTTGATAGACGAACTTGTCGGCATACAGAGAATGGGAGGCGTTATTACAGTCGCCCTGCTTTCTTTCTTCGCTTTTAGATATATTTTAGAGTTAGTTGACGATCTGCAAAGTTCCATCCAGTACCAATACCTGGACCGTATCCTGACTTACAAAATGGAAAAATATCTGACTTACAGCATCACCGAAAAAATATCCGGCTTGGACATAGCTCATTTTGAAAGTCCGGAAACCCAGAACTTAATACAAAAAGCTAACGAAGGTTACTATTGGCGCATTCCTAACTTTACCCGCTCCCTGCTTTACGCTCTGTATTCCATAGTCGCCTTAATCGGCTCTTTTTTGGTTTTGTTACCTTTCGGCTTTTGGATTCCGCTGGCAATGTTCGCCTCCACAATCCCTCGCCTTTTTTTAAGGAACAAATACAGTAAAGTGCAATGGTCCCTCTTCAGCGCAAACACGCCGGAATCCAAAGACCTTTGGTATCTGAAGGGCCTGCTCTCTGACCACCAAGACATAAAAGAACTAAAAGTCTTCCAAGCCACCGAGGAACTGCTCAAAAGACTTAAAAAACTTCAGAACTTTATCTTTGAAACGACTAAAAAAACTTTGAACAGTTACTTTAAAAGCTACTATTGGCCTTTAATTTTAGAGCTGTCGGTTCTCGCCCTGCTGGCTTACATTAAACTGCCTTTAGCGGCGGCGGGCGCCGTCACGATAGGTTCTTTCACTTTTTACATCCAAAACTTAAGCAGAATTTCCGGCAACAGCCGTGATTTGATCAGATATCTGGCTGACTTATACGAAAATAATCTTTATGTAGATTTCTACTTTGACGTTTTAGACTTGCCCAAGTTGATCAAAGAAAAAGAACCGGGACACACCTTTGAAGAAATCAAGCCGCCGAGA
Organism: uncultured Candidatus Saccharibacteria bacterium; assembly: GCA_964479745.1. Lineage (GTDB taxonomy): Bacteria > Patescibacteriota > Minisyncoccia > 2-02-FULL-40-12 > IGHO2-12-FULL-4 > JACPNK01. The sequence continues at coordinate 23,693 of CAYZNJ010000005.1, forward strand.
ATTGAATTTCAGAATGTTAGCTTCAGTTACCCCGACGGTCCGGAAGTTTTAAAAAATATTTCTTTCAAACTGGAACCGGGGGAGCACTTGGCGATAGTCGGGCCCAACGGCGCCGGCAAAACCACATTGATCAAACTTCTCCTTAGATTTTACGACCCCACCAAAGGAAGCATCGTGGTTGACGATTATGACTTAAAAGAAATTAAAACTGAAAACTGGTATAAGTTCATCAGCACGTTATTCCAGGATTTTGTGAAATTCAACCTGACCATAAGAGACAATATTATCCTTGGCAAACCCAAAGTTGTAGATGAAGCTAAAATCAGAGAAGCGGCCAGAAAAGCCGGAGCTGAAGAATTTATCAACAATCTTCCTAAAAAATACAACCAGCGGCTAGGCAGAAGATTTGAGGACTCGGCAGAACTTTCCATCGGCCAGTGGCAGAAACTGGCTTTGGCTAGAGCGTTCTATGAAGAGTCGCCGATTTTAATTTTGGACGAACCAACTTCCTCAATAGACGCTGAGGCTGAGGCTAAAATATTTGACAACCTAGACAAGCTTTACAACGACAAAACTCTGATCATAGTTTCCCACAGATTTTCTACCGTCAGAAACGCCGACAAAATCATTGTTCTAAAAAATGGCAAAATAGCCGAAGAAGGCAACCATGAATTTCTCGTATCTCAAAAAGGCATCTACGCTACTATGTTTCAAAAACAGGCAAAAGGATATGTTGAATGAATTACTTGCTCTTAAGCAAGGTTGGGGGTATTATTTGAAAGATAAACCTCAATTATGGTGCCTATAGCTTAGCGGTTAAAGCGCCGCTCTGTGGCAGCGGAGATCGTGAGTTCAAATCTCACTAGGCACCCTTTAAAATTTAAAATTTATGGATTTAAAACTTTTCTATTTTTTGAATAGCTGGGCTGGACATTCGGCTGGTTTGGATTTTGCGTTTATTTTTTTAGCTAGATATTTGGGTTATTTGACGGTTTTGGCTTTTATAACTTATGTCTTTTTTGACCACCAACTGACGGCCAAACAAAAATTAAGCTGGTTTATCTTGGCCTTAATTTCGGTTGGCATCGCCCGCGGAATCCTGACGGAAATAATCAGATACTTTGACCACAGTCTTAGGCCTTTTATGCTTGACGGCAAAGTCAAACATCTGATTCCGGAGGATTCCTTCTCTTTCCCTTCGGGCCACACAATATCTATTTTTGCCATTGCAACAATAGCTTATTTTTACAAAAAAAAACTCGGCTGGTGGCTGGGAATCGGGGGGCTGATTGTCGGCACAGCCAGAGTTATTGTCGGCGTTCACTGGCCGTCTGACATCGCCGGAGGCATAATCTTGGGCATTTTCGTTTCCGTGGTTTTTTACAAACTGCTTCCGAAAAAAATGAGGTCATCTTTACACTCCGAACTTTAAGTTCTACACTTAGCCATCGCCTATGGCAGAGCGTGTCATCAAAAAAAGTCCGGTAAGCATAGTCAAGAATTTTATTATTCTCCAGGCTTCCGCCATATTGGCCTATTTTCTCGCCAGCCATTTGGGTTACTACGCCAAATTTTACCGCTCGTTTTCTGTGTCTAATTTAATCTCTTTTCAAATCGCCCAAGCGATTTTTGTTTTTGGCGCCGAGACGCTGATCATCTTCTACATTTTTTTTCGCTGGTACAAAGAGTACTGGCAAATTCAGCCCCGCCAGATTGTTTACGGAAAAGGGGTTTTGTTCCGTAAAAAAACGATCATTCCCCTCGGCCATATTTCAGAAGTCTCTTACCGCCAAGGTCCTTTAGGGAAATTAGTTAAATATGGGGCGATTGAGCTCTTTGACAGCCATGGCCAGAAAAAGTTTTCTTTCAAAGACCTGCCGGATCCTCAAGACACGGCTGATTTGATAATGCAACTGAAACAAACAGCTGACTTTTCTTCAGTTTCTTCGGAAAAAAGTTCTGACTTAGAGCAGTTGATAAAAAAGGGGGAACACGAAAATCTTGAATTTAAAAGCACTTTCCGATGGGATTTGCGCGCTCAAAAGGTAAACCAGCAATTGGAAAAATCAGTGATGAAAACCGTGGCCGCATTTTTAAATTCTCAAGGTGGCCAGATCATTTTAGGAGTTGATGACAGAAAAAATCTGATAGGTATGGGGGCGGATTATTTGACTCTCAACAAACAAAATTCCGACGGCTTTGAAAATCATTTCTCTAACATTTTTCAGAGCCTAATCGGCGCTGAATTCCGGGCGTTGGTTAAATTGCATTGGCAGAAATCCGGTGAAAAAGATCTCTGCGTCATAAGCGTAGCCCCGTCTTCAAAACCGGTTTTTTTGAAAACGGACAACAGCGAGGAATTTTATATCCGCACCGGCAACGGCACCACTTCTTTAAAACTTTCAGAAGCTTCAAACTATATAAACTCCCGTTTCAAAAACAGCCTTGTTTAATTTTTTTATCAAAATTTGCTTTATTTTAGCTTTAGGTGTATAATCAAGTTGTAGGTGTATTCTCTCGTACTTAGCTTCTAGGTTTCAGGTTCTAGGTTCTAGATTTTAATTTAACTAGTAACTAGCAACTAAAAACTAATAACTAGTTAAGGGGATAGGTCTTCCTACATTTTAACAGTTAATATCAATTGTACATGGCAACAAAATTATACGTAGGAAATCTTTCCTATACCACCAACCAGGACCAGCTGAAAGAACTTTTTTCTCAAGCTGGCGAGGTTGTTTCCGCAACTGTCATCATAGACAAGATGACTGGAAGAGCCAGAGGTTTTGGCTTTGTGGAAATGGCTGACGACGCCGGAGCTCAAAAAGCCGTTGAAACTTTCAACGGTTACGAGATGGACGGCAGAAAACTGGTTGTCAACGAAGCCAGACCGATGACTGAAAAGCCAAGAGGCGGCGGCGGTTTCCGCGGCGGCTTTGGAGGCGGCAGCAGAGGCGGTTTCGGCGGCGGCAACAGGTACTAAGATCTCCATTTTCAAAAACCCCTGAGTTTATCGAAGGGGTTTTTGATTAGCTTAAAATATGTTATATTTTACTCATGGGAATAATTGAAACTTTAGTTATTGTATTTCTCGTTCTCTTTTTGGTCGGTTTGATTTTACATCTGCTTATTTGGCTTACATGGCTCTTTTTGATTTTGGCAATAATTTTGTTTGTGTTTAAGCTGGTCAAAAAACTAACCAGAAAAATTTTTTAAAGGTAAAGATAAGGCATAGTGAACATTGCTTTTGGAGGCCCTGCGGGCTGTGTCCCAAAGAGGACTGTCCTTAAATCTTTAAAAAGGACAGTCCTCGGAACAGTCAGGGACCATAGACAATGTCGGACTCGTCAATTTTTAAGAAAGGCAATATCGGCATCGGGACGATGACCCATCAAGAAATAAGAAAAAAGTTTTTAGAATTTTTTGAAAAAAGGGGACACAAAATAGTGCCCTCTTCTTCATTACTGCCCGACGACCCTTCGGTGCTTTTTACCACCGCCGGCATGCAGCAATTTAAGCCCTACTACACCGGCCGAGCCGACGCCATGAAAGATTTCGGCTCGCTCAACACCGCCTCAATCCAAAAATCCATGCGAACTTCCGACATTGACGAAGTAGGCGACGACAGCCATCTCACCTTTTTTGAAATGCTGGGAAATTTTTCATTTGGCGGATATTGGAAAAAAGAAGCCATAAAATACGCTTGCGAATTTTTAACCACAGAATTAAAGCTAGAAATTGACTATGTTTCGGTGTTTAAAGGGGAAAAAGACATACCAGCCGACGAGGAATCAGAAAAAATCTGGAAATCTATTGCCCCGAAAATTAAAATAAAAAAAATGGAACGAGAAGATAACTTTTGGGGGCCGACGGGAAACGAAGGCCCTTGCGGACCGACAAGCGAAATTTTTGTAAATGGAGTAGAGGTCTGGAATTTGGTTTTCAACCAATATTACTGCGGCAAAGAGGAGAAACTGGAACTTCTTAAAACTTCCGGCATTGATACTGGCATGGGCTTGGACCGTCTGTCCGCAGTCGTTCAAAACAAAAAAAACATTTTTGAAACAGATTTGCTTGAACCGATTTTGAAACTTGCGCCGCTTGAGCTTGAAGAAAAAGTTAAAAGAGTTATTGCCGACCACAGCCGAGCCA
>CAYZNJ010000006.1:0-24643 GCA_964479745.1 uncultured Candidatus Saccharibacteria bacterium
GCCAAAAAAGCGATAGACCAAATTGAAAAAGAGTGGGTTCACATTGAATACGACGACGGTATATACCGGGCATTTCAGGAATATGTTGCCAAGAAAGAAAAACTACAGGGCGAAGATAAAAAACTTTTTGAAGATATGGCAAAGCATTACAAGAGAATGGGCTTTGCTTTGAAGCCGTCAGCCAAGAAACGATTTCGTTCTAATTTAAAAAGACTTTTGAAGCTGGAAAGTCAATTTAAGAAAAACATAAATGACTATCAGGATCAGATTGTAGTCACCAGAGAAGAGCTTGAGGGTTTGCCGGAATCTTACATTGAAGGATTAAAAAAAGACAAAGATGGCAGATATATCGTAACTTTGGCTTATCCTGACCTCGTTCCTTTCATGGAAAATGCCAAAAACGAGCAAAAGAGAAAAGAACTTGCTGGGAAGAATTTGCAAAAAGGCGGGAGAAAAAACTTAAAAATTATCCAGCAGATACTGCGATTGCGGCACGAAAACGCCAGATTGCTTGGCTACAAGCATCATGCAGACTTTGCTACCGAATTAAAGATGGCCAAAAACGCCTCCACGGCTTTTGGGTTTGTCAGTAGTCTCTTGGCTAGACTTAAAAAGGCGGCTAAAGAAGATATAGCTGAACTTTTGACGGCCAAAAAAAGACTGACCGGCAACAAAAAAGCCAGAATAGAATTTTACGATACCGCTTATTACTCAAATCAGATACAAAAAGAAAAATTTCAAGTTAACCACGAAAAGATAAGAGAATATTTTCCTTTGGAAATGGTGCTGAGGGGGACTTTTGAAATTTACTCCAAGCTTTTTTCTGTTGTTTTTGAGTGTGTTGACTCTTTCGTGTCACTCGCGTCATCGCAAGACGCGAGATTTAAGCTTTGGCATGAGGATGTGCGGCTTTATGTTGTAAAAGATAAAAATGGCGCAATACTAGGTTACTTTGCTTTGGATCTTTTTCCCAGAGAAGGAAAATATGGCCATGCGGCAGAGTTTTCTCTTATCCATGGCAGACAACTGGCCGAAAAATATCTTGCCCCCTTTTGTTCTATGGTTGCTAATTTTGCCAAGCCGGTCGGCGACAGGCCGTCTCTTTTGAGCCACGATGAAGTGGAAACTTTTTTCCACGAATTCGGCCATGTTATGCATGAAGTTTTGACTGTGGCTAAGTATGCTTCTCACGCTGGCACTTCGGTTGCTCGTGATTTTGTGGAGCTGCCTTCACAAATGCTGGAGTATTGGATTTGGGATGAAGAGATGCTGAAAATATTATCCGGCCATTTCAGAAGTCACAGCCAGAAACTGCCACCCGAAATTCTTAAAAATTTACTAAGAACTAAAAAACACATGCTTGCCTTATGGGCGGCCAGGCAACTTGTTTATGCTTTGTTTGACTTGGAAATACATCTCGGCGTTGACGGACCGGAAAAAGTAAAATCCCTGTACGGCCGACTAAATCAAAAATACTTTGGCATGAAATTGCCGAAAGACTCAATTTTTGCAGCTGGTTTTGGTCATTTGGTCGGCTATGATGCCGGCTATTACAGTTACATGTGGGCTAAGGTATATGCGGCTGACGCGTTTACCAGATTTAAAAAAGAAGGTATGCTTAATCCAGAAACCGGTGCCAGTTATCGGAAATCTGTTTTGGAAAAAGGTTCGAGTACGGAAGAATCAGAATTGATTAGAGAGTTTTTGGGAAGAAAACCAAACAATAAAGCGTTTCTTAAAGAAATATGCCCAAATTAATATTTGACATTGAAACAATCGGTGAAGACTTTGACCAGCTTGACGAAACGACTCAAGAATCTTTGACGCGCTGGATAAAAAAAGAGTCGGAAAGCGAGGAAGAATATAAAATTGCTCTTGAGGAGATGAAAGACGGTTTGGGTTTTTCGCCGCTGACCGGCCAGGTTGTGGCAATCGGAGTTTTGGATGTGGGAAAAGATAAGGGAGCGGTTTACTACCAGAATCCCGACAACCCCGGCGAAGTTACGGAAGAAAACGGCATAAAACTTCAGGCCATGTCTGAAAAAGAAATGCTTGAGAAGTTTTGGCAGGGTGCTGAACACTACGATGAGTTTGTTTCTTTTAACGGGCGTGCCTTTGACGTGCCTTTTTTGATGGTCCGCTCGGCGGTGCATAATATCAGACCAAGCAAGGACCTAATGTCCAACCGTTATTTGAGCCTTCAAAAATACGGAGCTAAACACATTGATCTTTTAGACCAACTTACATTTTACGGGGCAGTGAGAAAGCGGGGCAACTTGCATTTGTGGTCGCGGGCCTTCGGCGTCAAAAGTCCCAAGGAAGAGGGGGTGACCGGCGAGGATGTCGGCAAACTTTTCTGCGAAAAAAAGTTTCTAAAAATCGCCCAATATAACACTGGCGATTTGCGTGCTACCAAGGCACTGTTTGAATATTGGGACAAATACTTAAGATTTTAGAAACTCTGTTTTGTGTTGACCTTTTTAATTTTTTATTCTATCTCTAAGTCAGTTCTTTGCCATTTGAAGGAGTAAGCGTTGGCTGACGAAAAAAAGCTATTTAGTGTGGTTTCAGGAAGGTCAATGGCAACCGGATTTAAGCTTAGAGTTGTCTTAGAAAATCAGGATTTGTTTTTTTACTCAAGAGCTTACGAAGAAAAAAGCATATCAAAAATTAGCCCTTGGCTAAATCTCTTAACAACCTCAATTATATTCGTGTTGCTCACTTTGGTTGTTAAACAAGTTGTTGTTTTCAAAGGTTATGGCTTCTTTTTTAGCGGTATGGTTTTATTGTGGTGCGTGTCTGTATTCATCCGTGTTTTCGGCGAGTTTTTCTTTTTAAAAGAAACTCGCGAATGGCACTCCTTGGAACATAAAAGCAGTAGGCTTCTAGAAAAAAGACTTGAGTCAACTGTCGAGGCATTAAAATCTCTTTCGGGGGTTCTGAACACCTGCGGAACTTGTTGGCTTGTGAATTTCGGCCAGCTCTTAATCTGTTTTTGGGTTGTTATCGGTATCTGGTCCGGTTCAATCTTATTTCTCTCTCCTGGGTTGACTAACTTAATTTTGCTAGCTTCCTGTTTTATTTGGTTCGGTTCTTTGTTTTTTGCTATGGTGGCATTTTTAGGTTTTTCTTGGCCAATGAATCTATTTACTTTTATTCTCTGTCCGGCTGCCATATTGCCTCTTTTGACAGAAAAACTTGTAGCACTCAAGAAACCGTCGGAAAACAAAATTGCCCAAACAGCCGAAGACTTAAAAATTTTTATCAACGAATATAATTTATATGGCGGCGACTCTTTTTAAGGGTCGTTTTTTGTTTTGTTGTTTTGTGATAAATTTAGTATATGGTTACAATTTCTCAAAAATTTGAAGAGCTTTATCGTCAGCTTAATCCTGAACAAAAAAAGGCGGTTGATCATATTGAGGGGCCGGTGATGGTTGTTGCCGGGCCGGGGACGGGCAAGACGCAGGTGCTGACCTTGCGGATTGCCAACATTCTGCTTAAAACCCAAGTTAATCCGGGCAATATTTTAGCTTTAACTTTCAGCGAAAGCGGGGCAGCGACAATGCGGCGCCGGCTGGCGGAAATTATCGGCCCGACCGCTTATCAGGTTCATATCTCCACCTTTCACAGTTTTTGCAATGACACTATCCAAAATTATCCCGATGAATTTCCGGAAGTTGTCGGACGAAAACCTTCCAACGAAGTCCAGCAGATTGAAATCTTGCAAAAAATTATTGACGACAGCCGTTTGCAGTTTTTAAAACCTTTTGGCGAGCCATATTTTTATTTGCCGGAGATAAGGCGTTCTCTGGGCCACTTAAAAAAAGAAGGCGTCGGTCCGGAAGATTTTAAAAAAGTTATCGCTGAAGAAAAAAAATACTTTGAATCGGTTGACGATCTTTTTTATGAAAGCGGAAAATATAAGGGCAAAATGAAAGGCAAGTACGCCGATCTCAAAAAGCAGTTGGACAAAAATGAAGAATTGGCGCTAATTTACGCCAAATATCAGACAGAACTGCAAACGGCCAAGTTGTACGACTACGACGACATGATTTTGCAAGTTGCACAAACTCTTGCCGGCAATCAGGATTTTCTGCTCAAACTTCAGGAAAAGTTCCAGTATTTTTTGGTTGACGAGCAGCAAGACACCAACAATGCGCAGAACAAAGTTTTGGAGCTTTTGAGCAATTTTTATGATCGGCCGAATTTATTTGTCGTTGGTGATGAAAAGCAGGCGATTTTTCGTTTCCAAGGAGCCTCCTTGGCAAATTTTATTTATTTTAAAAAACTATATCCCGAGGCACGGTTGATTTCCTTAAATAAAAACTACCGCTCAACTCAGCCGATTCTTGACTTAGCCCATAACCTTATCCAGAACAACTCTTTGCGGCTGGCCAGCGAAATAAAAGATCTAAAAGACGAACTTTTTTCTCAAACTGAAAATTCCGGCCAAAAAGTTGAAGTTTACGAATTCAAGCGGCCGGAAACCGAACTTCATTTTTTGGCTGAAAAAATAAGCGAACTTTTAAAAAGCGGCGTTTCGGCAAAAGAGGTGGCGGTAATTTATCGTGACAACAAAGATGCTTTTGTTTTGGCCGATACTTTTGGCAAATACAATCTGCCGTTTAAAATCGAATCTTCCATCAACGCTTTGGGCGACCAAGACATTCAGGGTCTTATTGGTTTGCTTCAAGTCGCCGGCGACTTAGATAATGAGGAGAAAATTTTTTCTGTTTTGTACGCCAACTGGCTTGACTTGCCCTCGCTGGACATTTACCGGTTGGTTGCGCCCGGTGTCAGGCGGAGAAGTTTGCTGGAAATGATAACCGACGAAAAAAGGCTTAAGGAGTTGAAGATCGCTTCTTTTGAAAAAATAAAAAGTTTGTCAGCCAATTTGCTTGATTGGCACAAGACTTCTCAAAATGTCGGCTTGCTGGAAATCTTTGAAAAAGTTGTGAAAAATTCCGGGTTTTTGAACTATATTCTGTCTTGCCCCGATTCCGTCTTAAAGTTAGCCCGTCTTAACTCTCTGTTCAAAGAAGCCAAGAAACTTGCGACCGTAAATCAGGAAGCCAAACTCAAAGATTTTGTAAGTTACTTAGCGACTTTGGCAAAACACAAAGTGGGCGTGAAAGAAGGCGGGCTAGGTTATACTCCAGAGGCAATCAGATTTATGACCGCGCATGGCGCTAAAGGTCTGGAATTTGACTATGTTTTTATCGTCAACGCTTTTGACGGCCACTGGGGTAATCGGCATATTCCGCAGTTAATAAAGTTGCCGGATTTAACTAACCAGAGGCGGAGGGGAACAGTTTTTGCGAGCACCGACGAGACAAAAACTTTGTTTCCCGGAGCCTCTCGAGATGTTAACGATGATGAAAGAAGACTATTTTATGTCGCTCTTACCCGTGCCAGAAAAATGGCCTATATTTCTTATGCGCTGCAAGGCTTAGACGGCAGAGAACACACGGCATCTCAATTTATTTCTGAAATTAAACCGGAATTGAAGCAAGCTGGCTTATCAGAAAATTATGAGAACGATTTTGACAAACAAAGCGCCGGCTGGCAAATCAGTCTCAAAACAAGCAACACCAAAAACTTTTCTGTTTATGAAAAAGAGTATTTGCAGGAGCTTTTTAAAAAAAGGGGATTGTCGGCAACGGCAGTCAACAACTTTTTAAGCTGTCCCTGGAAGTACTTTTATTTGAATCTTCTGCGTATTCCCAAAGCTAAATCAAGATATCAGGTTTACGGTTCAGCGGTGCATGCCGGACTCAAAAGTTTTTTTGACCAGTTAAATTACGGCAAAAACAATCCGGAAATTTTGCTTTCCGATTTTCAAAAAGCTTTGGAAAAAGAACCTTTGGCGCAAAATGACTTAGAAACTTTTTCAGCAAAAGGCGCCGAAGCTTTGAGAAAATATCTTGATTACTACAACGGCAACTGGATTGCCAAGACTCAAAATGAATTCAGGGTCAGCAATGTTTTTCTCAATGACAAGATAAAATTAACCGGCTCTTTGGACAAAATTGAGTATCTCTCAAGCAACGAAGCAAATGTCGTGGATTACAAAACCGGCAAGGCAGTTAGCCGGAACGAACTGGAAGGCAAAACAAAAAATTCTACCGGCGATTACAAACGCCAGCTTGTTTTTTATAAACTTCTTTTAGACTCCTTACCCGCCGTAAAATTAAACATGGTTTCCGGAGAATTGGATTTTATTGAACCGGATAAAAAAGGAATTTTTCACAAGGAGAACTTTTTGATTGACACCAGCGAAGTTGACGAATTAAAACACACCATTTTAGCCATTGCCGACAGTATTACGAATTTCAAATTTGAAAACGAGAGGTGTGGAGACAGGGACTGTGAGTATTGCCAGTTAAGATTTAATGTAGTATAATGTTTTTTTGGTTAGGTTTTCTTTGAAATTTGAATAAGGAGAAAAAATGATAGACTCTATTACTGCTTGTCCGAGCAATGGCGACATCGTCAGGATAATAAATTTTGGTCCTTGCAACCTAGAAGAGTTTAAACATTTAGAAAACTGTCAGCTGTGCCGTAGCCGGTTGCAGTTGATAGGCGCTTACACTTTTACCTTTCTGGTTTTAATTAGTTTTGGCGTTGATGTACTTTCTGTTCTATTGCCGTTAAATGTTTTGGAAAATATAAATTTTCACTGCACAGTTATTCCTTGTTTTGAAACGCCTCTCTTGCGCGAAATTGACCGGAAGTCTTTTAAATTGGCAGATGGCATTATTTCTTCGGAAGGAGTTCCCGCTATTTCCGAAGACGGTCGGTCTCTGACTATCGTATTTTATCATTGCCAATTTGACAAGAAAATAAAAAGATCCCTGGAAGCTGGCGGCAGTGTGGTACACCGGGTTGCTTTATCAGGAGGGTTTTCGAGCTGGCAATTGCATAAGCATAAGATTTTTGGTGAAGTTAAAGTTGAGTTTAAATCAGCAAAATTCCAAAGCGTATAATCGTAAGAGATTATTAGGCTGTCTAAACCAAGGGGAGAATTTTTTTCTCCTTTTTTATTGTCTTTTTTGAAGAAGATTATAATATTATTGTAATGTATAAAAAACCAAAGAACGATGACAAATACGCTTGGACTAACCATGTTGTCGGTAAGATGGTCTATTATCGTATTTCGGAAAGTTTGGTGAAAAGAGTTGTCAGGTTTCCCAAAAGAGTTGAAACTGGAATTGCTCCCAATACAATCGCCTGTATGCAGTCCACAGGCTCTAAAAAAAGGCCGTCGGAAGTTTGGACAATGTATCAAAGTGTTGGCGACAAGAAGAAAAAAATAATTTCCACTTGGCGCTATCCGGGAGTCAGCAAAGTCGGCGAGCCGATTCCGATTCCGGAAGAGATTCTAAACGAATTGACAGAACTGTAGTAATGTGTTACTCTTTGGGCATGTTCTTAAAAAACAGGAGCGCGAATGAGAAAAAATAATTTTCGTTTGGATGAGGAAAATGTCCAGCAGTTGCCGCTGGAAACTCAGAAAAAACTTATCGGGAGTGCGGGACCGGTAAAAAATAAAATGAGATTGAATATGCAGCGCCTTGGGCCTTGCAGCATTTTCAGGCTGACTGATGTTTCCGGCAACAAATTTATTTTTGAGGTTTCTGATCAAGATGGTTACTCTTTTGTCGTTTTGATTCCCAAAATGAGAGAAAGTTTTGAAGACATAACTTATTTTGGGTTCAGTTATATCGGCGATCCTTATATTGAGCTTGGCGAGAATTTGTATTTTAATTCCGCCATCAAAGCAATAAATGTGGTGAGGGGTATTCAAAAGATTGAAATTTTAGAAGAGCATACCCGCTTGCTTTCTTAAGTGATTATTCTACAATGGGTTTTATATGAAACCCATTTTTATTTTTCTATTTATTGCGGTTGTTTTGCTTGGCGGCTGGTTTTTCTTTTCTAAGAAAAACAGCGAAACTGTCAGTTTAAGTCCGTCACCTTCGTCAACTCCTACACCGACCCCAAGCAGTGGGCCTATTCCGAATGTTTCTGACTTACCCGATAAAATTCTGGTTACGATGCAAACCAGCAAAGGCAATATTGAACTGGAGCTTTATCCTAAAGCCGCGCCTAAGACAGTTCTTAATTTCATGAGTTTGGCTCAAAAAGGTTTTTATGACGGTACAAAGTTTCACAGAGTTGTGCCGGGTTTTGTAATTCAGGGCGGCGATCCGTTGTCTAAAACCGACGATCCTAAAACCGGCACAGGCGGGCCGGGCTATTTCTTTGAAGACGAAATAAACCCTAGATCCATCGGCGTGCCTGAAGATTTAGTGAAACAGCTTGAAGCCGCCGGCTACGTTTACAACTACAACTTAAAGTCACTGTCCAACACTGTCGGCGCGCTGGCTATGGCTAACGCCGGGCCCAATACCAATGGCAGCCAATTTTTCATTATCACCGAAAAAGACCAGCCATCGCTAAACGGCAAACACACTGTTTTCGGCAGGGTAGTAAAAGGTATGGATATAGTAAGGGCAATAGTGCAAGGAGATATTGTTAAAAAGATTGAAATAAAAATCTAGAAACAAAAAACCGCGGCTAAAACCGCGGTTCATTTTTTAACTTTAAGCAAACTGCCAAATTCGTAAGCGTCGCTGTGGGGCAAGAAGCTATTTGAGTCATTATATAACCCGTATTTGTAGCTTAAAAAATGAAAGACTTCATGTCTAAGAATTGTCTTGTCAAGCAAGATGTCAAATTTTTGTTCTTTGCTTTCTATATATATGTTGTGCTTATAGTTAAAGGCATTGCTGTCTAACCGATCAAGGGTTTCAGAAGTTCGGCGATAACTGTCATAGGTTTTTTCAGTAACTAAAGTTATTTTTAAATAGTCTATTTTTACTTTAGGCAAGTTAATTTTGTGTCTTTTGACAACAAAGTCTGGAAAGTCGCTGAATGCTTCCGCGATAGTCGGAGCCAGCAGTTCCAGGTTTTTCACTTCTGCCGTTTGGCCGTTTGAATCCTCACCATACAGATAAACACGGCAATCTCCAGCCATCCCTTCAGATATAAGTTTTTTTGTAACCTCCAGATATGCGAAATGCAGACTGTAGTTACTGAACCGTATCCACATCGGCTGAAAAACTACAGTATAAGCGACGGATAATATCAGTGTGATGCCTGTAACTAAAGAAAACAGACGCCTCTTTCTTGTTTTGGGCAAAAGAGTCACCGTTCAGCCACCTTATTTTCAAGGATTCTTATTGTTGACATTAACATCTAGTTACCAGCATGTCAATATTTTAGGATTTTTTGAAAATGATATGATGAGCACAAGGTGACTGACAAAAAACAAAAATTAACCGCAGAACATTTCTATAAATTTTTCCAATGTCCGCATTGGATTTGGTACGACCTTTACGAAGACCAGCAAAAAAAGAAAGCCACGCCGCCATTGATGGAGATGATTTTTGAGGACGGCTTAAGGCATGAGAAAGAAATCATAAAATCCAGAAAATTTGAAGAAATAGAACCGGCAATGTTCAAAGACTTAGACGAGGCTTTTTTGGCTACCGCCGAACTGATGAAAAAAGGAAAAAATATTTATCACGGCGTTTTGATGGACGAACACTGGGTGGGTATTCCGGACTTGCTTGAAGTAAGACCGTTGAGCGAATTGGGGGATAAAAAAGCAAAATCTCATTTCGGGGACTACTACTATGTGGTTTACGATATAAAAAACAGCAAAGACATAAAAGACGAACATAAGTTCCAGCTTGTTTTTTACAGTTTGATGCTGGAAAGGATACAGGGCGTCAGACCGCGGGAGGCCTATATTATAAACAGCGAGGGCGAGGAGAAATCTTTTCTGATTGAAGATTTTATAGATTACTTTGAGCTGACGCGCCAGAATATAGAGAAAATCTTGGACGGGCAGAAACCGCCGCCATTTTTGAAAAGCGGCTGCAAGCGTACTCCCTGGTACAGTTTGTGTTTGTCGGAGACCGAAAGTTGTCGGGACGTTTCTTTGGTTTATCGTTTAAGCCAGATGGACCAGCGCCAGCTTTATGATGTCGGCATTAAAACAGTTGATGATTTTGCCCGGGCGGATTTGGAGTCTCTCCGCAACAAACTTATAACTTGGAATTTTGACAAGCTGGTCCGTTTTCACAATCAGGCCCAGTCTTTGGTTAAAAACGAAACGATAGTTTTGAAAAAAACTAAATTTCCGGAAGTCAAAACGGAGATATATTTTGACATTGAAAGCGACCCGACCCAAGACATTGATTATATGATGGGTTTGTTAATTAAAGATAAAGTCAAAGGGGGAGAGCCGGAGTTTAAATATTTTTTGGCGAACGATAAGTCGGAAGAGGAAAAGATGTGGCAGGATTTTACTAAATTTCTTGAGGGTCTGGAAGATTTTGTCATTTATCATTACGCTTTTTATGAAAGGCAGACTTTTGACCGCTTGGCGTTGAGGTATGGAGTTTCTTCCGAAGTGGAAAATAAGTTTAAAAACAACACGATTGACTTGCACAGAGCGGTGGTTGATTCGGTGGTTTTGCCTTTATATTTTTACAGTCTGAAAGACGTTGCGCGCTCAGTCGGTTTTAACTGGAAGGCTGAAGATGCCGGCGGAGCGGAATCTGTTGTCTGGTATAATCAGTGGAAGGAAACCGGCGACAAAAAAATTCTGCAAAAAATTCTGGACTACAACAAAGACGATGTGGTGGCAACAATGATAGTCAAAGAGTGGCTGGAAAAACAAAAACCCAAGATGCAGAGAGAAATACTACCAGAGTAATTTTAAAAGCCCTTCTGGCAATCGACGGAAGGGCTTTTGTTTTAGACAAACAATTTGTCGTGTTCGGCCAGCTTTTCTTTCAGTTCGGCTACTTCTTTCTCTAATTTCTCTTCCCGGTCTAGGCTTTCAGACCAGACTTGAAGCAAACGGTCACTTAATGCAAAAAATTTGGCAGAAAGATTGAGTAAATCCGGCTCGGTTCTAAACAAAAGGAGACTTGCGGTTTTGGCGAGTTCATTTTGTTGTTTGCCTTCTCCCATTTCTTGTTTTGCTTTTTCTCTCGGTGTAAGTTCTTTTTCCGACATGTTCGTTTCTCCTTACTTTTTTGTTGTTTAACAACTGAAAGTATCTTATCTCGGTAAATTAACTTTGTCAACCTTGCGTCCAGTTAACCATATGAGGTGACATTTAAGGTAAGATGGGGTGACAAAGGTTAACCATCTTAATTAAAATTACCAATATGGCCAATACAAAACAGTCGGCCGCGTATCCGCCTAAAATACGCAGAAAAATGTATTTCTTGGTCGAGCAGGTCAATCGAACAGTCGGAGAAGTCTGTGGTCTGTATTTCATATCTCCAAAGACATACTACAAATGGCGGGCTATTGATCGTGGCACAAGGGAACATATTCCTAGGAAAGAACATCCCCAGAAAAAGATTAAAGGTGAAATCAGAATATGTATTGAAAGAGAGAAGCTGCGACTAAACTATGGCCCCAAAAAGATGAGGCTGTTAATTAAACGAAGGTTCGGCATCGACATATCTACGACAGCCATTTACAGGTTCTACTTGAAGCGAGATTTAGTCCGGAGGCCACAGAAGAAGCTGCCCTGGTATCAACCGCTTAAGGAACATATTATCCCCGAAAAACCAGGCCATATCGTGCAAACTGATGTTAAGTATGTTTGGATAGACGGCCAAAGAAAGTATCAGCATACATTCGTGGATGTCTTCACCGGCTTTCATCACGCGGTTATCTGCGGTACATTAGAGGCTAAGGATACAATCAGAGCTTTCCGGGAAGCTCAAAGAATATTCCCTTTTAAAATATTGGGGATCCAGAGTGACAATGGTTCAGAGAACAGAGGTGATTTCCATCAGTATCTTGGCCAGAGAGGCATTGCTCACTACTTTATTCCCAAATCATCGCCTAATTGGGATGGGGCAGTCGAGAGGGCGCATGGAGTAATCGATCAGGAGTTTTATCTTAATCCGACTAGGCCATGGAAAACGCTAAGCGAATATTTACATTATTACAATCATGAGAGGATCCATGAAGGCAGATACTTAAATGGATTAATTCCTGTTGAGAAGTTTTCCCAATATCAATTAAAAAGTGTCACCCCTTAAGGTTAACTGAAGGCCTTGTTAAATAACCGCAAAGCGGTTAGCGCAGCGTTATTTAACAGGGTCAACCCCAAACAAAAACCCAAGATGCAGAGAGAAATACTACCGGAATAAATTCCGAAGCACAAAATTTAAAAAAAAGCCCTTTTAGGGGCTTTTTGTTTTAGACAAACGATTGGTCGTGTTCGGCTAAACTTTTTTCGGCCAGAGCTAGTTTTTCTTTGAGCTCGGCTACTTCTTTCTCCAGTTTTTCTTCCCGGTCTAGGTTTTCAGATAGAAGCTGGTTATAACCATCGCAAAGTTCCAGAAAAGACGAGATAAGTCTTAGAGTATTAGGAGGGGCAGATGTCCCTTTCCCCATTATTTTAAGAGTACTCTTTATAGATGCGACATTTTTTCGGGCTTTTGCTAATTCCTTAAGCGCTTTTTCTCTTTCCGTCATTTTCTTTCCTCAAAATATGGCTTTTAAGAACTTGTCGTAATTTACTATTTTGTATTTTTTTGTCAAATTCTCGTATAACCCCTCTTGCTTTTGCACAAACTTGTGCTAATCTCTTAGCAATGAGTTATAAATCCAGATCGCTCGTTATTTTGCTGGTTTCTTTTTTTCTCTTTTTTCTAGTCTACCCGGCCCCTTTTAATCGCGGAGCCGATTTTACTAATTCAAAACTAAAGCTAGAGAGCGCCGGGTTTAAAGTTCCTCATTTTTTTAATATTCCTTTCCGGCTGGGCTTGGATCTTTTAGGCGGAACTCATTTGGTTTACAAAGCCGACCTTTCTAATTTGGCCGGCGGCCAAAGTTCTGCCGATGCCATGGAGGGGGTCAGAGATGTAATTGAAAGAAGGGTTAATATTTTCGGTGTGGCCGAGCCTTTGGTGCAGGTTGAAGGCAATGACCGTTTAGTTGTGGAGCTTGCCGGCGTTAAAGATATTACCCAAGCCATAAGGCTAATAGGCGAGACACCCTTTTTACAATTTAAAGAAGAACGTCCGGAAGCTGAAAAGAATGCTATTTTGGAAGCCCAAAAGAAGAACCAGAGAATGGCGGAGGATCCCTATTTTATAGATACGCTTCTTACCGGGAAATATTTAAACGGCGCTAAAGTTGTTTTTGCCAACGGCACCAGCCAGATTTCCGGCGTGGAAGTTTCTCTGGAACTAAACGACGAAGGGGCTAAAATTTTCAAGACTTTAACCGAGAAAAATTTGAACAAAAGACTGGCAATTTATCTGGACGGCGTGCCGATCAGCGCTCCGGTTGTGCAGAGCGTGATTCCAAACGGCAAAGCGGTAATCACCGGCAATTTTACCATCCAGCAAGCCAAAGAGCTTTCTACAAGGCTGAATGCCGGCGCCCTGCCCGTGCCCGTTTCTTTGATATCTCAGCAAAGCATCGGCGCTTCTCTGGGACAAGAGTCTTTGGCCAGAAGCCTCAAAGCCGGGGTTTACGGTCTGGTTTTGGTTGCTCTTTTTATGATCCTGTTTTACCGTTTACCCGGCGTGGTTTCCGTTTTGGCACTTATAATCTATGTAGTTATTGTTCTGGCTATTTATAAATTGATTCCGGTTACTTTGACCTTGTCTGGCATTGCCGGTTTTATTATTTCTTTGGGTATGGCCGTTGACGCTAATGTTTTGATTTTTGCCAGAACAAGAGAGGAACTAGCCCAGAACAAATCTTTGACTTTGGCTTTCAATGAAGGTTTCCGTCGGGCATGGCTTTCAATCAGAGACAGCCATGTTACCACTTTGATAGGCGCCGCTGTGCTTTATCTTTTTACCACATCAGTAGTCAAAGGCTTTGCTTTAACTTTGGGCATAGGAGTTTTAATCAGTCTTTTTTCTGCTATTACAGTGACAAGATCTTTTTTGGGATTAATCTTGGGTCCAAAACTGGAAAATAAAAGATGGCTTTTTTAGAAATTTTTTATGAAACCTATCTATAAAATAATGTTTTCTCTCTCTGCTTTAATGGTTGTTTTGGCTATTGTTGCCATAACCGCTTTTGGCCTGAAATTTGGAGCCGACTTTACGGGGGGTGCGATGCTGGAAGTGCAATTTGCTAAAGGCATCCAACTGCCAGAAGTACAGAAAGTTAAAGAGATTTTGGCTAAATCACCGAACCTTAACGATGTTTCAATTAGTCCTGTCGGCGGAGACTCACTCATATTAAGGCTTAAAGAAATAGACGAACCAACCCATCAAAAAATGTTGGCTGACTTAAAGTTAAACTTCGGCGACCTTCAGGAGAAAAGATTTGATTCTGTGGGTGCGGTTATCGGCAAAGAACTAAAACAAAAGAGTTTAACAGGTGTTGTCGTGGTACTGCTTCTCGTTGTTTTGTATATTGCTTTTGTTTTTAGAAAAATGTCCAGAAGTCTCTCACCTTTTGCTATGGGTATTGCGGCTATGATTGCTTTGGCCCATGACGTAATTGTTCCTATCGGGGTTTTTGCTTTTTTGGGCAAGTACTATGGAATAGAAGTGACCGGAGTTTTTGTGGCTGCGGTTTTGACTATTTTGGGATATTCAGTGTCAGACACGGTAGTTATTTTTGACAGAGTAAGGGAAAATGTTATGCGCTTCGGTAATGAGGAAGATTTTTCTTTGTTAGTTCACAAGAGCATAATGCAAACGTTAAGCCGTTCTTTAAATACGACTTTTACGGTTCTTTTGTCTCTGGTTGCCATTTACTTTTTTGGCGGAGAGTCAATAAAATACTTTTCTTTGGCGATGATCATCGGCGTATTTTTGGGAGCTTTTTCCTCAATTTCCGTGGCTTCGCCGATACTGGTTTGGTGGTCCCGTCGCAGAGGTTGACCCCGAACGAAGTCTAGTTCGCGCCTTTAGGCGTGAGTCCATGAAATGGACCTTGGCTAGGCTACTTCGTACGGGGTTGACACATATTTTGTTATTTGTTAAATTCTCATTGTCGAACTTAACTTGACTTATTTTTAATATATTGTATCTTTATTTAATAAGAACTTATCTTGCCGGCCGACATTCAAGGAGGGGTGTTGTGGGAGATAGTTCCAATATATGGCCAATTTAGACAAAAACATAAAAAAGGTCGTTAGCGCGCTGGTTAAACCTTTGTCGGAAAGAAATAGAGACATTGTTTTAAGGCGCTTTGGTTTAAAGACAGGCAAGAGAGAAACTCTTGAATCAATAGGCCAAGGTTACGGCGTCACCCGGGAAAGGGTCAGGCAGATTGAAGATTACGCTCTGAAAAACCTTCGCTCCGAAGCTAACGGCTCTATGGCCCCACAAATCAAACCTTACTTTGATTTTGCTTCCGAAATTTTAAACGAACACGGCGGTTTTTTGTCTGAAAAAAGTTTTTTTGAAAAATTCAGCGGCGACTCAAAGGACAATTTAAATAATTTGTCTCTCGTCTTTTTGCTTTCTTTATCCTCTGACTTTAAGAGGATCTATGAAAATGACGATTTTTACAATTTTTGGTATTTGAGCGGCGGCGGCGATGATTTGGTGGTAAAGCTTGTCAACTCAATCACCGACTCTCTTGATGAAAAAAAACAACTGCTTAGCAAAGACGAGTTTTATAATATTTACAAATCCAAAAGTAAGAATAAGCCTGTTTCCCCGAACGCTTTTTTGACATCAGTTTCCGTGTCTAAGAAAATTGACTGCAATATTTTTGGACAGTATGGCTTGTCCAGCTGGTCTGAAGTAAAGCCGAGAGGCGTCAGAGACAGGGCTTACTTAGTTTTAAAAAGGGAGGCTAAGCCCAGACATTTCAGGGAAATTACAAGTTTAATCAATACTGCTCAGTTTTCAGCTAAAAAAGCCAACATTCAGACAGTTCACAATGAATTGATAAAAGATAAACGTTTTGTTTTGGTGGGCAGAGGAATTTATGGTTTGTCCGAATGGGGTTACAAATCTGGAACGGTAAAAGAAGTTCTAATGGACATTCTGAAGCAATCCCGAAAGCCGTTGTCCAGAAATGATTTAGTAGCCAAAGTCTTATCATCCCGCTATGTAAAAGAAAATACTGTCGTTTTAAATCTGCAGGATTCAAAGGTTTTCGTCAGAAAAGACGACGGCACCTATTCTCTTAGGGAAGCTTAAATAATTCTTTAAAAACTGCCGAGCTTAGCTCGGCAGTTTTATTTAAAAAGTATTCTTGGTATAATTCCAGTTATGGATTGGCTTAAACTTTTTGAAAATCCCGATATTGTCACCGGACTAAACCTAGTCCTAACTTACTGGTGGGCTTATCTGCCTGTTCTTCTTTTTTTAGCTTTTTATTTTACCTGGCAGGATTACATTGGAGAAGAGTATTTTAATTCGCTGAACTGGACACTCCTTCGCATAAAACCGCCGCCGGATGTTGACCGCAGTCCTAAAGCGGCGGAGCAGTTTTTCTCCGGTTTGCACGGCGTTTTTGTCAAACCAGTTGATTGGAAGAAGAAACTTTTTAAAGGCGAAACCTTGGACTGGTTTTCTTTAGAAATAGTCGGTGAAGAGGGTGTAACCAATTTTTACATCAGAACTTTAACGGATTATAAAAATCTTGTTGAATCCAATATTTTTGCCCAGTATCCGGATGCTGAAATTACTGAAGTTGAAGATTACATGCAAAAATGGCCGGGCAAACTGCCCAGCGACGAATACGATCTTTTCGGTTCGGAAATAATTTTGTCCAAAGAAGACGCTTACCCCATCCAAACTTACCCTTTTTTTGAAGAGAAGATGGCTGGTTTGGAAAGCGTCAAAAGGCTGGATCCTCTTTCTTCCATTTCCGAAATTTTCAGCACCTTCAGGCCGGGAGAAGATTTTGTAATACAAGTGCTGGTTCGGCCGGTAGGCGACGGCTGGCTTAAAAAAGCTCAACAGACATTGGACAAAGCTTTGGGCAAAGAACCGAAAGTAGAAAAAACTTTTGCTGACTTTATTTTGGAGCCGATTGACAACCTTATGCTGGGCGGGGCATCGGCAAAAGAAGAGAAAAAGGAAAAGAAACTATCCGCTCCCGAGGAGGAGATAGTCAAAGCCATCGGCAAAAAAATGGCCAAGATTGGTTTTGAAACAGGCATCAGGGCCGCTTATATTGCCAAGAAAGATGTTTTTCACCGCTACCATTTTTCAGCGATCATGGGTACGCTCAAACAGCTTGCAACCGCCAACCTTAACAGTTTTAAAGTCAACAAGACGACAATTACCTATGACAAGGGAGTACTGGCCAGTTTATTTCCTTCCGACAAAGGGTTTTTTGCGGAGAAAAGAGTTTTTGAAAAGAAACTTAAATTTTTTGAGAAAATGAAGGTCAGATTTTTTACCGATAAAAATTTTATATTGAATACCGAAGAACTGGCGACTGTTTTCCATTTGCCGGGCGTAGAAGTCAAGGCGCCGTTGTTCCCGAGAGTTGAAGCTAAGAAGGGCCAGCCGCCATCGGGTTTGCCGCTGGAGTAAATATCAATTATCAAATCATTTACTTTCCTTACGAGATGGACCTCTGATTTGATAATTTTTACAAATCTGATTAAGCGTAGCCAACACTGTTTTTGTAGGCTCTGCAGGCTGTGGATTGCTCGCGAGCCGCTTTTTCAGCCCATTCAGCAGAATAAGATGAAAAAGCGGTGAGCTGGTCCCCCGAAGGGGGAATCCACAGACTGCAAAGAGCGAGTTTCTTCGCTGGAAAGAAACGAGCGTCCGGAAAAAGCAGTGTTGGTGAAGCTTGCTTATATAATTTTTCAAAACAGTATGAATAACGACAACACGGTATTATTCGGGGAAGTGAATTTCCGCAACCAGCGGGCCCGTTTTGGTATTAAGCAGGTGGACCGCGACCGCCATATGTATGTTATCGGTAAAACCGGCATGGGCAAGACGGAAATTTTGAAAAATATGGTGATTCAGGATATTCAAGCTGGGCGGGGAGTTGCTTTTATTGACCCTCACGGGGACACGGCTCAAGATTTGCCCAATTTTGTGCCGAAGGAGCGGTTAAAAGATGTGGTTATTTTTGACCCTTCCGATTTGGACTTTCCCATTGCTTTTAATGTCATGGAGCAGGTGGATGCCCGCTACCGCCATTTAGTCGCTTCCGGTTTGCTGGGTGTTTTCAAAAAAGTTTTCGGAGTGGAAGTTTTCTCGGCTCGCATGGAATATATTCTTAACAACACCATTTTGGCTTTATTGGAATTTCCAAGCGCGACGATTCTTGGAATTAACCGTATGTTAGCAGACAAACCGTTCCGCGAAGCTGTAGTTGAAAAAATTTCAGACCCTCTGGTGAAGTCATTTTGGACGCAGGAATTTGCCAAATACACCGACCGTCTGGCATCGGAAGCGACTGCTTCAGTCCAAAACAAGGTCGGACAATTCACTTCGTCCAGCCTTATCCGCAACATTTTAGGCCAGCTTAAATCAACTTTTGATGTGCGCAAGGTGATGGACGAGAAAAAGATTTTAATAATGAATCTTTCCCGGGGCAGGATCGGAGAAGATGTCAGCCGTTTGCTCGGCGCCATGATGATTACCAAGATCCAGCTTGCCGCCATGTCGCGAGCCGACATACCGGAAAAAGATAGAGCGCCTTTTTATTTGTACGTTGACGAATTCCAGCATTTTGCCACTGAATCTTTCGCCAACATTTTGTCTGAAGCCAGAAAGTTTGGACTCAACTTGGTTATTGCCCATCAATACATAGCGCAGATGGAAGAAGAGGTCCAAAAAGCGGTTTTTGGCAATGTCGGCACGATTGTTTCTTTCAGAGTAGGCGCAGAAGATGCAGAAGTTTTGGAGAAGGAATTCGCTCCAGAATTTACTGCCAACGATTTGGTAAACTTAGCTAAATGGCAAATTTATCTAAAGCTGATGATTGATGGGGTTGCTTCGAGCGCTTTTTCTGCCAACACTTTACCGCCTTGGCCGAGGCCGGACATCAGTTACCAAGACGAAATTATTAAATACTCCCGTGAAACTTACGCTCGTCCGAAAGCGGAAGTGGAAAAACAAATAGGCGAGTGGTCGGCTGCAATCATTGAATCAGAGGCAAAGAAAGAAATGGCAAAGAGATTTGCAGCGGGTCCGATGCAGCCAATGCAACAACCCTACCCATATTCCCAACAGAGCCAAAGAAACACACAAGGACCTCGGTATCCCTCAACGAGCCAATTCAGGCCAAGTATTTCAGCGCCAACCAAGCCGGTTTCCCTGCAGGAGGCTTTAAGGTCCGGCCCGGTTGACTTTAAAGGCAGAAAAATCATGCCTAGCCAGTCGGGTAAAAGCAAAACCCCGGTTGATTTAGGCGATTTAAAGCAAACTTTAAACCAAATTCTTAATAAGGAGGGGGAAGAAAATGAAAAAAAAGAATCCTAACCCGCCCAGAGATAAATGGATTCCTTGGCCGGGTATCGGCCAAATCAACAAAAGCCCGATAGCGCCGATTGTGGACAACAAATATTTTCGGCGTTTGAGCGACAAAAGACAGCTCTCGTTGGCTTATCTGGTTTT
Source organism: uncultured Candidatus Saccharibacteria bacterium (assembly GCA_964479745.1). GTDB lineage: Bacteria > Patescibacteriota > Minisyncoccia > 2-02-FULL-40-12 > IGHO2-12-FULL-4 > JACPNK01. Next base: position 19,626 of record CAYZNJ010000006.1, read on the forward strand.
TCCAGGAGCAACTCACGACCGCCGCCAGCATTCAATGGGGGCGTATTGGCGCACTTCGGAGTTTACCGCCAAAATGACCGGCCTTGGTCTTTTAAACGAGCGCGATGCGATTAATTTAAATTTATACGCTCTTTTACATGATGTCGGTCACGGACCGCTTTCCCATGTCATAGAAGTTTTCACAGAAAAGAACCACCACATCAACGGCCTTAAGATTTTGGATAAGATGGCCGAAGATATTTCAGCCTGCGGCGGGGACTTAGCCTTGATTAAAAAATTTATGTCCAGAAAAGATCCGAAAGGCAAAATAGTTGACGACAAAAATTTTGGCATGGAAAAGCTGGACTACTTAATACGCGATCAGGAATCAACTCAGTTCGGCCCCAATATCCGCTATTGCGTTGAAAGTGTTTTTAACCATTTAACTTTCAGAAAAAACAACTTGGAAGTTGACCTCAAGGCTTTGGATTCGGCTATGGAAATCCAAAGAGCTTACATTTATTTCTACCGCAACGTCCATTTGGAAAAAAGCAATTATCTGATCCAGCGTTTTATGCAAAAACTCATTTACCAGCTTCTGCATACGCCGGTAAACCAAGGCGGCATTGGCGAAGAAGAACTTTGGGATATGGTTGACGGCGACCTGATCCACGCCCTTAAAAAATGCCGGAATAAAACCGTCGAAAACGGCATTAAAATATTTGACCGCGGCGTGAAACATTTTCCCAAGACGGCAATTTCCATCCGGCTCAAAGGCTATGGCTGGCTTGAAAGGCGCGCTGGCAAGCCGATTGACGTTTACGAAACTGATAAAAGTTTTTTTGACAAATTTTATGTTAAATCCAAACCGGCCGATTTGGAAGAAATAGAGTCAAAAGTCGCTGGAATATTGGGTCTTGAAAGCTGGCAAGTGGCGATAAGCCATATTGTTGAACGCGATCGTTTTATACCCCAGGATATTTTGTTCTACGACGGTCCCGAGGACTATTCTCTGAAAGAAAAAGACCCGCAATATTTCAGCCTTTTAAAAAAAGAGATGGACAAATATCTTTGCGTCAGAGTTTGCGCCGTGCCGGAATACCGCGCACGGATTCTTACCAGAAAAAAGGAAATCATCAACCTCATAGAGAGTTACATAAAAGAAGCCTGATATTTTGTTTGCTCCACGCGGCATTTGGTGTTAGCATGGCTTCAGATGTTTCAAATTTTAATATGAGAGTTTGCCGTGGCTGATAAGTATGATGAACATTATGAATCCGATCACGGTCCGCATGGTCCGCCGGGCTGGACGCCGCTCCTTTTTGTTTTAGTTTTTTTTGTTGTCTTGTTTTTTGTAATCTTTCCTCCCAAGGGGCCCAAAGTTGAATTTTACCAAATTCCGATTCGGGAAAAAGCAGATAAGATTTCTGATATTGCGGAGTTTGTCAATCGGGAAGCTAAAAATCCAGCGTTAACAAAAAAACTGGCCGGTTTGATAGAGGCTATTTACTCGGAAGGCGATATGCCTCCGGTAGAGAAAGACTTGCGGGAGGACAGCTACAAAGAAGATGCGGCGGGGGACTATAATATCGTTATTGACAATGAACCCGCCAAGAAATATCTAGAAAAAATTTTAAATTATTTAGAAAAACAAGCTGGCGAAATCTGGGGAAATAGAGCAACAAACCTGCATTTATATGATGACCGTTATGTGGGACTGAGAAACAACGTTTTTTCTCTGCCCGGCGAAACAATTTTTTTTGGTGTTTCTGCTATTTTTGCAGCCGAAAATGAAGCCGAGCTGGCAGCTGTTCTAAGCCATGAGAGAGCTCACATTGTTTTAAGGCACAACGCTTTGAGGAGAAAGGTAACCAGAAACATCACTTTTCTGGAACACAAATTTGCTAAGAGTAACGACCAAGATGGCCAGCGAATTCTACTTCTGGCAAAAGCTAAAATTCTCGGCTTTTTGGAAATAGACGGCGAGTTGCACAGAACGCAAGAGCTTCAAGCCGATAACATTGGCCAGCTTATCTTGAGGAAATGCGGCTATGACGACCTTGCTTCTGCCGGATTTTTACCAAAGTTAGCCAGTCTTTACTTAACAGATCAGATAGCCCTGGAGAATGTAAAAAACAGAGTTGCTTCCATAAAAGAGAACAGCTTTGGTTTTAAGCGAGTAAGCGGTTATGAAGGAAAAAACTTTGTTGTCTCCACTCCAGAAGAATTTAAGGCGACTCAAGACGATCTTAAAAAATATCTGGATAAAAACTAACCGCTTTTCATAAAAAGCGGATTTTAATTGCTAAAAAACAAATTTTGTCTTAGAATAGTTAAATATCTTTTTACCGCCCATAGCTCAGTTGGTAGAGCAACTCCCTTTTAAGGAGAGGGTCGTAGGTTCGAATCCTACTGGGCGGACACTTTAGGTGTATGTTGACAAGTTGTCTTGACTTTTTTAAAAATACATCTAGCATTTAAGTAAAGGTCAAAAAATAGTTAATTTAATTAAAAAATATGCAAACAAAAAAAATGATTTCTACTGCGGTTTCTCTGGCCATCGCTTTATCGGCCCTTTCGGTTTTAGCAGAAGAAAGCCCAAGTCCTTCTGCCACTGTCTCTCCCAAGTCTGGTTTGAAACAAGAAAGAACGGATCTAAAAAACCAGCGCAAGGAAGCTGCGGACAAAATTAAAGAAGAGAAAAAGTCTGCAACGGAAAAAATTAAGGCGGAGAAAGAAACTCTCAAACAAAAGGCAAAAGAAAAAGCTCAAGCTTTAAAAAAAGCTGAAGAAGTTTATAGAGCGGCTTTAAAAGCGGCCCGTGACACCTTTCTGGCGGCTATGAAAAAAGTGCGCGACGACTACGAAGCGGCTAAAAAATCCGCCAAAGAAGCTTTTGATGCGGCCAAAAGCAACATAAGATCAAGCGCTTCTCCAACTCCGTCAACTACTTCGACAACCAGTCCGTCAGCTACTCCGTAGTTTGCAATGTCAGCGTAAAATAAATAAGATATTTACCGAATTAAAACACCCCTTAAGTCGGGGTGTTTTTTTTAGAGATTTCATAAAGTACTTGCTTTTTGTTTTTAATTTGTAGCCCATACGCTTTGCCGTCACATTATAGTGCATAAACAGGCGGTTGTTTCTTGCTAGTTCACTTTCTGTGAGGGGACTGAAACCAATCTTGATAAAGTAAGGGTTGTTTTCTGCTTTTAAAATTCCTATTTTTTTAAAACCGAGTTTTGCAGCCCAAATCTCGCAAACTTTTACCAAAAACTTCTCCCATCTCAAAAACAAAAGAGCTTCTTCAACTTTTTTTTGCTTTTGAGCAGAGTAAGACCAACTGTCAAAGCGGATTCCCTGTATCTGTTTGATTAAAATTTTATTACCCTCAATTTCAAAACCCAGCAAACAGACACCGACTGCTTTGTCGTTTGTATCAAGATAAGCTAGGACAAAATAGAATCTGGCATCAAAGCGAAAGGCGCAAGTATCATATATTTCTCCGAATTTAAATTTTTCTCTCTGATCGTCTAACAGGTCAAGACGAAATCGATTCAAAAATTTTTCGTCAGTCGGCTGCATTCTAGAAAATTTAAGCAACAAAGGTTTTATGTTTATGCCATGTCTTTTTTCAGGCGGGACAGTTGTGTTTTCTAAGGTTTTAAGAGCTCTTTTTTTGGCCTTGTAAAAATGCCTGCCGACGAAGTCTAGCATTCTGACCTCTTTATTTTGAATTTAAGCAACTTTACTAACGGTAGAACAAAACTTACTTAAAGTCAAGAGTTACGAAGCAGTTTTTTTCTGATAGTATTTCTATATGTCTAAAAAACTAAAAGTCGGTGTGCTGATGGGCGGGCCTTCAGTTGAACACGAAGTGTCTTTGGATACCGGCAATCAAATTATCGCCAACTTGGACTCCGCAAAATATGCGGTTGTGCCGGTGAAGATTTCTAAATCAGGCCGTTGGATAGTCAGCGGAAAAACCGAAGACTACCGGAATATTTTTAAAATGATTGACTTTGCTTTCTTGGCTTTGCATGGCGAAGTGGGCGAGGATGGCCGTTTGCAAGGCCTTTTGGATTTTCACGGTATTCCCTATACCGGTTCTGGACGCGGCGCTTCAGCTTTGGCAATGGATAAAATTCACAGCCGCGAAATTTTTAAGTTAGCCGGAATCAGCGTTCCCAAAACTCTGCACTTGAAAAAAGGAGAAAATAACTCTTCGCTTGTTAAATTTTTTACGTCTAAAGTGGTCAAATTTCCCGCGGTGGTAAAGCCGCGCTTTTTGGGATCTTCAGTCGGTGTTTCAGTTGTCACAGACATAAAAAAATTACCAAAAGCAATAGACAGCGCATTTCAATTGGATAAGGACATTCTGGTAGAGGAATATATTAAAGGCATAGAAGTTTCCTGCGGTGTTTTAGAAAACTTTTCGGGCCAAAAGCATTTTGCTTTGCCGGTTACCCAAATTACTCCGGTCAGGAGGAGGTTTTTTGATTACAAGGCTAAGTATGTCAAAGGGGCTTGCAAAGAAGTTACGCCGGCGCAGGTTGACGAGGAGCGTTACAAAAAAGTCCAATCAATCGCGGTTTTAGCCCATCAGATTTTGGGTTGCCGCGGTTACTCGCGCAGCGATATGATCTTGCGTAACGGAGCGGTTTATCTGCTTGAAGTCAATACTCTTCCGGGACTAACGCCGACTTCTTTATTCCCACAGCAGGCGGCGGCTGTCGGTTTGAGTTTTCCGCAGCTTATTGATAAGATTATAAAAAATGCGAACTCAAATTTCTGAAACCAAAAATAAAATAGGCGAGACGGTTGAGCTTTTCGGCTGGGTTCATACCATTAGAGACCAGGGCAGTATTAAGTTTTTGGTGCTTAGAGACGTAACCGGCTTGATCCAGATTGTTGTTACCAAAAAACAAAAAGAAGCAACTGACATTGTGAGGGCTTTGAATTTAGAGTCGGTTATTAAAGTGACTGGTTTGGCGAAAGAGGAAAAACAAGCGCCGGGAGGGGTAGAGGTGGTTGCCGAA
>CAYZNJ010000007.1:0-22409 GCA_964479745.1 uncultured Candidatus Saccharibacteria bacterium
ATATTTGCCGTTGAAAAAGACCGGGATTTGATTCCGGTTTTGGAAGCTAAGTTTAAAAACCAAAAAAATGTTAGAATAGTTCAAGAAGATATATTAAGGTTCGACCTTAATCTGACCAAGGTCGAACCTTGGAAATACAAGGTAGCGGGCAACATCCCGTACTATCTGACTTCGCATTTGATACGAAAAGTTTTGGAAGGGTGGCCGAAACCAAAGTTGATTTTGTTCATGGTGCAAAAAGAGGTCGCCCAAAGAATAGTTGCCAAACCTCCGGAAATGAACTTGCTTGCCTTGTCGGTTCAGCTTTACGCAAACACTAAGATATTAAAACATGTTTCCAAAAAAAATTTCTGGCCGGTGCCGAAAGTTGATTCGGCTTTAATAAAAATAACACCCAAAGACCAAAGTCCGGCGGAAGAAGTTAAAATTGAAAAAATTCTGAAATTAGCTCACCTGGCTTTCGGCGGCAAAAGAAAACAAATACTAAACAGCCTTTCGTCCGGATTGAAACTTCCAAGGGTCACTCTTGGAGATAAACTTCGGGAAGCCGGCATTGACAGCAAGAGACGCCCCGAGTCTCTGGACATCAGCGAATGGTTAAAACTAAACCAAATTTTATCTTCGCAGTCTTAGGCGGTTTGCTTGTGTCTTTTTCTTTGCCTTCTTTCGGTTTCGGCTGGTTGATATTTTTTGTCCTAGTACTTCTCCTCATCCTTCTGGAAATTCAGCCGCAAAAAGCCTTTTCGACCGGTTTTTGGTTTAGTTTGGTTTATTTCTTATTCGTCTTTAGATGGTTTTGGGACACTTACCCCCTTACGGGGCTTGGCTTTGAAAACCGTTATCTTGCCGCCGGTTTTCTGGCTTTTGGCTGGCTTCTGACCGCTCTGGCAATGTCTCTTCTCTGGGCAACGGCGTTTTGGCTTTTTAAAAAAGTTGAAAAAAAAATAAGCTGGACAGCTTTGCTTATTTTCCCTTCAATATTTGTTGTATTTGAATATTTAAGAGCGTTTGTGATTTCAATTCTCTGGTTCAGTCCGGGCAATACGATTTCTCCCGACTGGACAGCCGGCAACCTTGCTTACAATCTGCATACCAACGCTCTGATTCTTAAATTATCATCCTTGCTCGGCATTTACGGCGTTACTTTTTTTATCGCCTTCGCCGTTGTTTTAATTTTTTTGTTTCTGGAAAAAAGGCAATTCAAAAAACTTTGGATTTTTGTCGCTGTTTTAATCTTTTTTTCTTATTTCCCTTTTGATCGGTTCTCCTCTTACGGCAACGCCGAAAAAGTTAAAATAGCGGTCATCCAAACTTACATTCCAAGCCAAAAAAATTACAACTCCAAAGAACAGCTCTCTTTTTTCAAAAAACAGCTTGAACTGCTGGACAAAGTCAGCAAAAAAGAGCCCGAAACCAAGCTGATAATTTTTCCGGAAGCCAGCAATTTTTTTACCAACCTTAGCCTCTTCGGCAATACTTTAGACGTCGGCATCTTTTTCAATAATCTGTTTCCTTCTAAAACCGCCATCATAGACAATTCGCATATTCAGGAAAACTTTCTGAAAAAATCTAAAACCATATATTTGGACTCCAAAAGCGGCATAGTTGGAGACTACGATAAAAAACTGTTAACGCCGGGAGGGGAGTACGCGCCTTATCTTTTCCGTCTGTTGGATAAAGTTTTGGGTGTTGATTCCGAAGAACTGAAAAACTTTGAAGGACTACAAAGCGGCCTTGAACCGCCCTCCGCCATAAAGGTGGGAGACATAACTTTGGGAGCTTTGGTTTGTTCAGATATTTCTTCACCGTCTCTGGCCAGAAACATTTCCCTATCCGGCGGCCAGCTTATAGCCGTGCAGGGGAGTTTTGCCTTCGCTAACGGCTCCAAAGACTTAATCAGCCAGGTCAAAGCCATGGCCTCTTTGCGGGCCGCCGAAAACAACAAGTACCTTATATATGCGGCAAATTACGGCCCCTCTTTCGTCATTTCCGGCGACGGGAAAATGCTGAAAGAAAGCCAAAATAGAGATTTTAAGATATTAACAGGCGACATTGTATTAAATAGCAAGAAAACATTGTATAATAAACTAGGAGACTGGCCAATTTTGTTGGCTGGTTTGAGTGTATTAATATCAAGTTTTTTCTTATTCCGAGGTTAGGCTTCACAGACACAGCCTCTTCAGTACGCTCACTTCGCCAGCGACTCCGTTCGCTCGCGACGTCGGCAGTTTTGAGATTAAGTTAAGAAGTAATTGTACTTAATCTCAACCATGCAAACTACCTCCTCAGCGACTTCAGAGGCTATGTCTGCTACGCCTATTAAAACATGACCAGAGTAATAAAAATTTTAATGGTTATCTTATTCGGAGCCGCCGGTTTGGTAGTGGCCAGAGTTGGCGTTCTAATAAACAAAACTTTCAGTCCGGCAACTGCGGTAATTTCAGAAGGTGTAAAAGTAGACTATCAAGACAGCAACGACTTTGATCACGACGGCCTAACTAATGCCGAAGAAGCCGCTCTAGGCACCGACCCTTACAACTCTGATACCGATGGCGACGGTTATCTGGACGGCGAAGAAGTCTTTTCAAGCCACGATCCTCTAAGAGCTAATGACGATTCTCTGGCTAGGACCAAGGAATTTCTTTCTTTAAGTTCTACCCAAAGACTAGCATATCTTATCACTGGCGGTCTTTTGAGCGGAGAACTAAAGAGAAATGGTGATCCAAAGATTTACGCTCAATCAATAGATTCCACTGCTAACGCTACGGTTTATTCTATTCTTTCTTCTTTGGAAGACGTCAATGTTGGCGATGAGATAAAAAACCCAGTAGCGGACACCAGAGAAGCCAAGGAAGGGTACTTAAAAATAATTTTTGAAACTATCTCCGGCAGTATCACTGACATGATTTTAAATCAACCCAAAGAAATAGTTCTGCTTTTCACCCCAGACCAGAGCGTTATCAAAGGAAATCAGATTTACGACGACCAACAAAAAGAAAGAATTAAAAGCAAGTTTCTTGAGTATGCTGTAAAATTTCAACAAGCATACGACGCAATGGATAACTCTCCAGTACCCAAAAGTTGGGGCGACATCCACAAAAAAATCTTAACTACTCTAAAAAAATCAGAATTGTACAACCGCTCTATCGCTTTATCCAGCGACGATCCTTTAAAACAAACTCTGATTCTGGCAAATCTGCAACACGTTTATTTGGAGGGACAGTCAATACTCAAAGATCTAGACATTAAAATCAAGAAGGACAATCTCACGCCTCCCGACAGCGACTTTTTTGACATATCCAAAATTATCAACCAATAGAAATGAGAAAAAAACTGGTAATACTACTGCTCATATTCTCTCTCGGATTTGGCGCCCCAATTTATACAGCCAGAGGCGCGGCTTTGATTTTATGGGTCGTCAAAGAGTTCGGCTTAGATTTAATCGCCAGAGCAATCGCCAGAAAATTGCTCACAAGTCTTGAAAGTGGAATTATTAATTCTATAAATAATATTGGCCTGGAAGGCGGCCAAAAAGCTCCAGGTTTTGTCCAAAATTGGAAAAAGTTTTTAGCCGATGCCCAAAAAATCGGGGTGAATCAATTCAGAACACAACTTAACTATGCTATTAAAGGTGGCTTACTCTGTGGTGACCTTAGCGGACCTATGGCTTTGGCTTTCCAAGTGAGCAATGTCCCATATGTTGACATCGGCCAGCCTGACTTAAACGCCGAACTTCAACAAGGATCTCTTACTCCTTTTCAGACAAAAATTAAATGCACAATCCCCGACAAAGTCAGGGCTGAATTCAAAAAAGACTTTGCTAAAGGCGGCGGTTGGGAGACATGGTCACGCTTGGTGGAACCGCAAAATAACATAGCCGGGGCTTTGGCAATAAGCCTTGAGGAACTAAATAAACAAAGCAGTTCACAGGAGAACGCCAGACAAAGCGAAGTTGTAGCCGGCAAGGGTTATGCCGGAGCTCAAGATAAATGCCGCGGTTTTGGCGCAAACGCTCAATGCACTTTCCTCGGCAAAACCGTTACTCCAGCTGACATGTTGAGCAAAGCTGGAGCTCAATGGCTTGACAACAACGCCCAATGGCTGGTGAGCGCCGATGAGCTCTCGGAAGTTCTAGTTAATATCCTAGACGCCGCCCTCAATAAACTCGGTAATTTTGTTACCGGCGGATATATAAATAATATCACTGACCTAATTCAAGACGCAGCTGACACCAGAGGCACCCCAGCCGGAGGACTGACTGGAGGGGCTCGACAAGATTGCGTTGATGCTTGCGTTGCAAACGCATCTGGCGCCTGTTCTAACCCGCTTTCAACTCCGGAAGAAAAAAAGACCTGTGAAAGCACCCAGCGCTCCGCTTGTGAACAAAGATGCACCGTACCATAAGCTAAAAATGGCAAACCAAAAACTCATAAACAGATTAAAAATATTTTTGCCGTTTTTCATTCTGGCTGTTTTTGTTTTTTTGGCGCCGAGGGCTAACGCGGGCTTGTTTGACCTTACAGATATCTTCATAACAGCCCTCAATAAAGTCCTCCTCTACACTCAAGGAATAATCTTGGGTATATTGGGAAATTTTTTATCTTGGGCCGCTTACGGCTTGAATTTGTTTCTGAAAGCTCAAGCCAGTTTTTTCACGGATGTGACTATTGTCAGGACCTCTTGGGCTGTGTTCAGAGACTTTGCCAACATGTTCTTTATTCTGATTTTGATTGTTATCGCCTTTGCCACAATTTTTGACATTCAAAACTACAACTGGAAAGGTCTGATGGCAAAATTCATAGTTGCCGCTTTGCTTATTAATTTCAGCCTGACAATCGGCCTTCTTTTGATTAACGTCTCTACCAATCTTTCCAATGTTATGTTAAATCAATTCTCCGATATTACCGCTACTCTGGGCAACGGTTTTGGGTTGTCTAGTTTGGCAAAAGATATTTCCGGAGATTCGCCTCTGAAAGACAGGGAAAATTTGATAAAGTCAGACGCCGAAAAACTAACATTGCACATAATAATAAGCACAACTTTTACAATAATAATTGTAGCTATAGCAACTCTGGCTTTAATATCGGCTCTCATTTTTAATATAGTCCGAGTTCCTATTTTGTGGGCTCTGCTTATAGTTTCGCCCCTAGCTTGGATTTCTGGAATTCTGCCCAACACCAGAACATTCAACCAGAAATGGTGGAATTGGTTTTTGGGCTGGACTTTTTTCACCCCCATTTATCTTTTCGCTCTGATGATGGGCATCGTTATTTTAAAAGGCGGGCCAAACTTGCAGGCCGCCGCGGCTTTGTCCGGACAAGATTTAGCCAACAGATTCGCCAGTTATTTCGCTTTCGGTTTTCAGGAGTTATTTTATTACATTCTGACTATAATTATTCTAGTCGGAGGTCTTGCCGCCTCGCTTAAAGCCAGTTTTGCCGCCGGCAGCGGAGCAACCAAGGTCTTCGGCACCATCAGCGGAGGAATAAATAACTGGGCTAAAAGACAAGCCTACATTCCGGCCATGCAAAAAGCCGGCAAAGAAAAACTGGCAGAAATCAGAGACACCGGCTTGCCCGGCAAGCTCGGCGCTTTATACGGCGGCGAGAGGGAAGAAAGACTCAAAGAAGCCAGAGTCGCCGGCATTCTCGGCAAAAAACAGGCTATGTCAGATACAGAACTGGCTGAAGCCCGAAAAGAATTTGATAAATACAAGAGCCAAAATTTGACTAGAGATCAAATTGACCAACTAAATGACCAGGCAAATAAAGGCAAGCTTAACAAATACCAAATGCTTGCATTAAGAAAATTGAGATCAACAAATGGTTGGATTGCTCGCGGACCAGACGGACAAAAAGAGATTGACGAAACAGTACAAATGCTTGGCGAAAACACGGCCGGAGCAGAAGATTATATTAACGACTTGGTCAAAAATAATTTTCAAGATGCCTTTGGTGGTCCAGCTGAAATGGAAAATTTTGTATTGAATACAACTTCGGCGGCTCTTAAAAGAGCGGGTCTAAAGGTAATGGCCAAGCGGGGCGACCTGGGTGAATTACAGAATGCAAGGTTATTTACAATGATTCAAGACCTCTACACGACACAATCAAAATCAGACCGAGACTCAATCAATGCCGACTTAATGAAAAATTTTGACAAACTAGATGAGTCTGTAGTTAACGCTCTGATTGCCTCTGGCAAAATGAAGGACGATTTACTGCTGGATCTAATGGAAAGGCGTGTAGAAAAAGCTTGGATACCCTCTGGCACTGCCGGCAAAAAAGAAATCCAAGACGTTCTCAATATTTTTGGTGGAGAAAATACTCAGCGCAGCCGAAAATATATGGAAACTCTTATAAAGAATGATTTCATGAACAGAATGGGTAGCCAAGCCGACAAGGAAGCCTTTCTTAGAGACACAAGTCTTCCAAACATCTTGCGCAATGCTGGACTGGAAGTAATGGCCAAGAACAACGACCTTATCAGCAGTGACCTTATAAAGATGGGGTTGGATTCTTTGGCTGGCCAAGTTAAAGAAAAGCGTGACAGAATCTACGAAAACCTTAAGAAGAATATTAAAAGCCTTAATAAAACTAAGGGGGCTCGCGAAGCTTTTCTACTGGACACCACCCAAGATACAGACATGCGCAAACTTCAAGCCGAACAAATGTTAGACGAAGGCGAGCTTGATACTTACAACAAGTATTTCGTAGCTGAAGAACTTTTTGGCGGAGAAAACGAAACTTTATCCAGAAATGCTCTGTCAAAAATGGCTCAAGACAACCAGATTATTCATGCTGAAACGGAATGGAGAAAAGAAAGAGCCGCCGCTACTGGAAATGACCGTTTTGTTCAAGACCCAGCATTCTTTGGCAGTACTACAGATAGAGGTCTTCTAAAGACCGCTTTTGATGGTCGGCTGCAGAAAATTAATCCTCAAAAAATAGCCGACCTCAACAGAGACAGTTGGTTAATACCAGAATTTGAAGAATCTCTGCAAGAAAAAGTCAACAACCTTCAGGCCGCAGACCCAGGAGTAACCGCCCTTCCTCCTTATCGCAAGGCAGAGCCAGCGATTCCTCCGGGAGGCACAGACAGCAAGGGTATAATTTATCCTGCTGGCAGACCCGCGATTTCACTTAGGGGCGACCCCGCATATCCAAAAGGTAGAAAAGCAATCCCTGGCGCAGGCGAAAGATTTAAGAAAGATATTCAAAGATTAGTAATCGGAAATGCCGACAAGACAGCTATTATAAAGAGGGTGGTTGTATAAAATTATTTAACTTTAAATGGAGCAAGATCAAGAACAACTAGATATTTTTGACCCGGTAAAAGTAGACGACAAATACTTTGCCGAGCATTACGAAGAACAAGAGGCATTTTACATGCAGTTAAAAAAGTTGCCATACACGGTTGTTGATATTCTTTTTGGCATAGATACACCTGAAATCATAAGAAGTATCGCTGCAAAATATCGCCTTAACGAAAATCAGTCAGTTTCCTTGTCTAGATTAATAAGAAAACTACTTTCGGTGGAAATATATTTAGGAGATATTACCGTTCAAGTCAAAGAAAGGCTGACTGTTAATGAAACAGTTGCCAAATCCATCGCTAGTTCAATTATTAGTGACTTATTCGCTTCCGCTCTTGAGGACTTGAAAAAACTTCATGTTGAAAAATTCGGTAAAAGGGCAGACCAGACAGCGCCAACACAGCCAGCAACAAACATAAACAACCCTAATAATTTGGTAAATTTAAGAGGAAAGTAAAAATTAGTTTCTAGCTTCCAGGTTCTAGTTTTTAGTTTTTACTAGAAACTAGCAACTAGAAACTAGCCACTACTATAAGGTTTCAAGTTCCACAATTCATAGAGACGGAAGAGAAAGTAATCGGGCCGTTTACGATCAAACAATTTATTTTTATCGCCATCGGCGGAGCGCTTTTGTTTTTGCTCTTTTTTCTCGTTTCTCCCGGTTGGTTTATAATATTAGCCGTCCCCGTCGTCGCTTTGTCTTTAAGCTTGGCCCTGATCAAAGTAAGCGAAATGCCTTTGTACGAATACCTGGCCTACGCTATCGGTTTTACCTTTAATCAAAAAAGATATTTATACAAACCCGATAAAAACAGTTTATAGTTTTCAGTTTCTAGTTTCTAGATATGTTAAAATCATTTAAAGAATTGGTAGTTTGGCAAAAAGGAATACAACTAGTCAAAGAGATCTACTTGACCTGTGCTAAATTTCCGAAAGAAGAATTATTTGGGATATCTAATCAAATGAAAAGAGCTTCAATTTCTATTCCTTCAAATATAGCCGAGGGACAACAAAGAAAAAACCTAAAAGAATTCTTACAATTTTTGAGGATTGCCTACGGTTCTGCGGCTGAATTAGAAACTCAAACTATTATTGCTAAAGAAATTTTTCCTAAGGTTGACTTCGGGAAAGCCAACTTTCTGTTGGAGGAAGTTCAAAAAATGTTAAATGTAATGATAAAAAAACTAGAAACTAGAAGCTAGCAACTAGAAACTATGCCGAAAGATTTAAATACCAAACAATTCGTAGATGTTTTTGATATTAAAGACAATGTCGTAATTTTAAAAAACGGCTCTTTGCGTTTGGTTCTGGAAGTAAGCTCCATGAACTTTGATTTGAAATCAAACGACGAGCAGACAGCCATTGTGAAAGCTTTTCAAAATTTTTTGAATTCTCTTGATTTTCCTTTACAAATTACGGCCCATTCACGCCAGTTGGATATCAAAAACTATTTGGCTAAAACCCAAGCTCTTGTTGACCAGCTGGATAACGAACTGCTTAAAATTCAAGGCATTGAGTACATAAGATTTATAAAAGGCCTGACCGAACTGGCGAACATCATGTCAAAGAAATTCTATGTTGTCGTGCCTTTTTACGCTGTTGAGTCCAAGAGTTCAAAAACCGGCCTGCTTGAAAGAATAAAGGACACATTCAGTTCCGGTAAAGAAAAGATTAAAAAAATTGAGGAGCAGGATTTTTCAGTTTACCAAAGCCAGATACAGCAAAGAGCGGAGTTAATATCTGACGGTCTAAGAAACATGGGTTTAGATTCTAAAATGCTTGGCAAAGACGAATTAATCAAAATTTTTTATTCTTTATACAATCCCCAGAGCTAGTTTACAGTTTTCAGTTTCTAGCTTTCAGTATTTACTAGAAACTAGAAGCTAGCAACTAGAAACTATTTTATGGCCGAAAAAAACATTACAACCAACGCGCTTGAAGACCAGCTTGCGCCCAGCGCAATCAACATCTCAAGCAATTCAATACAAATAGGCGACCGCTTGGCCCGGACTTTGTTTATTTCAACTTTGCCAAGATATTTAAACACGCAGTGGTTTTCGCCGGTCATAAATCTGGACAGAGTTTTGGATATATCAATATTTTTCCATCCTGCCGACTCCGGCTCTATTTTAAAAAAACTACGAGACAAGCTGGCCAGACTGCAAGCGGAAGCCATAGAAGAAGCCGATCAAGGCAAGGTCCGCAATCCGATATTAGACACAGCTATTTCGGACATTGAAGATTTGAGAGACAAAATCCAGCAGGGAACCGACCGCTTCTTTGAATTCGGCGTTTACATCACAATCTACGGCGAAAAAGAAGAGGAACTAGATGAAATTGAATCTAAGATAAAAGGCATTTTTGAAGCCCAGTTGATTTATTTCAAACCGGCTACTTTCAGAATGAAGGAAGGATTCTTTTCTACTTTGCCGCTGGATAACGACCTGCTGAACGCTCACAATTCTCTGAACACCGAGCCGATTTCTTCCATTTTCCCATTCGTCTCTTACGACTTGACTTCTGACAGCGGAATTCTTTACGGCATTAACACTCACAACAACTCTTTGATCCTGTTTGACCGTTTCTCGCTGGAAAACTACAACTCGGTGGTTTTCGGCAAATCCGGCGGCGGCAAAAGCTACACCGTCAAACTTGAAATCCTAAGAAGCCTGATGGTAGGCACGGAAGTCTTTATAATTGACCCGGAAAATGAGTATCGCTACTTGGCAGACACCGTCGGCGGTTCTTCAATCAACATTTCCATTGCCTCTGACAGTCACATTAATCCTTTTGACCTGCCCCAGCCGGCTGAAGGCGAAGACTTTAAAGATGTCTTCAGGACTCACATTTTAGACCTGACCGGACTTTTTAAATTAATGCTCGGCGAATTGACTCCCGAAGAAAGTTCTCTGCTGGACGAGGCTTTGATACAAACTTACGCTCTTAAAGACATGACCGCCGGAGCCAACAATAGCCAAGGCGAAGCGCCTCTGCTTTCGGATTTTCAAAATATTCTTGAAGGTTTGGCCGGAGCCGAATCTATGGCGATAAGAATAAGAAAATACACCGAAGGCACTTTTTCCGGATTTTTTAACAAGCCGACTAACGTCTCTTTGAACAATCGGCTGGTGCTGTTCAGCATCCGCGACATGGAAGAAGAGTTGAGGCCGATTGCCATGTATTTGATTTTAAACTACATCTGGACCAGAGTGCGGACACAGCTTAAAAGACGGGTTTTAGTGGTAGACGAGGCTTGGTGGCTTTTGAAGTACGAGGTCGGCGGCGCCTTTTTGTTCAATGTTGCCAAACGAGCCAGAAAATACTTCTTGGGCCTGACTACAATCTCGCAAGACGTGCCGGATTTCCTTAGTTCACAATACGGCAAAGCAATTGTGACGAATTCTTCCATACAGTCTCTAATGAAACAGTCTCCGGCTTCAATTGAGGGTGTCAAACAGACTTTTAACCTAACCGATGCGGAAAAATTCTACCTTCTGGAAGCTGCCGTCGGCCATGGGCTATTTTTTGCCGGTTCCAACCATGTCGGCATCCGAATTGTCGCTTCTTACACCGAAGACCAGATTATCACCTCCGACCCAAGGCAAATTTTAGAAATAGAGCAGGCTAAAAAAGAATGGGCTAAGGAAACCGGCAAGTGAATAAAAATCTATGGACAACGAAAATCAAGGCCAGACAACAGAGGAAAACGAAGAAGAAACTGCAACTATCTTATCTTCAGAACAAGAATTAAACATTGCCAGGGAAAATTTGCAAAAAAAAATAGCAGAAGGAGAACTTTTTAAAAAACCTTCCAAATTAAAATATGCTTTTTTGTTTACGGTCGCCGGAATTATAGATGTTATTGATGTTCTTGATGTAACCGGTGTTGGTATAATTATTTCAAAAATAGTTTCAATAGGCGGCACCGGCATAATTTATTTCACATTGTGGCTGACGGATACTCAACTTAAAAAGGCCCACAAATATGAAGACGACCTGTCTATGGTTGGGATGGGATTTGAAGACAAAATCCAACGATACAGCCGGTTGGCAATGAAAACTTCCAAAAAGCTCGCTAAGATCCCGGGACTTAAGGGAGTTGCTAGAAAAATTCCAAGAACTTTAGTAAAGTTAAGACGAGTAGCCAGAAAAAATCCGATAACAAAGGTCTTGTTAGGCGGCGTAATAAATCTTGTGCCCTTTTTGGCAATAATAAACCTGATGGTCGTCTGGATCTATCTAGTCTATAGAGACGAGAAAAAAGCCTTCAAAAAAGCTCGAGAAGCGGCGCAAGAAGCTATGGAACAAGTAAAACTGATATGAACAGTAAAAATGTATTAATCAGCTTAGTTGTGATCTTAATCGGCCTAGTGACTTTCCTTGGCGGTTATTTGATTGCCCAAAAAGGAAATTCCGGACAGACGGCAAACATTGCAAGCCTTAACCGTTTTAACCAGAATAACAGCCGGCCGGCCGGCAGCGAGTCTTCCGTTCCTAAACTAAACCGCATCAGCACGGTAAAAGTTTTTAGTCCGGCAATATCGGAAAGTGGAGATAGAGTGATATACTTTGAAAAAGAATCAGGTAAAATTCTGGCAACTGATTTTTACGGCGGGACCACCTCGGTTTTAAACGGCAACACAGGGAAAAACATTTTAAGCGCTGTTTGGTCTAGAGATGGCTATGAAGCGCTCATTTCAGAAGCTTCAAAAACCGGCCCTAAAGCAGTTTACTTTAACCTTAAAAACGGCAAATTCTCCGAGCTTGATAAAAATATTTCCGGCGCTGTTTGGTCTAAAGACAATCAGAAAATCGCTTACCTTTATTTTAACTCCCAAAGCGAAGAAGGAAACATAAGCCTAGCAAATCCTGACGGCTCTTCTTTTAAAAACATCCTCGCTACCAGAATCGGCGGCCTTAAACTAGACTGGCCCAAAGAGAACTTTATTTCTTTTTACAACCCCGCTGGCGACAACGGTTTGTTTTTGTTGAATACTGAAAACAGCCAGTTGGAGAAGATTATAGACTCCTCAGTAGAATCTCTAAAAAATCTGCGAGTGCTTTGGTCGCCGGACGGATCCCGTTTGCTTTATTCTTATCAAAACGATAAAGGAGAACTTAACGTAAAGCTGCTGGACCTTAACCAAAAAAACGAGTTTGCAATTGACTTGCTGACTTCAGCCGACAAATGCGTCTGGACATTAAATTCGCTTAATCTCTACTGCGGCGGCCAAAAAGAGAGTGGCCAAAAAGAAAATCTTTATCAACTGGACTTGTCCAAAAAAGAATTCGGTTTGGTTTTTGAAACTCTAGAAACCGACATGGTGAACATAGAGCGCCCGATTCTTTCACCCGCTGAAAACTTGCTGATTTTTGTAAATAAAGCAGACGGATATCTCTACAACATTTCTTTGCCACTATAAAACAGCGACCTCGTAGGTCGCTGTTTTATAGAAGTCATCTCATATTATCAGCGGACGAATTACGACTCTTCTTTCAGGTTCCTCGCCTATGCTTTCAGTTTCAAGATCCGGATAAGAAGCCAGCTCGACATGAATCAAGCGGCGTTCATAGGAAGACATGGGATTTAGAGCTTCGGCTTTTTTAGTAGTTTTAACTCTGTTAGCGACTTCTATCGCTTTTTCAATTACTTGCCTCGCTCGAAATCTTCGGTAGTCATTAACATCTACCATGAAAATCATCGGCCATTCCGGTTTATCTTTTTCAACTCCAGAAGCTTTTTTGAAGTAGAGCAGTTTTATAACATGCTCCAAAGCCTTTATGTTCTGACCATTCTTACCGATAAGAACGCTAAGATTTTCAGCTGAATTAACTGAAACAACTTTGAGAGTCGGGTCTTTTTCGTTGGAAAAAATACTGACAGCCGCTTGATAGCCAAGCCTCTCCAAGACGTCTTTGGCAACGTTTTCTAAAACTGTTAAATTTTGATCTTGATCTTCAGCCATATTCTTATTTAGCTCGTCCGCATTGTTTTGTTTATATAAAGCTGTTCAAATACTGAAAACAGCGTAGTAACCGCCCAGTATAAAACTAAACCCGCAGGCAGTCTCCAGCCAATAATTATAATCATTACGGGGAAGAAATACAACATTTGCCGATTCATCGCTGTGAAGTCAAGAGAGCCGCTGTTGGCGCTGTTTTTTGCCGGCGGTTGCTTGGCAAAACTGATTTTGGAATGAACAAATTGAAAAACTCCGGCAAGAATAGTCAAAAAAGGGCTGTTTTTGGCAAGATCAAAAAAACCTAAGGAAAGACTGTTAATCACTCCCGGGTTAGAAATAAAACCGTAAAGTAAATTTAAGCTTTCCGGCTTGAAGCCATTGGCAAAAGCTCTGTAAAGAGCCAATAAAACCGGCAACTGAATAAGCAAAGGCAGGCAGCCGGCAATCGGGTTGACCTTATGTTCTTTGTACAACAGCATAGTCGCTTGGGCTTGGACCGCTTTGTCATTCTTATATTTTTCCTGAATCTCTTTTATTTTGGGCTGGAGTTGGGAAAGTATTTTTTGAGAGCGCAGAGATTTTACGGAAAGCGGCATAAAAACAAGCCTGATTAAGATAGTCAGAAAGATTATGGCAATTCCAAAGTCGGCTCCGGGTATAAGGTTGTAAATGAAAACAAGGAAGTTGAATATCGGCCTGTATAATATTTGGTTAAAAATTTCACCCATATTTAGTATCTGCTTAGCTTAAATTAATTCCACCTTTGCTTAAAGGACTACATCGCAAAAGTCTGCCCAAACTCAAAAACAGACCCCTAAACGGCCCGTGTTTCTCTATAACCTCTTGGGTATAAACCGAGCAGGTGGGATAGAATTTGCAGTTTGGCGTAAAAAACAGAGGCAAAAAAGAAAAAAAGGGGGATAAAAAACTTCTATACAGAAAAATTAAAGCTATTTCTAGCCGATAAACTATCTTTGTTGTTTTTGTTTTATTAGAAACCATTAGCTATAGTTAGACAATATTGGCTTTTTTAAAAATTTCCAATAGACTCTCTTTGATCTCAGAAAACTTTTCGTTCTTAAGATCAGACTGAACAACAATCAAAGCGTCAATTCTGACTTTAGACTTTGAAAAAATATCCGCCAAAACTTCTGAGACTGTTCTTTTAATTTTATTCCTCGAAACAGCCCTGGAAACAAGTTTAGCCCGAACAATGACCGCTCCCCGGCAAAAAGGCAAATGATTTTCTTTGAATTTCAAGAGAAAAAATTTGTTTCGCAGGCTCCTGCCCGACTTAAAAATATCGTCAAAGTCTTTTTTAAGACCAATCCTTTGTTTCTTGGAAAGCATAAAATCAAACCGTTAATCTGCGTCTTCCTTTTCTTAATCTGCGCGTAAGAACTTTGCGGCCAGACTTGGTCGTGGTTCTCTTTAAGAAGCCATGCTTCCTCTTTCTTTTTTTGGTCTTAGGGCGATATAATGTTGATTTCATCCCGTACGAAGTCGCAAGGCTATCCATATAAGTTAGGCGAGGGATAGCTATGAAACTTTATTATTTATATATTTTCCCATACAG
Source organism: uncultured Candidatus Saccharibacteria bacterium (assembly GCA_964479745.1). Taxonomy (GTDB): domain Bacteria; phylum Patescibacteriota; class Minisyncoccia; order 2-02-FULL-40-12; family IGHO2-12-FULL-4; genus JACPNK01. Next base: position 14,852 of record CAYZNJ010000007.1, read on the forward strand.
ACCCGGCAGGGCGACTTCGTACGGGATTCATACTCCATTAGACTAACAGACTTGCAAGCTTGGGTCAATTTTATAAATCAAACCCCGATCCCCGGTGATAAAGTTTTTCCACTTTCTATAAACAACTTATAAACTAACCTGCGTTGTATCTAAGTGCAGTAATTTATCTTAATATTAGAGCATTAAATTATTTTACGCTTGGTAAAGATTTCTGACTATGACTAAGGAAGAACTATGGAAAGCTGTCCTTGGAGAGATGGAACTGTCCACTTCCAAGGCGAATTTTACGACTTGGTTCAAAAACACTTCTATCGTTGCCGACGAGGGGGAGCTGGTTGTTGTAAGCGTCCCGAACGGTTTTATCAAGGAATGGCTTGAGAACAAGTTTCATAAGCAAATTTTAACTTGCCTTCAAAATTTCTCTCCTGAAACCAGAGAGATTAAATATGCAATTGGCAACAACTTACCGCAAAATATAATCAAAAGAGATATTTCCCAGTTAATACCGGAGAGACTAATGGAGAGCAAGCAGCCCGGGGAAGTTAACCCGCAGACAAATTTAAATAAGAAATATTCTTTTGAGTCTTTCGTTGTCGGTTCTCACAATGAATTGGCTCACGCCGCCAGCCTGGCTGTCGTTAAAAATCTGGGTAAAGCTTATAACCCTTTATTTATTTATGGCGGCGTAGGCCTTGGCAAAACTCATTTACTGCAGGCAACCGGCAATAAGGTGCTGGAAGACGACCAATCTAAAAAAGTGCTCTACATACCGTCAGAAAGAATAACTGCGGAAATTATTGAATCCATCAGAACTAAAAGCGTGGAACAACTAAAAAGTCGATACGCTAAATTAGACATTTTAATTATAGACGATATTCAATTCATTGCTGGAAAAGAAAAAACTCAAGATATAATATTTTCAACCTTCAACGAGCTTTACAGTAAAAATAAGCAGATTATTTTGTCTTCAGACAGGCCGCCCAAAGCAATTCCGGCGCTTGAAGAAAGGCTGAGGTCAAGATTTGAAGGGGGTATGATAGCAGACATAAACATGCCTGATTTTGAAACAAGACTGGCTATTTTAAAACTCAAGGTCAAACAAAAAAATTCAGACTTAGATGAAAATATTTTAGGCTACATCGCCACCAATATTCAAAAGAATATCCGCGAGCTTGAAGGCGCCTTAAACCGTATCGTCGCTGTAAGCCAGATTTATGGCAAAAACCTTGATATCAAAGAAACTAAAAAACTGCTGGCGACTTATCTAAGCACTCCTTACCGTAAAACTACGCCACAGTTAATTCTTAAGTCTGTTTCTGATTTCTATAATATTTCTCTCAACGACCTGCTCAAGAGAAGCCGCAAAAAAGAAGTCGTCCGGCCGAGACAAATTGCCATGTATCTGCTTAGGGAAGAAACTAAGTCTTCTTTTCCTGAAATCGGTCAAAAGCTTGGCGGCAGAGATCATTCAACAGTAATTCATGCTTACGAAAAAATGAAAACAGAAGAAGAGACAGACGAGCTGACAAAACAAGAAATCGTTATGATCAAAGAAAGAATTTATCAGTCGTTTGATAAGTAGATAAAGCTGTTTACTGCTTCGGGATAATTTGCGGTTAAAAACCTGATTATTCTCAACTACTAAAAATTTATTAACTTCTTTTATCAGTGTTATCAAAATTTTATCAACAAAAAATAAACACAAGAATTATTTTTTATTTTAAAAATTCACCATAAAAATATAACCTTTCTGGATAAAATAATTTTTTATCCACATTTTTTGGAGGTATAATAATAGTAATAAGTTATATTTAATTAATAATTTATGATTATTACCGTTAATCAAAAAAATCTTAAGAACAGCCTGTCTATTGCGGAAAAGATAGTTTCCAGAAATATAACTCTGCCAATTTTACAAAACATTATTATAAAAACTGAAAATGGCAGGCTAAAAATTTCTTCAACAAATTTAGAGATAGGCATAAATTGCTGGTTAGGAGCTAAAATAGAAGAAGAGGGAGAAGTGGCTGTGCCGGCGAGAATATTTTCAGATTTTATAAACAATATTCAAGATGAAAAAATTACTATCAGTTCAAAAAACAACATCATTGATATCAACTCTGAAAACTACAAAACTAAAATTATCGGTTTTTCAGCCAAAGATTTCCCGATTATTCCTAAAATAAAAGAGAAGCCTTTGATCAATGTTTCAAGCAGAGAACTTTTACAGATTTTTACTACGGTTATTGATTCTGTTTCTTTGTCGGAAGCCAGACCCGAACTGTCTGGAGTACTGCTTAGCTTTTGTCAAGATAGAATAGAAGGAGCGGCTACGGATAGTTTTAGACTGGCTGAGAAAGTTTTAAGTAAAAAAGTACCCAGCTTTGAGCAGAACATAATTATACCTCGCTCAACGGCACAAGAGCTGATCAGGATACTGTCAGTTCTGGACGAAGAGGTTTCTCTGACAGTTTCAGAAAATCAGATATTCTTAACAACTCCTGGTATTGAGGTCATTTCTCGTTTGGTGGACGGCTCTTATCCTGACTATAAAAAAGTAATACCAGAAAAACATGTTTCAAAAATCCTCGTTGATAAAAACGAGCTGGAAAAAAATGTGCGTTTGGCAAGCATATTTTCTTCTCATATTTCAGATATAAAAATTCAGGGTGAAGAAGAAGGTTTAAGAATTACCGCCAAAAACCCTGACCGGGGAGAGATTTCTTCCTGGCTTAAGGGTACTCTTAAAGACGAGCCTTTTAGCCTCTCTGTCAATTACAGGTATCTTTTAGACGGCTTAAAAGTGATGCCGACTGAAAAAGTTATTATAGAATTCACCGGAGAAGGAAATCCTTTGGTATTAAGACCGGAAGAAAGAAAGGATATTGTTTATTTGATTATGCCTCTGAGAAGCTGATATGGAATCACTTAAAACGAGAATAACAAGCTTAAAAAAGATTGTTCAAAAGAAAAAAGAGGAAAGCGAGTTGTTGAGCGAGGTTTTAAAAAAAATCTTAGCTTCTGTTTTCTTAAACAAAAAAGTCTTAAGATACCTCAAGACTTTTTATGTAAAAAACAACTTTCTTTTTGTTGAAACGACTAACAAATCTTTTGCCCAAGAAATTTCTCTCAAGAAAAATGAAGTTCTCCAAAAAATGAAAGAAAACAAAGTTGTCTTAAGGGATATTATTGTTAGATAGATTAATGTTATTTGTCAGCACGGCTTGTTCCCAATTTTTAAATTGAGGATCCTGATTTGGGTCTGACGGCGCCGGACCCAGTGGGTCGTTTTTGTTTACATAATATAAAATACTGTGAATTTCTTTATTGTCTTCAGAGATATAACTGCCGTTGAGCATTATTTTAGATGTTTCAATAGGATCTGGCTGTAAGAAATCTTCTGCAGGCTGGTCTTTAAGGGCGCGGGACATAAACTCATGCCAAATCGGTCCAGCGGCAGAAATACCGGCGCCTTGTTTTGTCATGGAGGTGTTGTCATTGTTGCCGACCCAAACCCCGGTGCTTAATGAGGGTGTATAGCCGATTACCCAAGCGTCCCTGTTCTCCTGGGTTGTACCGGTTTTAGCGGCAACTGGTCTGTCCGGAAAATATAAACTGCTGTTTGGACCAAAAACAGCAGTTCGAGATTGATTGTCCGAGAGCATGTTGGTTATCATTCTTGCTGTTTGGCTGTCAATGACTCTTTCTTCTTTTGGTTTATATTCTTCTAAAACGTTGCCGGCGCTGTCTTCCACTTTCAGAATATAACTCAAATTTTGGAGTATGCCGTCATTGGCGAAAGCTCCATAAGCCGAAGCCATATCTTCCAGTTTGACTTCAGCGCCGCCCAAGACCAGAGAAAGCCCGAAGTTTTTACGGTTTTCCTCAAGAGTGGTTATTCCCATTTTTTCGGCTAGATCTATGGTGTTGTCGATGCCGGCTAAGTAAAGCATCTGCACCGAAGGCACGTTGAGCGATTGAGCAATGGCCTGGCGCATTGTAACAGGCCCTCTAAACCTGCCGTCATAATTTTGCGGATGATAGCAATCCAAACCATATTGGTCTTTTTCTTGGCTGGAGTCCGGAGCGCATTGTGGATTAAATTCCGTCTTATAATCAAATAAAATTGTTGAGTCGGTAAAACCTTTCTGCAAAGCTGTAGCGTAGGCAAAAGGTTTAAAGGAAGATCCGGGCTGGCGTTTGGCAGTGGCGACGTTAAAGTTGCCCTCATTTGCCAGATCAAAATAATCTCTTGAACCGACCATTGCCAGTATATGGCCGCTGCGCGGATCAACCGCAGTCAAAGCTTCATTTTTTGCTTTATACAGCTTCTCGTTTTTTTCGGCGTATTTGGCGATAGTTTCTTCGGCGATTGTCTGTAGATTGTAGTCAAGAGTTGTATAAATTCTTAAGCCGCCGTTCTCAACCATCTCGTCGCCGTATTTTTTAGTAAGGTAATTTTTTGTCATGATTACAAAATGCGGAGCCAGAATATTTTCTCTGGAAGGCTTAAATGTCAGGACTTCTTTAAGCGCTGACTGGTACTCTTGATCGCTGGCAAAGCCAAGATTTTTCATTTTTTCTAAAATATTATCCTTTTGAGCCAAAGTTTCTTTTAAGTGTTCGCCGTAAGGCGAATAATAAGTCGGCGCTTTAGGCAGGGAAGCCAGCAAAGCCGATTGGGCTAGAGATAAATCTTTAGCCGGTTTGCCAAAAAAAGTCAGGCTGGCCGCCTCAATGCCGTAAGAGTTGGAACCATAGGGAATTTGGTTTAAATACATCCAGAAAATCTGGTCTTTTGAGAATTTTCTTTCTATCTCTATTGAAAGCAAGGCTTCTCTTATTTTTCTTGAAAAAGTTCTTTCGTCTCCCAGTAAAGCTTTTTTGACGAGCTGTTGGGTTATAGTTGAACCTCCTTGAGTGATGCGGAATTGGACCAGATTTTTTAAAAACGCCCGGGCTATGCCTCTGAAATCTATACCTTGATGAGAGTAGAAAGAAGCGTCTTCAGAAGCAAGAGTGGCCTTTTTTATGCTCTCGGGAATATTTTCCCAAGGGACGATGGTTCTTTTTTCTTCTCCATGTATATCGTAAAGCACCACCGTGCCTGTGCGGTCATATATTTTTGTTGATTCGCTGACCCTTCTGGAAACTATTGTTTCTGGACTGGGCAGGTCCTTGGCGACATACAAAAAAACTCCCACTGTCAAAGCCATGCCCAATACAAACAAAAACAAAAAGAAGACTGTGGCAGTCTTTATAAACTTAAAAGATTTAGATTCTCCAATTTTACGCACCATAACATTTTGCCACGATTGGAACTTTTTTTCAAATTCAGATATTATGTTCTTATGTCTAAAGTCGTTACCGATAAACAAAAAATCTCCGATTTTTTAAAGCACAGTCGCTATTTGGATTCAGTCTTGCCTTCAAGAGAAAAAGCTTTGGAGCTCATGTCCGGCGGCAAACAGTTGTCTTTCTACTTAGGTATTGATCCGACGGGAGCGGATATTCACCTTGGGCATACCACCAACCTTTTTGTTTTAAAAAAAATATCAGAGCTGGGACACAAAATAATACTGCTAATCGGCGATTTTACAGCCCAGACCGGCGACCCGACAGGCAAGGACAAAACACGCCGAGTGCTCACTCAAGAGGAAGTAAAAACTAACATGAAATCATACATTGAGCAGGTAACAAAAATTCTGCCCAAGAAATCTTTTGAGGTGAGATATAACAGCAAATGGCTCGGCAAACTAACTTTTGCTGAAGTAAGAAAACTCGCCCGTCTCATCTCTGTCCAGCAAATGCTTGCCAGAGATATGTTTCAAAAACGCTTTGCCGAGGGCAAAACAGTTACAATTGAGGAATTTCTGTATCCCTTAATGCAGGGATATGATTCCGTCGCCATGGAAGTAGACGGCGAGGTTGGCGGAACCGACCAGACATTCAACATGCTTGTCGGCCGTGATTTGGTTAAATCTTTGCTGGGAAAAGAAAAAATCGTCATTGCCACCAAGCTTCTGGAAGACTCTTTGACAGGAAAGAAGTTAATGAACAAAAGCGAAGGCAGTTACGTTTCGCTTAACGATTCTCCTCAGGATATGTTCGGGCGTATTATGGCTTTGCCTGACAGTTATATTTTTCCCATATTCAAGTTGGCCACAGAAGCGCCGGACAGCCAGATTGAAGAAGTTGACAGACGCCTCAAAAACGGGGAGAACCCCAAGGTCTTGAAAGAGGAGCTAGCTTTTGAGATAGTCAGCAAATATTTTGGCGAAAAATCTGCCAATCAAGCGCAGGAAGAGTTTAGAAATATTTTTAGCGAGCATCAATTACCGGAAAAAATGCGGGAGATACAGTGGAAAGGAGACATTTTAAGCACGAGTATTATTGCGGGCATCGTCGTTTCTAAAGGGGAAATTAAAAGACTGATTGAGCAAAAAGCAGTAAAGTTAGACGATAAAATTATTGAAGACTGGAACGAAAGCGTTGAAATTAAAGATGAAGGTTCGGTTCTTAAAATAGGGCCCAGAAGATTTTATAAGATAGTCAGTAACTAAAAGCGCTCTTAAGAGCGCTTTTAGTTACTGAAAGTTGTCTTGATTTTCTTCGGTTTCAGCTTTGTCGTCAGAAGTGTCATCTTCTGCGTTGTCATCCTCATCCAAATCGTCTGAGTCTTTCGTCTCGCCGTCCGCATCTTCAATGGGGTCTTGAACAAATCCACCGTCTTCGTCTAGTTTCCAAATAACGCTAGTCATTTTTATTAATTTATTTATTTTAGATTAAGCCAAATACGACCTGAAAACCATTTTATTCAAGTGAAAAAATAAGTCAACCCCACCGACTAGTATTAGCACAGCAGATTGCGATAGCTAAGGCATCAGAAGCATCATCCGGCTCGGGAATTTTTTTTAGTTTTAAAATCAAGCTTACATTTTTCTGTATTTGTTTTTTGTCGGCCCGGCCGTAGTTAGAGACAGATTGCTTAACTTGAAGAGGCGTAAACTCTTGAATCGGAACCCCGTTCTTTTGCAGGGCTAAAAGCAAGACTCCTTTAGTTTCGCTGACACGGGTTATCGTTTTGGCGTTTTTGAAGAAAAAAAGTTTTTCAATTGCCGCTTTGTCAGGCTGGTGTTTTTTAATAAGTTTTTCAAGAAAGTCGTAGACAAAAGAAACCCGGTTTTCCGATTCAGTACCCGTTTTAATTCTTAAAACTCCGTAGTCAAGACAAGAAAGGCCATTGCGGCCAGTTTCAATTAAACCGTAACCTATAATTGTTGTGCCCGGATCAATCCCTAGTATTATCATATATCTCTTGGACATCTTCGTTATTGTCCAATTCTTCAAATAACCTGTCTAAACTGTTTTTGATATTTTGATTTTCAACTACGACAGGATACTTGGCCGTAAAGTCGTTACCCTTCTTTTCAAAAGCCCACATAACTGCGCCTGGCTGGGTCATTTTTGCTTCGTGTTTTGCCAGTATATTTTTAATGTCACCGATAGTGCGATTTCGGTTGTCGGTGATGGCGGTAATAATTATATTTATCGATCC
>CAYZNJ010000008.1:0-5745 GCA_964479745.1 uncultured Candidatus Saccharibacteria bacterium
AAAAGCGTCTCATTGGCCAAACGCAGATACATAATTTTGTTTTTTCTGGCCTCGACGCCTAGTTTTTCTATTTCGCCGGCGTTTTCTATTTTTTTAATTTTGGAATCTAAATTGCTAGACTCATTGGGTTCCAGCGAGAAGCCCTCCTGGCTTAACCCTTGAGAAGAAACTCCGACTAATTCCGGCAGTCTGGCTAAAAGACTATTGAAACCGAGATTTTTCAAAGATTTAACAACTTTTTCTTTATCAAATTTATCTTGCCAGGAAACTTTTTCCAGAGAAAAGTCTATCTCCATATCGGTAATTATGGTAGCCAATCTCTTGCTGAACAAGGCCTGCTTTTCGTTTTCCTTCAGCTTTTCGGCAAGCTTGGTGGTCATTACTTCCCTCCGCTCACCATTTCCATAAGATGGACTAATGGTGAGGGATTCCGTCTCGGACCTTTTGGTCCGAGACTCCACTTTTTTAAACTCTTTTATTCTGGACAGCTCTTTGTATAAATTTTCTATAGTGCCGTATTTCTGCAGAAGAGCGGTTGCGGTTTTTTCCCCGATACCCGGCACGCCGGGAATGTTGTCTGAGGGATCGCCTTTAAGTCCTTTGAAATCTGTCACTTGATAAGGTTCTAGGCCGTATCTCTCTTTTACTGCTTCTTCGTTGTAAAGCACGGTGTCTGTTACTCCCTTGCGCAAGGTAAAGACAACTACTTTGTCGTTTTCCACCAACTGTAAAGTATCCAAGTCTCCGGTCAAAATTATGGTTTGCAAGTCTTTTTCTTTCTTGGCTCTTTCGGCAACCGAGCCGATTAAGTCGTCGGCCTCAAAACCGGCCTGTTCAAAAATTTCCACGCCAAAATTTTTCAGAATTTCCTTGATCAAAGGAATTTGGGCATAAAGTTCATCCGGCGCTTTTTGGCGATGGGCTTTGTATTCTTCAAATTCCTCGTGGCGGAAAGTCGGTCCGGCCAAATCAAAAGCCGCCGCCATGTAATCCGGCTTGAGGTCTTTGATGGTCTTAAGCAGTACCGAGGTAAAGCCGTAAACCGCATTAACAATCTGGCCTTGTGGCGAAGTCAAAGGCGGCAGAGCATGGAAAGCGCGATGTACCAAAGCGTTAGCGTCAATTAAAATCAGTTTTTTCATATTGATATCTTTCTGGTGCCAACGTCTATGTGGTCTATGTGAATTTTCAGGTAGTTTTTTGGCAGTATTTTTTTCACTCTGTCTGACCACTCAATCAGCACTATGTTTTCCGGGCTATTCAAAATTTCTTTTGCCCCTAGTTGGTTAAGGTCCTTGTGGTCTTTAAGACGATATGCGTCAATGTGGTAAAGAAGTTTATAGTTTGTAGTTTTTAGTTTATAGTTTTTCATTAAAACAAAAGTCGGGCTGGATATTTTGTTTTTTACACCCAGACCTTTAGCAAAACCTTTGACGAAAGTAGTTTTTCCGGCGCCAAGTTCACCCTCAAGGCCGATTACTAAAGAGCCCTCCTTTTGAAGAAATTTTTTGGTACTTTTTTTAGCTAAATTTTCTGCTAATTTTTGCGTTTCTTTTGAACTTTTTGACAAAAACTCCATATTCATATCCTATCTTTTTTAAACTTATTTTTCAATTTTTGACTTTATTCGTAATTGGGAATATATTTAACTCATGAATAGAGTTACTAACGAAAAAATTTATTCTGAAATTTCAACCATTAAAAGAGAGATGGGCATAATGCGTTCGCTAGTGATTGGCATGCTTGGTCGCGACGAAGAGGGTGAATATAATCCTGTCTTTGTTCGTAAAATTTTAAGGGCAGCCAAGGAAAAACCCACTCATACTTTCAATGGTCGCGGTTCTTTATTGGAAGCTATCAAAAGGGCTAAATGAAAGTTGTTTTTGCCAAGATATTTCTTAAGTCAGCCAAACACTTACCAGACAAAATCCAGAATAAACTTGACGCCCAAACAGCTTTGCTTGAGCAAAATATTTTTCATCCGCTTTTACACACCAAACAGCTCTCCGGAGATTTGTCTGGTTTTTACTCTTTCCGAATCACCCGTGACTACCGGGTGATTTTTCAACTTCTTAATCCTGACACAGTCCAATTAGTCAGAATTGCAAATCGCAAAGATATTTACCGATAATCTTTTTCAGAGGTAACTTTTTTGGATAAAAAAACCCTGTACCGGATGGTACAGGGTGGCCGAAATTCTTGGCCAGAGAACTACACTAGGGGTTCAATTCCCATAAGCTCTTGGGCTTGGGAGGAGGAGGCTCTATTCCAGCCTCTTCTGCCTCGCCCAGAGCTGAGGGAGTTGTTGGAGTCGGCGGCGGCACTGGTGGTGCCGGTTGGACAACCGGCGGCTGTGGTGCTACGACCGGCGCTGGAGTCGTCTGGCTGGAGAAGGAAAAAATCCTTGCTCCGGACCAGTAACCAATTGCCGGCAAAACCAACAGCACTACTCCCAGTGGTATTACCCACCAAGAGTACTTTTTCCACCAAGTCCAATCGCCGGGACCTAGAACGTGGAAACTTTGAGTGGCAATCCTTCTGCCACCCAGAACGATTTGGCCTTGTGCTCTCATTCTTTTTCTCTCCTTTTTTTACCAATTACCAGTCAAGCTGGTCAAGCTTGACGTTGAAGGTCCTCCAACCAGCATTGGCTGGAAGTCTTTGTTTGCCTTTGCCATATGGAACTTCCTTATTTATCGTTCTGCCGCTGGGAGTGACCACTCCCTCGGCCATGACACCAATGTCAGAGCCTGGCAGAACAAAAATTTGAACTCTTTGACCCGGAAGAACACGAAGATATTGAGTGCCACTGTTGTCTTGGTAAAAAATACCGGTATTTACACTCTCCGTATCGTTCCAGTAAAACTTTTTCTCAAGCGAGGCCTGGGCTTCGGCCTCTGCTTGGGCAGCCATTGCTTCGGCCATTTTTTGTTCTTTCTTATTCCTTTTGTGGTTAACCGCGGCCTGAATGGCCTTGGTCCCGAAATAACCAGCGGTTCCGCCGATTGCGACGCCTTTCCAGCCGCCGACAACTCCACCGATTGCGGCACCGCCGACTCCAACTTCCAACGGGGATATACTTACGCGTCCGCCGTTGTATTGGCCGTACTGGTCAGTACAGTAAAAATAATTATCCTCGTAGTACCCATAACTGCGGTACTGTGGAACAAAAATAATTCTCGGTCTGGGCCGATAACCGTACCCATAGCCACCGCCGTTGCGATAGCCATAGGACGGTTGATGATGGTACGCGTCGTAGTGTTGGTTTGACCGAGCGTTGGCTCGATCACCCCTCACATGATTTTGTTCGATCATGCGGAGGTTGCCATTCACTACTCGGTTCAGGTCCTGCGACATAGCGGTCAGAGTGAACTGCCCGCCCAACAACAAACTTAAAAAACTTGCAATCCTCAAAAATGTTTTCACTTTCTTTCTCTCTTTCTGCCCATTTAAGGGCTTGTTTTTATTCAAATGTTTAAGAGCTTTACTACATATATTATAGCAGTTTAACCCACCCAAGTCAATGCCAATAAAACCCTTACTTTTCAACACTTATACGAGCAAATAAAGATATTGAGGTCCGGCCTTTTTGCAGAATCAAGGCCGGACCTTTGGAGTCGGATAAAGCGTAGCAGATATAGCCTTTGAGGTCACTGTGGGCTACGGACTTTTGTTCGGTAAATTACGTAGCGATAGTACCTCTGAAGGCAGTAAAAGTTGCGAGGGGCACGGTTTGTCAACGACCCCTCTCCAGTTTTACTTTGAAAAACTGGAGAGGGGCTCTTGACAAGACGAGCAACTTTTTCTGATGAAGAATCCTCGCTGGGGATTCTGAAGTCCCGAAGAGGTGCTGTCGCGAAGTAATATCGATTTTTAAAAATAAAAAAGACGGCTTCGTCAGTTGACGAATGCCGTCTAATTACTTCTTGTAATAATACCCTTGCCGATAGAAAAGCGTATGCTTTTTCTTATGCCATTTTTTGTCGGTGTCCCACTCCCCCGTTTCTACCTTGATAAGCCTCTCGCCCTCGTTACTACTTGTCGGCTCATAACTTAGAAAGTTAACATTGCGAATCATGGAACCGATTTGGTAAAAAACATCATTAAGCCTTGAGAGATCAGTCTCAAAAAAAGCCAAGCCGCCGGTTGCCTTGGCAAGCTCTTCCAAAAAATCCGCTGCCTGATCAGGACCGAAAAGCCAAGCTGGCTGTTGCTGATAAAGTCCAACCGCATAAACCAGCACCTGCCGACTCTGCAGTTCACTAATGACTTCGGCTAAACTGTGACTGTTAATTTTAACCTCGTCTTGATTTTGCGGGTCGGGTATATCCTGACCGTCAGTCAAAACAACTGCCACTCTCAACAAATCGCCATTAACCCCGGAAAAATGCTGGGCCAAGTTAAAAACTGCATCTCTTAAAGGCGTTGACCCTCCTGCTTGGACCGTTTTGCCAATGCCAGTTTCTATTTTGTTACGTTTATCGGTCCAGTCTTGGTCAATGAACAAACTGGTGGAAGCTTGGGTTATATCGCCTCTTTTGATAATAAAAGAATAGTAGGAGTTTTTAAAAAAGAAATTTCTTTTTCTGGGATTAGGGAAGTTAACGCCAAAAGCCTTCTCTAATTCTTTAGAACTAAGAAAATTAACTTCGTAGAAAATTTCGGAGACTAAGCCGACATCTTTGCCTTCTCTAAAAACAGAACGAAAAAGAGCGCGAGCCGCATTTTTAGCCTGCTCAAGTTTGTCTTGCTGTAAATGTATGTTGGGGCCAAAAACCGGAGCCATTGACTCGCTGGAGTCTATAGCCACCGCCAAAGCAACGGCTTGGTCATCGTATTGGCTAAAACCCTGAATACTTTGTTCTGCCCAGACAACTTGGCCGTTTGGGTCTTTTTCACCTTCAAAAATTCTGAAGTTTTCCTTATTAAGTTTGACCGCTCTGCCTCTGTCAAACACTACAAGCGGCAAGTGGACATTTTTAACTTCTACCCGATACTGCGTAGGTTCTTGTTCGCTTTCTTTTGACAAAACCGGATTCGGCGCTAAAAAACAAGCAAGAAAAAGGGTTGAAACTAGAAACTGACTGTCTTTTCTCATTTTTCTTCACTCGCTTTCAGCGTAACATGAACAAACGACTCCTTTTCCCGAAGCATTCTGCCCAAATTATCAAGGCTATTAAAGTTAATGCTGGGACTTGGATTAGTCTGCTTTATTTTCGGATCGTAAACAGGAAAAGTCCTGACATCATCATCGCCCTGATCTTTTAGATACCCGACCAAAAGGCCTACTCCAGCCCCGCCGGCAACTCGGACAATCAAATTTGTGGCATTAAACTTATCAGAGTTCTGGTCGCTTGAGTTGTTATCCTTGCTGTCTTTAACCAAGCCAATCAAGTTACCCCAAAAAATAGACGAAAGACCGACAGCCGCTCCAACCGAACCGCCGGTAAGGAGAGATTTTAACTTTTCTTGCCTGCCTTGGATAAGATAAACTGACTCTAATCTGCCAAGCTGAACCTTCTGAAGAATTTTACCTTGCTTGTCTATCGCAATATACATTGTGCTGTTTTTAAGATCCAAATGATGAAAAACGCCATCTACAATCATTACTGTCACTAGGTCGGGAGCTAATACAGACATCTCAACAGGCACGGACTGCGCTTTGGCCAGAAAAGCAGTTCCAAAAAACAACAAGTTTGCAAACATAAAGCCAAAACCAGAAAAAGAAGTAATTTTCACAAAACC
>CAYZNJ010000008.1:5755-9680 GCA_964479745.1 uncultured Candidatus Saccharibacteria bacterium
ATAGTCTTTTTAAATTTAAAAGTTCCGGACAAAAATTAACACAAAAAAAAGAGGCTGTAAAGCCTCGCTTTTAATCTGGCACAACTACCCAATTTACTTTTTGTTTTATTGTTTTCACTCTCAAGTTATCGCTGATTAGGAAAGTAATAAGATAGTTGCCGGGACTAAGGGTTGCCGGAAAAGTTAAGCCGAAACTAGCCAAACGGCGCGAATCCCTGACGGCATTTACGAACTGGTTGGCCGCAGTAATCTTAAACTCCGGCAACTCTTTCACAAGAACCGGCGGTTCTTTCTTGCTTAGTTTTAGTTCAACTATAATTTTAACCGTCAAATCCGGTATTTCAACGGTCTCTTTATTGGCAAGTTTTTTTTCTTCAAATCTCACGCCCTCCAACAGAAAAAAGGTTGTCGGAGGCTGGTCTTTTTGAAACACAAGCTCCATGTAACCCGTATTTTTGAATTTCAGGAGTTCTTTGCGAAGGTTTTCAAACTCTTCAGACAGACTAACCAAGCTCTTGCCAAAAGACCCCAGAACTTCCTTAATTTCTTTTTCTTTTTCCGGAAAAAGTTTGACCAACCGGTCGGTGTCTTTTTGTTCGGGGCTAAAAGTCCTTTGCCACCTCGAAACTCTGCTTATTGCTTCTAAGGTTTTTTTAGTTTTGGCGGACTGCTGATCCATCAAAACTTGCATTTTTTTGTCCTTTGCTTTGTCCATTTCTTTAGAACCTCTGATCTTTGCTGACTCTTCCATAAAGCTTACCGCCGAGGGGTCAAGAGACTTTAAAAGTTCCGTAAACCTGTCCAGCTGTTCTTTCTGCAGCTTATTAAGAGGCTCTATTTTGGTGTTGAAAGCAACAGAAGCCACCGAAAGGTCCGGTAAGGCAGCAGTTGCTTTGGCTAGACGGTCCAAAGCCCCAACGCCAAACATATCAGCGCTACGGTACGCTCCGCCAAAAACTTGTTCTGTGACCTGGTTGACATCAGTTTTTGGCGTATCGGCATAGATAAGCTTGTATCCAAAATAACTTGGTGCAACGCAAAGTTGGGCAAGCAGCCTGTCTCTCTCTGAATCCGGCAGGTCATTTCTTAACAAAAACTGCTCAACAGTTGGACTGGTTTCCATAAAAATATAGAGCATCTGATCTTCCGGATAATACCAACTTTCTACGTTTGGCGGACTCTCTATCACAAAAGTCTGTGTAAAATCGCTCCAACAGCTAGAACTGGTTAGCATCGACGTAGGGTTGGAAATCCTAAGTGTAACTCTTGATGGCGTTCGGATATGCTTATTAAACTTGTCCGGCTCCCCTCTTATTTCTCGGACCCACTCTCTGTCATCCAAGCCGTATTTTCTTTGTATTTTTTCTTTCAAAACAGGCCTGTCGCCAAATTCAGGCGCTGACTTAGTCAAGCTTTTTGCCTTTTTTTCTAATATCTTTATTTCCTCAATTTTGAGTTTGAGATCGTCAAACTTTTCCCAATAAACCAAATCCTTAGCTTCGGCAATGCTTTTTTCAACCAAAACCAAGGTTGCTTCCGCTTCGGCCGTGTTGTATCCCCGGCTTCGCTTTTCAAGCATCTGGCTGTTAAGTTTCTGGTAGCTGTCTTCAAGAGAATTAATCTTTTTTAAATACGAATTCTTCTGTTTGGCTACCTCTTTTTGTTCGGTAGTTTGTTTTTCTTTTTCTTTGTCAGGGCCTGTCTTGGGAATAGGAACTTCCAACTTGCAGGCCGCAGCGAACAGCAACAAAGAAAAAAAGCCTGCCAGTGAAGTTTTTCTCACTTTTTCCTCCCCAAGAACATTGGGCAAACAAAAAACCGGAATTTCCAATTCCATCCCTTAGCACTAGAAAAATGTTGTCAAAAAACAACACCATCTACCTAGGAATAGAGTCGAAAATCCCGGTTCTTCGGAGATTTGCCCTTTTCTTTATAGTAGTAGCTTGGCATAGCATACTCCCAGTCAAAAAAACTGTCAAACAAAGCAACTTACTGTTATAAAAGCGCGCTAGTTCAAGTCTGTTAAGGTATTTTTAAAGTGCAATACTTTGGCTGTCTTGTCAAGAGAGTTAATAGTTATCGACAGGATATCAACACGCCATTCTTTGTTGCCGTTAAATTTTTGATTTAAAAATAAGCTTGCTGTTCTTATAATATGTCTGGCTTTTTTAGGATTTACCCGCAGTTCCGGGCTAAAATTACTTCCAAAATCCTTACTATTTGTTTTTACCTCGCAAAAAACGACTACCCCATCTTTTTCGGCAATAATATCAATTTCTCCCCACGGTTTTTGGTAATTTTTAAAAAGTATTTTATATCCTCTGCTCTCCAAATACCTGGCAGCTATGTTTTCCCCCAAGAAGCCGATTTTTTTACGATTGTCTTTATCTAAATTTTCCATAAAAATAGAAAACCCCGCTAAAATGTTTCACGCGAAACATTTTAGTGAAAACATCAAAGTTGATAACTGACTTTGACAATAAAACCTTAAAAATATAGACTTTAGTAGTAATTCTCAAGCGAGAATTTTTGCTTTATTAGCACTTTCTATGGTTAAAATAGCTTATTAGCTATAAATCTAACATTGATACTCTGATTAAAAAAGTCTCCTCTCCTCTTGTGCGTTTGTTAAAAAGAGCAACCAAAGAAGCTAAAGAGAGAGAAGATAAAATAAGGCAAATCAAATCCCTGTGCCAAAAGGACTTTTTTGCTTTGTTTTTAATCATTTTTGTCTCCGGTTCGCTTATTTCAGTTAAGGGTTCTAATTACGACAACGAAGGTGGACTTTTTGAACCAGTTAAAGAATATATTGAAGAAGGCGCTATTTCCGGCCTAGTTTTAAAACAGGCTCAATCTGCCGGACTGGCCAATTCTTATACATTTTTAAGCATTGAAAACCAAGCTTCAAGTGAAAGTCCGGTTAATACTCTCCAGCAAACCTCTTTGTTGGCCTTTAACTCTTTAGAAAACAACTTTTCTGACTTCAAAAATAACCGCAACGACCAAATCGCAACTTACACGGTCCAGGAAGGCGACACCATATCTTTCATTGCTTCCGACTTCGGTGTAAGCGCCAACACGATTATTTGGGCCAATAACATACAAAACATAAACAGCATAAAACCGGGCGACGAATTGAAAATACCTCCGATAAACGGGGTAATTCACAAAATCAAAAAAGGGGATACGGTTGCCTCCATTGCTAAAAAATATTCTGCTGACGAAGACAAAATAATTGAATTTAACGCTCTGCCTAAAGACGGTTCTCTACAACTGGATGAAGAAATTATCGTGCCAGATGGTAAAATTCCACAGCAAAATCAAGCCAGCTACGCTTCCGGCGTCGCTTCTGTTATTAAAAGATTCGCCTATTTACCCAATCTTGGAGACTTTTTTATGATTCCCACGATTGGCAGAAATTGGGGCATACTTCACGGCAGAAACGGCGTTGATATTGCTAATTCCTGCGGTACACCGATATATGCAGCAGCCGATGGTTTGGCCTCTACCGTTGACGGGGCCGGCTGGAACGGGGGATTCGGCAAGTTTATAAAACTCGGCCACCCCAATGGAACTGAAACTATTTATGCCCACGCCAGTAAATTGCTTATAGATCAAGGCAAAAATATACTAAAAGGCCAGTTGATAGCTTTAATGGGTTCAACCGGCCGTTCAACTGGCTGTCATTTACATTTTGAGGTTCATGGTGCCAAGAATCCACTGGCGAAGTACTAGAAAATCTTGCAAAATAAGGTTTTGTAAATAAAAATGTTCCGCGCGGAACATTTTGGGCTACTGACTGGAGTTTAGCGAATACATTCAGCCAAGCTAAGCCTGAAGAATATTGCTTTTGAAGGCTCTGTAAGCTGTGGATCGCTCGCGAGCCGCTTTTTCAGCCCATTCAGCAGAATAAGATGACAAAGAG
>CAYZNJ010000008.1:9690-20854 GCA_964479745.1 uncultured Candidatus Saccharibacteria bacterium
ACTTGGCATCAGCGCGCGAAGCCCGGATAAAACTAATTAACTCGCTGGAAAAAAGAAAAAAAAAAAAAAAAGCAACGTTCTTCAGGCTTAGCAAAATAGGTTATTGTGACACGGTTGCACTAAACAAAACAACATTTGGCACAATGGCGCGCCCATTTGGCACAGTGCCAAATTGGTTGGCGTTAGGTTGGCGCAGTGTCGCGCCAAGCGCCAAATGGCGCTGTCGTTGACACTGTGCTATTGGCGCTGTCAGTTAAATAGAAAACTTCCGCGTTATGCTAAAACACTCTGTCGCTGTCGCGAAATCTGAAGTTAATAGCTTCTTTTATGTGTTCCTGGCCTATGGCCTCTTTTTGGCCAAGATCGGCTATAGTCCGGGCTATTTTGAGAGTTCTATGATAACCTCTTCCGGATATGTGATATTTATCAACGAATTTTTCTAAGATAGTTTCAGTTTCTGCTGAAAGAGGACAAAAGAGGTGTATATTCTTAAAGCCGATTTCGGCATTTGTGTGAATCCCGGTGTTTTTAAACCTTTGAAGCTGTATTTTTCTGGCTTTTTTAACTATTTCCCTTATTTCAGAAGACGATTGGGCTTCTTTTTTACTGCTTAACTCTGAAAATGTTTCGCGCGGAACATTTATCTGAAGGTCAATTCTATCTAAAAGCGGGCCGGAAATTTTCTTTTTGTATCTTAAAACAGTGGATGGCAGACATAAACAGGTTTCGGTTTGACTGCCAAAATTACCGCAAGGACAGGGATTCATTGAAGCAACAAGCATAAATCTTGCCGGAAACCGGCTAGAACCGGCCGCTCTGGCAACAGTCACATAACCTTCTTCCATGGGCTGTCTTAAGGACTCTAAAACATTTCTTGGAAATTCCGGCAGTTCGTCCAGAAAAAGCACTCCTCGATGAGCTAAACTTATCTCGCCAGGACGGGGGATGTTGCCGCCGCCGATAATGCCTGCCGTTGAAATTGTGTGGTGGGGACTTCTAAATGGCCTTTGATTTACAAAGGGTTTGTCCTTTGTCAGACCGGCAATACTGTAAATTCTTGTTGTCTCAATTGCTTCTTCGTAGGTTATGTCAGGCAATATGGTGTTAAGAGCTTTTGCCAGAATGGTTTTGCCGGAACCCGGCGGACCGAACATTAAGACATTGTGCCCTCCGGAAGCCGCAATCAGAAGAGCTCTTTTGGCGGTTTCCTGCCCTTTTATATCGGAAAAGTCGTATTCGCTTTGTATATCAACGTTTTCTCGCTGCCAGGTGGTTTCTTTTTCTGCTTCTATTCCCATTTCGTTCTTGAGATAAGACGCGAGCTCCTTAAGATTTTCAACCCCGATAACTTTTAAGCCTTTTACCAAAGCGGCTTCTTTGGCGTTGGTTTTGGGTACAATTAGCTCATTAAACCTGTATTTTTGAGCCAAAATGGCGACAGACAAAATACCGTTCACGGCTCTCAATGAGCCGTCTAACGAAAGCTCGCCTGCAAAAAGGCGAGTTTTCGTTTCTTCCGGTTTAATTTGAGAAGTGGCGGCCAAATAGCCTACGGCGATGGGCAAATCAAACAGAGAACCTTCTTTTCTAATGCTTGCCGGAGCCAAATTTACAACAATTCTTAAGTTTTTTGACTTAGGATTAGCAAAACCGCTGTTTCTTATAGCAGAATCCAGCCTGTCTTTTGATTCTTCAACGCTTTTGTCCGGCAAACCGACAATATTGAAAAAATGAAGACCGGGGAAAGAATCAACCTCCACATCAATTTTTACAGCTTCCAAGCCGCTTAAAGCAGCCGAGGATATCTTTACTGACATTATTAAGTTCCCTCTTTTTTAGGCTTCCCTGGATTTTTGCTTGGCACAATCTATACAGAATTTAGCCGCAGGCATTGCTTTTAATCGAGTTGAAGTAATCTTTGCGGAACAGTTCTCGCATTGGCCATAGCTTTCGTCTTCAATTTTTTTAATAGTAGCTCTAATATCCCGCAATCTTTTTACAAGATTATTTTTAAGTATATTCAGCCTTTCAAATTCTTCTATTTCTCTGGCATTTTCGTCAACTCCGGTGCCTTCGTTGGGAAAGGGGACGATAAAATCGTCCTCGTTGTTAGGATCTTTTTTTGCAAAAGCCGCCAGTTCCGACAATATTTCGGCTTCTTCTTTACGAAGACTCTCTAAAAGTTTTTTCTGTTCATCTTTAGTCATAAGCAACTCTTAAGGCTAACATAAAATTTTGTTTGATTCAAAGTAAAATACTACAACTAGAAACCCGCTAGCTGTCAATGTCAAAAATCCTTAGATTACAATAAAAAAAGAGGCACTAATGCTCTTTGTTAACTGACTTGGAGAGCAAGTGCCTCAAAAAATAAATAACCAGTCGCCCCATAAAATTGGTGGCAACCAGATGACAAGGTTCTAGTTGAAGGCTATCATATCTAAAATAAAAAGTCAATAAGAAACTGTGGATAAGTCTTTAAAATCCGAGGAGAGTGTCAATAACTGAAAACATCTGGGCTCTGGAGCTGGCGATAACTAAATATTGTTTGCCGTTGACTGATGTAATAAAGGCATAATCAATAGAGCGATCGGGGTTTGGAAAGTTGACGAACCTGATAGGAACTTCTCTGTAGCTATTGTCCTGGAATGTCTGACTGCTTGTTTGACTGCCCAGCTCAAATAAATCCCTAATGTCTAACGGTAAATTTGCTTCCCAAGTGTTTAACGCGTTTTGGGCTCCGGAAAAACCTGAAACCTCAACCACTAACGCCAGTCTTCTTTCGACTGGAGCATCTGGTACCGGCTTGCCCTTACTGTCAAATTTTTCTTCCTGAAGAGAAGAGATGAGTCCAAAGTTTTCATCGTAAATACTGCTTGCCAAGGTTTCCGAACCGGAACCGGAGACAGCTTGGTTAGCCAGAAAGCGTTTTGTAAATTCGGAAAATGAAATTGATTTGTCTGTCTCGCTTTTAGGTACGATAAATACATTTTTAATTTGATCGTCAGTGACAGCGGCGAAAACAGCGGAACGTACAGAAGCTAGGTCGGTCAGAGAGGCCGAATCAGGTAAACTTGCTTGATTGCTTAAAGAAAAAAGAGTTTTAAGAGGCTTAAGCGGATCCGGGACCAAAGTCGGTCTGGGGGTAAAAGTTGTAGTGGCTACAGGTTCCGTCCCTTGTTTAACAACAAAAAACCAGTAAGCGCCGCCTCCGACTAACAAAATTACAGCGATAGTGATAATCAAAGATTTACTTAAAAAACCTGCCTTTTTTGGAGGTATCACAATAGCTTTAGACTGTTCGGTCTTCGACGGTACGGCTGGTCTGATTCCCGGCAGAACCCGGCTTTTTTCTGCCTCGCCAATTCTAATTGTCGGAGTCGGGATTACCGGTTTAGCAGTAGGGGCTGGAGTTCCTGTTTGTGTTTGGGGCAGAGGCGGAAGAGCTGAAGGTTTAGGCAACATCACCTCAACGCTTTTTGGCGTAACGCCCTGTTTTAAAGATTTAATGTCTCCCTCCATTGTTCTGATGAAAGACTTTACATCAGCTGGCGCTTTAGGCGCCGGTACTGGAGAAGGCTGCTGAGGCCTAGATGGTAAAACAGATGGAATAGAAGGGGCTGGACGAGCAACTGGAGGTTGATTGGTCAAAGGGTTGGTAGTCGGCGGCAAGTCAGGCTTAACCTTAGGCATGTCGGGGTCTTTTGCTATGGGAAGATTTGAGGGGGGTGGGTTTATTGGCATATAAATTTATCCTGAAAAATTATTTTTTCATGGACAAATTTATTCTACCATACTCGTCAATGTTTTTCACCCGCACATGTACACTCTGTCCAATTTTGAGAACGTCTGATGGCCGGCGAATATGCTCGTTTGAAATTTCAGAGACATGGACCATGCCGTCCTGGCCGGGTTTAAACTCAACAAAAGCCCCAAAATCCATAATTTTTACAACCTTACCGTCAAATTCATCGCCAATCTTAGCTTCATAAGTTATATCTTCAATCCACAAAATTGCTTTTTTCATGCCTTCAGCGCTGTCTGAAGTTATAAACACCGAGCCGTCGTCTTCAATATCAATTTGCACTCCGGTATTGTCTATAATTTCGTTTATCATCTTGCCTTGCGGACCGATTACGGTACGAATCTTTTCCGGATTTATTTTGATAATTTTAACTCTGGGAGCAAAAGACGAAAGTTCTTCTCGCGGATTTTTTATCGCTTTGGCCATGTGGTCTAAAATTTCTAACCTTGCTTTTTTAGTTTGCTCAAGAGCTTTTTCAAGTATTTCCGGCGTGATGCCTTCAATTTTTACGTCCATTTGCATAGCAGTAATGCCGTCTCTGGTGCCGGCGACTTTCAAGTCCATATCGCCATGATGGTCTTCCGGACCTTGTATGTCAGTCAACACTTTAAATTTTTCTCCTTTTTCATCAAACATTAAACCCATTGCAATTCCCGCCGCCGGCGTTTTAATCGGCACTCCACCGTCCATTAAAGCCAAAGAAGCGCCGCAAACCGAAGCCATGGAAGACGAGCCGTTGGAAGATAAAATTTCGGAAACAACTCTAATTGTGTAAGGGAACTCTTCTTTGGAGGGAATAATCGGCTCCAAAGCTCTTTCGGCTAGCGCGCCGTGGCCGATTTCTCTGCGGCCGGATCCGCCCATTCTGCCGACTTCGCCGACGCTGAAAGGCGGAAAAACATAGTGATGCATGAAACGCTTTTTGGTCAGCTCAATCTCCATAGTCTCAATCCATTGCTCCATACCCGGCGAAGCCAGAGTAAGCGAAGACAAGGCTTGAGTTGTACCTCGGTTGAATAAGCCAGTGCCGTGAGAATGGGGGAGAATACCGACTTCAGCGCTTATGGCTCTTAATTCGTCCACTTTCCTGCCGTCCGGCCTTTTTTCCGATTCTAAGATATTTTTATGGACGATCCGGTCAATTTCTTCTTCAAAAACAATGTTTGCCTCGCTAAGTTTTGCATTTAGTTCCGGATGCTCTTTGAATTGCTCTTTAACATATTCGGCAAGCTCATCTTGAGTTCGATGCAAACCTTCCACATACTCTTGTTTGTGAGGCGTATAGAGCACTTTTTCAAGTTTAGGAGTAACAAAGTCACTGACTACTTTTCTTAAGGCTTCGTCGTGGCTGAAAATGTCCAGTTTTTTCTTTTCAACTTTAAAATCGTCCGTAATTTTTTGCTGTAGTTTGGTTAATTTTTGTATTTCTTTAAAACCACGATCAATCGCTTCGGCAATGTCTTTTTCGGGGATAATCTTAGCGCCAGCCTCAATCATATTTATCTTATTGGCTGTTCCGGCGACGATTATATCAAAGTCGCTTTGAGCGCGTTCGGCATATGTCGGGTTTACAACTAATTTGCCGTCAATTCGGCCGACACGCACGCCGGCCACCGGGCCGTCAAAAGGAATATCGGAAATCATCAAAGCCAACGAAGCGCCAAAAAGGGCCACGATGTCGGGATCGTTGACGCCGTCAAAAGTCAGAACTGTCGGCACAACTTGGACCTCGTTTCTGATATTATGGTCAAATCTTGGCCTGATTGAGCGGTCAATTACCCGACTGGTGAGAATGGCCTCTTCCGACGGCCGAGTCTCCCGCTTGATCCACTTAGAACCCTTGATCTTGCCGGCGGCATAGTACTTTTCTTCATAGTCTACAGACAAGGGAAAATAGTCGGCATCTTTTGGATGAGCCGACATCGTGGCTGTTACCAGCACCGTAGAATCGCCGTACTGCACACGGCAAGAGCCGTTGGCCTGTCCGGCCAAACGGCCAATTTCAACAAAGAGCTTCTTGCCCGCAAACTCTTCGGAATATGTTTTTATATCCACAAATTGTGTAACAAGTAAACGAGAGGAGAGTAACTGATTCTGGCCAAAAAGCTCAACTTTTTGAACGCTTTGGCCAAAGCCCCATTACTTCCGTTCCTCCCCGCAAAACTTACTTGTCAAAGTTAATAAAAGCACTCTACCACATTACTTAATAAATTTAAAAGTGAAGAGGATTATCGGTAAGTTGCTATTTAAATTCCTTTTTCGGAATTCTTGACTGTTTTACTATTGCCAGAAATGTTCCGATGTGAATAGTCTTGCTACCTCCGTGAAAAGGAACAGCCACCATGATTGAACCATGTCGATAAATCTGGTGGCTGCCTTTTTGTCTCCGCAAAACAAAGCCGTTTTTAGTTAAGATTTTCACCAACTGTTTTGCGGTTAGCGGTTTCACTTATTAAATTACTAGATTCTGACTGATACGTTAACTTCGTCAATAATCGGACGGTATTTTGTAATAGGAATTTTTTCTTTCTGTGAAGCCAATTCTTCCAGCCACAACTCAAGAACTTCTGCGGCTTTGCTTTTGGCTTCCTCAAAGTTACGGCCAAAAGTAATACAGCCTGGAAAAGCTGGAAAAGAGACATTAAAACCGCCTTCTTCGGCAGGATCAAAAACGGCCGGATAATTATATATTTTACGAGTAGTTGGTTTCTTATTCATGGCCCAATTTTACCACGTTACTTAATAAATTTAAAGGTGGCGAGGATTTGGTTGATAGTGTTTGAGTAATCAGTCGTTTTGCCTTGCACCAAACGTTTAGGTTCCACATAAAAATCATATGTTAGCCCCTTGTTAGTTATAACCAAGGAGTAGTAATCTCCTAAATTATGGGTATTTTTCTTACCAGTTACTCCATCTATAACAACCTCGCTTGTACTAGCCACGTCATCGTTACTGTCGCTAAAGTAAGAAGTGCCCACTCTTTCACTACGAATAACACTAATGTCAATGGTCGCAATACTTTCTCCGGGGGTACGGTACTGCCTGTCATCTGAAGCAATTAATACCATTACAGACTGATCTGAAATATCTTTTTTAAGAAACCAAGAGTCCGGATATTTAATCTCGAACCCAGCCTCTTGATTGCGGTAGGTTTGCCAGCCAGCGGCAGGATTGGGGGTATAACTAGCCGGCGGAGTAATTAAACCAATTGGAAAAATATTCGTGTATGGTCTCCGGTAAAACCACCAGCCGGCAATTGCGATTACGATTGCGATAATGGCTATCGCCGCTATTTTTGAAAACCCTTTTTGGTTATTCATTTTTAGTACATCAAAAACTTCTTGGGGTCCTCGCCTAAGTCGGTGAAAACATCCACTGTTTCTTTGAGTTTAGCCGAAGTGCTGCGGCCAAAAGAGACTGCCTCAACCTTGAGACCGCGATTGACGCGGAGGTATTCAACCAAAGGAATGAAGTCGCCGTCGCCGGTAACAATCACGGCAACGTCAATTTTGTCGGCAAGAATTATCGCGTCAACGGCAATGCCTACGTCCCAGTCAGCCTTTTTCATGCCGCCGGGAAAAATTTGGAGATCCTTAACTTTGATTTCGTAGCCGCTTTTTTCCAGAGCTTCCAGAAAGGCTTTTTCTTCGCCAGATTCAGTCTTAATGACATAAACAAAAGCCCTGATTAACTGGCGATCGCCGACAGCCGCTTCCAGGATTTTTTTAAAATTAGCCTTGGCATGATAGAGATTTTTGGCCGAATGGTACATGTTTTGGGCATCAACAAAAACACCCACCCTCTGGTGTTCTGAAGTAATTTCAGAGATTTTTGGTTTTCGGCCTTTTTGAATCATAACCCAAAGCCAGTCTATTTTTTCAGACCGAGTTCTTTGATAATTTTAACATGCCTTTTCGGAGATTCTTTTTTGAGATACTCCAAAAGCCGGCGTCTCTTGGCGACCATTTTGAGAAGACCGGTGCGGGAGCTGTTGTCTTTGATGTGCTTTTTGAGATGCTTAGTTAACCTCTCAATTTCTTCGCTAAACAAAGCCACCTGAACAGCCGCTGAACCGGTGTCTTTTTCGTGCAAAGAGTGTTTGCTGATAATGCCTGATTTTTGCTTAGGATTTAACATTAGAATCTAATTGTAGCATAGTTTTCCATAAAATCAACTCTTTAACAAAAGTGGTTGGCAAGAGCTCCCAGCATCTTCCACAACAAATACGTCTTTCGTAATTTTAAAAGACACTGTTTAGTGTCTTTTGTTATACTTCGCACAGTTATACTCTGGACAGTCGGCGAGCAGTACGCCCGTTTAGAAAAATAGCGTGTAGCGTCGTTACAATTATAGCGCTAATTATTACTATCCAATTTCGTGAAATAACTAGCGGATCGCCTGCCATTTTTATAAAAGTGTCCGAGTGAAGCCACTCCATCATCCACAACAACGGGGACAAAGCTCCCAGTGCAGCCGAGAGACCGGCGATTACCGGCATACTCTTAAATCCTTTAGAGAAGAAAATGCCCGCTAGCACCACGACTCCGACGGCTGTCGCGTAGGAAACCCATGCCAACCAGCGAGCCCTTTGATAAAGCTCTGGCTCTTGGCCTCCTATAATCCTTGCAAACTCGTGAAGAGACAGATTAACGAAGGCCATAAAAAAGAACGAGCCAAATACGGTCATGCCAATACGCCAAGCCCAGTGAGGCTTCCATCCGGCAATGACATTAGCCCAATCGCCAAAGTTAGCCACCCCGGAAGCCATCCAGTAACCTGCCCCATAAAGCAGGTTTGCAAGCATAAAAAACCATAAAAAAAATCGCGCTTCCGGCAGACGGAAATTAGCACTCAACAATGCCCAACACGTCAAACCAAGGACAATATTAGCAATTGACGCGCTAGCTGACACCACTTTGCTCTGCCAAGCAGACTTGTTTACACACCAAACATGCAGTCCGGAAAATTCTCGCACTTTTCCTCCCAGAGCTAGACAAGTTAGCGCATGAACACCTTCGTGAAAAAGAATTGTCAAACTTGTGGCTATGGCCACAAGTGAAATAACTGTAAACCAGTCCATAAGTTCTCCTCTTTTAGATCTCTTTGTAGTCTAAAACTATTGTTGAATTTTGTCAACCATCGTTACAAAAATGTAAAAATAAATTGTGCGACACTTGTTTTGGGGATATAATTAGTTTATGGACATTAAGCAACTAAAAAATGACTTCCTGGAATATCTTGAGATTGAGAAAAACCGCTCGCCGAAGACGGTGGAAAATTATGGACACTACCTCAACAGGTTTTTAAACTTTGCCAAAGTCGGTTCGGCTGGCCAGATTTCCGAAGATTTAATCAGAAAGTTCCGGATTTACCTTAACCGCATGGCCGATAATCACGGCGAACCTCTAAAAAAGGTCACCCAAAATTATCACATTATCGCCATCCGGGCTTTTTTGAAATATTTGTCAAAAAGAGAGATAAAATCCGTTTCGCCGGAAAAAATAGAACTGGGCAAACAAGAAGACCGGCACATAGATTTTCTTGACCAGAACGAGTTGAGCCGTATTTTGGCTTCACCTAAAGGCGACGATCTCTCTAACTTGCGCGATAAAGCTATTTTGGAAACTTTATTCAGCACCGGCCTGCGCGTTTCAGAACTTTGCTCTTTGGAAACAGATAAGGTGGATTTGAACAGGGGAGAGATATCGGTCAAAGGCAAAGGCTCAAAAATCAGGTTAGTTTTTTTGTCAGACGACGCTCAAAAATCAATCAGCAATTTTATAAAAAAACGCAGTGACGCCGACCCGGCTCTTTTTATTCGGATTCCCAAAGATCAAGCCTTTGGCAAATATGAAAATTTAAGACTAACGCCGCGTAGTGTTCAGAGGATAATAAAAAAGCACGCAATTCGGGCTGGTATAATTGGAAAGAAGGTTTCGCCCCACACCTTGCGCCATGGGTTCGCAACAGACCTTCTGCGGAATGGCGCTGACATTCGCTCGGTTCAAACACTCCTCGGCCACTCATCGGTAACGACTACTCAAATCTATACTCATGTTACCGACAGCCGCCTGAAAGAAGTTCACCAAAAGTATCATAAAAAAAACAGCCCCGAGAAGGCTTGAACTGCAAGCCTCTCGGGGTGGAATGCTACCGGACCTTTTTTACCTTCAGGATATAAGGCGTCGGCGGTCCAGACCGACCCGACTTTAACTTTTTACTCTGACCCGCCGGTGTCTTCGGCGTCCAGAATGTCCCTTTTTGAGAACTCAAGCTGATTTTTTTCATTCATTCTCCTTTGTTTCAGTTATGGGTTAATTATATCACATCCTTAGTAAAAAAGGAAGCCCCGGCGTTAGCAGGGGCTTTTTGGGGATCTGGGGGTGGGATGCTGGCGAGAAAAACTCCGAAAGAGCTAGGTGGTGGCGAGGGCAGCTGGACGGATTTTGCCGGTGGCCCTGATCTTGCCGATTTCCTCGGGGGTAAACCCGAGTGCCTGCAAAATTCCACAGGCGACGCCGCGGTTGGACAAGCCGTTCTTCTGTTCGGCCAGCTCAATGCGAGCGGCGCGGACCAAAGAGAAAAGCGAGTCCACGTTGTCCTGCGCCGGCTCGGATTCGAGGGCGGAAATGACTGCCTCGGCTCCGAACTTGGAGACAGCGATGGAGGCGAGGTTGGGCAAGTTGTTGAACAACTGCCACATCCCTTCGTCCTCCGACTCGGCTTCTTCCTTCACCATGTGGTAGGCGATGGCCAAGAGGCCGGGGTTTTGGGCGATGGGCTTTACGATGTTGAAGCCTTCTTCAACTGCGCCAATCAGGGTCTCGGCCGAAAGCATGTCTTCGTCGACGTCGACATAGACAAAGCTTGCCAATTCCTCAATCGGCAACCATGGCCGGCCGAAGCAACGAACAGCTTCGATTTCTCTTGCGGTCTCTCTCTCCTCTATGATCTCAGGCATGAACTCATCGGTGAAGAAAACCGCAGGCCTCCGGAGTTCGGGGTGAGTCGGGTAACTTACAAAAATTCCACCCAACTCTTGTTTCACAGTCGTCAAGTTCGACATAAATCACCTCACAAAAAAAGGGTTAAAGTCAACTACACAATTTTCAAAGAATCGGTTATTCTTATGCTCTAATTATACCACTTTTAAACCACTACTGTCAAGGTTTTCAAAACCACTAAAAAAGCCTGTTTTTCAAGGCTTTTTTAGTTAAAGTGTAGCTAAGTTAGCGTAGCAGATATAGCCTTTGAGGTCACTGTGAGCTCGCGGTTGGCTAGGTTGGAAGGAGTATAATTTTTCTTTAACTCCTTCCACAACCCGAGCGAACAGTGAGTGAGCTGATCGCTGGAATCAGCGAA
>CAYZNJ010000009.1:0-19970 GCA_964479745.1 uncultured Candidatus Saccharibacteria bacterium
GAAAGAAACGAGCATCCGGAAAAAACAGTGTTTGCCGGATTTAAAAGTCAAAATTTTGAAACCAAAAGCTAAAATAATTTTCTTTGGCACGTCGGATTTTGCCACACCGGTATTAGAAGCGCTCATCCAAGCCGGCTATGCTGTCGCGGCTGTAGTAACCGCGCCGGACAGCCAGACGACAACACCCGCTAAACAGTTGGCCATATCTCACAATATTGAAGTGCTTCAGCCGGAAAATTTCAAAACCGATCACGCATTGGCTCGCATCGAAGAAGTCTCACGACAAACCGATGTCGGCATTGTAGTAGATTATGGCAAAATCATTCCTGAACGGTTTTTACGCTTGCCAAAATACGGCTTACTTAATATCCACGGTTCGCTACTGCCTAAATACCGCGGCCCATCCCCTATCCAGTATGCCCTGCTGAACGGCGAAAACGAGACCGGCGTAACAATCTTTGTTTTAGACGAAAAAGTTGACCACGGACCTGTCTTGGGGATAGAACACGAATCAATTGCACCGGACGACAAATATTATGACTTAAAAATGCGTCTAGTGAAAAAGGGTGCCGATTTATTACTTAAGTTGCTACCGAAATATCTTAGCGGGGAAACCACCCCTCAACCACAGGATGAATCACAAGTAACATTCACTAAGATAATCACTAGAGAAGACGGTAAAATAGACTGGCATAAAAACGCTGAACAAATTTACAATCAGTTCCGCGCCTTTCACAAGTGGCCCGGAATTTGGCGTCCTAATGCCGATTTTGACACTTCATTGAAATCTTCCAAGCCCGACATTGCAAAGCTGTCTCGACAAAAACCCAAGATTTTAAAAATTATTGACTGCCAGATTTATGAAAAAGAACCAATGCCAACAAATACTGTGGTTGGCAAAATTTACCAACAAAACGGCCGTTTGTTTGTGCCTTGCGCAAGAGGCCATCTGGAGTTATTAAAACTCCAGCTTGAAGGAGGAAAAGTTTTAACCGCCAAAGAATTCATAAACGGCTACGGCAAATTTTTGGAAAAAGCCTAAATTTGTTAAAATAAAACTATGGATACTGAAAAAATACTTAAGGTTGAAAATCTCTCCGTTTCATTCGGCGATTTTAATGTTTTTAAAGATGTAAATTTTGAAGTAAATAAAGGCGAAGCCGTCGCCGTTGTCGGCCCGAACGGATCGGGTAAGTCAGTCTTGTTCAGAGCCATTTTAGGATTTATAGCTTACTCCGGCAAGATTGAGTGGGGAAAAAATATAAAAATCGGCTATGTGCCGCAGAAACTTTTCGTTGACGCTCACTTTCCCGTAAGTGTCGGCGATTTTTTCAATTTTAAAACAAAATCAAAGCAAGCGATAATTGAAGCTCTTAACTCGGTAGGTATTGCCGGCAACGAAGAACATCTGCAACATCATATCCTAAGCAAAAAGCTCGGCGCTTTATCTGGCGGCCAATTCCAAAGGGTTATGATTGCTTGGGCAATTATCAATAAGCCGGATATTCTGCTTTTTGACGAACCGACTTCAGGCATTGATGTCGGCGGAGAAGAAACTATCTATAACCTCCTCCACAAACTCCAAACCCAAAACAAACTTTCATTGGTTTTAATTTCACACGACTTAAATATTGTTTATCACTATGCCGACAAGGTTATGTGCTTAAACAAAGAAATGGTTTGTTTCGGCGAACCGCACGAAGTTCTTGACCCGGCAAGTTTAAGCAAACTATACGGCGGCGAAGCAAAATTTTATCATCATGAACACTAATCTCTTTTTTTCTTTGATTGTCGGCGCTTTTGTCGGACTGGCTTCCGGTTACTTGGGCTCGCTTATGGTTTTAAGAAAAATGTCTTTGGTCGGCGATGCTTTGTCTCATGTCGCCTTGCCCGGTTTGGCTTTGGGCATTCTTTTTCATTTTAACCCATTTTTAGGAGCTTTTGCCGCCTTGTTTGCAAGCATTATTTTTATTTGGCTGATAGAAAACAAAACCAAGCTTTCAACCGAAACTTTAGTCGGCATATTTTTTACTTTGAGTTTAGCCATCGGTTTAATAATTACACCGGCGCCCGAACTGCTTGAAGCTCTCTTTGGAGATATATCCAAGACTTCCGCGTCCGACGCGGTTATTGCCGTTATTCTTTCTTTGGTGGCTATTATTGTCGTCCGCCGGATTTACAACAAACTGGTGCTTGGTACAATATCAGACGATCTGGCA
Organism: uncultured Candidatus Saccharibacteria bacterium; assembly: GCA_964479745.1. GTDB lineage: Bacteria > Patescibacteriota > Minisyncoccia > 2-02-FULL-40-12 > IGHO2-12-FULL-4 > JACPNK01. The sequence continues at coordinate 2,220 of CAYZNJ010000009.1, forward strand.
AAATCGGTCGGCATCAAAACAAAAAAAATAGATTTTATTTTTTTGCTGATTGTCGCCCTGATTGTCGCCCTGGGCATCAAGGTTGTCGGCACTTTACTGATGGGCGCCTTGGTGATTATACCAGCCGCCGCCTCCAAAAACTTCAGCCGCAATCTTTCAACTTACGCTGGCTTCAGCGCCTTTCTTGGTTTAGTCACTTCTATAATCGGCGTTTATTTTGCGCCGGTTATAAAGTTCGCCCCCGGTCCGGTAGTCGTCCTTGCTGGCGCCGCCATTTTCTTCATCTCATTGGCTTTTAAAAGAGATTAGTTTCTAAAGTTTCTATATTGAAAATCTAACTTAGGGGTGGTAACATCCAGTTATAGTTTTGACTTGAAGGGGAGTTTCAATTGCTTACCGAAAGACAGAAAGAAGCTCTTTTAAAATTAGCGCCGAATATAAAATTTAACGAGCCATTGAGCCAGCATGCTTACTTCGGAATAGGCGGGCCAGCTGAAGCTTTTTTAACCTACCAACATGGTGTTACTTTCGGCATACTTAAAAAGGTTTTAAAGTTCTGTTCTGACGAAAAAATAGAAGTCACCGTTCTCGGAGCCGGTTCAAATGTGCTTGTTTCGGACAAAGGTTTGTCCGGTTTGGTTTTGCGCCTGGACGGAAGCGGCACGATGATAACATCTGACTTTCCTAAAGAAGAACCCGTAACAATTCAGGTCTTGGCGGGCTGTTCAATGCAAAAATTAGTTAAGTTTACCATGAGTATAGGCCTGACCGGATTAGAGCCTTTTTTGGGCCTGCCGGGAACTGTGGGCGGAGCGGTTTACAACAACGCTCACTTCAAAAGGCACCAGCTCTTTGGTAACTTTGTGACAAAAGTCTGGACCATCCCCTTTCCATTGTACAATCTCACAGAAGAGCATTTTTACAGGCAAGAGGACATGAAGTTTGCTTACGACTACTCTGTCTTCCAGTCGTTGCCCAGAAAAGAAATCATTATTACGGTTGAAGTCGCTTTAAAAAAAGGAAACAAAGTAGAAATTGAGACCCTGGCGGAAAAGTTAATGCAGGAAAGAAAAAACTCTCAGCCCTTGGATCTTCCCAGCTCCGGCTGTATTTTTAAAAATCCAAATCCTTATACTTCTGCCGGTGAACTGGTTGACACTGCCGGTTTGAAAGGTTTTCGTATTGGTGGAGCAGAAGTTTCCGCCAAACACGCCAACTTTATAGTCAACCCCGAAAAGAAAGCCACTGCCGCTGACGTTCTAGCCTTAATTGCCTACGTCAAAAACGAAGTTAGAAAAAGGCACGGAGTTTTGCTTGAAGAAGAAATTTTCTTTTTAGATAACGAGGAGGGAGTTATAAAATGAGCAGTCTGAAAATCAAAGGAAAAGTAGAACTATCCGGAGAAGTAAACATCAGCGGAAACAAAAACGCCGCTTTGGCTTGCTTAGCGGCTTCTCTTTTACTGCCGACCCCGACGAGAGAAGAGGTTTTCTCTGACAACCCCAGATTTAAAATGGCCATTCACAACTTGCCAAAGATTAGGGATGTCAATGTTTTTACCGAGATACTTCGGCGTTTAGAAATGCGCACTGACGGATTCGGCAAAAAAAACAGCGTTTACATCAGAAAAGAAGTTGATCCAAAAAACGGAACGGAAATTAAAATATATCCGGAAGAGGCCAGAAAGCTTAGAGCTTCGGTTTTGCTTTTAGGCCCATTGCTTCGGCTTTATCAGAAAGTTATACTGCCCCAACCCGGAGGCTGCAAAATCGGTCCTCGGCCCATTGACACGCACCTTGAAGCTTTTCAAGAACTCGGCTTGCGCATCAAAGAAACAGAAAACGGTTTGTATTCTTTTGAAAGAGACCCAGACAAAGAGGATTTGTCGGCTCAAGAAATTTGGTTAAGAGAAACATCGGTTACGGTTACGGAAAATATCTTGCTATTCACCGCCGGAAACAGAAAAAACAGTTTGACCATAAGAAATGCGGCTTGCGAACCGCATGTTGAAACGCTTTGCCGGCTTTTAAACCTAATGGGCGCAAAAATAAGCGGAATCGGAACCAATGTGCTTTCGGTAGGTACCGGCAGTGGTTTTAACCACGAAAGGAGAGGCCCTATTGCCATAGAAATGGAGCCAGACTACATAGAAGCGGCGACCTTCGCTGTGGCTGCAGCAGTTACCAAAAGCGACATAAGCATAAAGAAAGTAGAACCAAACCACTTACCGCTTATTGAAAAATACTTAAGAAAAATGGGAGTTAAAAGCCTCGTTTGCCAGCAACTCGACGGTCCTTACGAATGGCAAGTTTTCGGTAAAAGCAGTGAACTCAAAATCAGCCACAAATTGAAAGAAGTTAAAGCCGAACCTTGGTATGGCTTGCCTACCGATGTCTTGCCTCTATTCTTGGTCTTAGCAACTCAATGTGAAGGCGAGTTGGAGCTGATAGACTACATGTACAACGGCCGCCTGATAAACTTGGCCAATTCTTTAAACAACATGGGCGCAAATATAAAACTCCTCGGCAATCGCAGTTTGCTGGTCAAAGGGCCGACACCGCTTCGCAGTCGAACAGAATTAAGCCCTGACTTGAGAAATGGCGTCGGCTTAGTTTTGGCCGGGCTTTGCGCTGAAGGCGAAACAGTAATCCAGAATTTTGAAATCGTAGAGAGGGGTTACGAAAAACTGCCTGAAAAATTGAAATCTATCAATGCAAAAGTAGAAGTTATTTAAAAAAACACCCCCTCATTGGGGGTTTTATTCTATTGAAACAGAAAATCCAAATGGCCGTGGCAGAAAACCAGCGACTTCGCTAATCCAATTTTTTTCTTCTTCCTGATTTGGTTGACGGTAGACACAATTCTTGAGCAAAGTTACGTTTATCCCGTTTTTTAGAGCTCCTCTCGCAGTTTCCAAAACGCAGGCAAAAGTATGACATCCGGCGAGAAAAACTCTGGTTATCCCCTTTGACCTTAAAAAACTGATTAGTTCAGAGTTCGTAAAAGCATCATTGTGTTCTTTCAAAAAAACCGGCTCATAATTTTCACCATGCCTGTGTCCTAAAAATCCGGCAAGACGCTCTCCTTTGGGCAACAAGCGGCAAGCCAAACATTTAGAGTGCTCGTCTTCGGCCAGTTGCGCTGTTTTTTTTGTTTTCTGGCTTTTCTCCGAATAAACCAGAACCACGAAAATAATCGTCCCACCAACTTGCCGCCAAGTTTTCAGAGTTTCGATTATGTTAAGCGCAACGCTTTTTCTTTCCTCAATCAACATGCCAACTTTATGTTGCCACATATCACCACGGTCAATATCTATAACCAGCAACGCTTCGTTTGAGTTCAACTTTAGCCTTCTTTATAAAAGTTCAAAATACTAACAAGATGATAATAGATTAACAACAGCTTGTCAAGTTGAAAAAAATGGTTAAATTGCTACTGTTGAAATTAGCGAATATGCCTCTTTTGCAGTTCGTCGGCGACAAGTCCGACGCCAAAAAGAGGCATATTCGCTAATTTCAAATTTTATGTCAATAGGAATGAATGACTTAAAACCCGGGGTCTTTTTTATTTACGAAGGCCAGCCTTATGCGGTGCTTGAAACGCACCATCTTAAAATGCAGCAACGCCGGCCGGTGATGCAAACAAAGATGAAAAACATGCTCAACGGTAAGTTGTATGAGAGAAACTTTCAACAGTCAGATGTTTTTGAAGAAGCCGACATTGAATACCAAAACGTAAAATTTTTATACAACCACAGGGAAGAATATTGGTTTTGCTACGAGAACGATTCGGGCAAAAGATTTCAGCTAAGCCAAGAGATTATCGGCGACACCGTAAAATTTCTTAAAGCCAACACCGTAGTCAAGGCTCTTTTGTTCAATCAAAAAATAATCAACATAGAACTGCCGGTAAAAATGGATTTTAAAGTCATTGAAGCCCCGCCGGCAATCCGCGGCGATACCGCCCAAGGCGGAGTCAAACAAGTTAAACTTGAAACCGGCGCCATAATCAATGTTCCCCTCTTCATCAACGAAGGCGATATTGTCAGACTAAACACACAAAACGGAAACTACGTTGAGCGTGTAGAGAAAAAATAGGAGAATATATTTACCCCGTTAAATTGCAAAGCAATTTGTTCGGGGCGGAGAGGGTTAACAAAGGATAAGTTTTTAGAGTCTCGGTCTAGTCCCTTTCCTTACGAGATGGACCTCGCAGGCAAATAATACTTGATTTTCTCATCTCGTCGACAAAAATTAGGTGACCGGTCGAAACCATCCCTCCTAATTTTTGTTGCCGACCGAGATTTCTAAAACCTTCGTTTATTTGCACTGCTCGGCCATATTCGACGGAAAGGGGCTAGACCTTCACCAACTCATTGGCTATAACATTTTGTTTTTAACCACAAAAAAGCCCCACACTAGAAAAAGCTGTGGCGCTTTTTTGTGTAGGGTCTGCGACAAGGTTATGTTGAAAAAATTCTAAAGTTCTGGAGATGACGAGCCGCTTCATACTCCAAGTCTTCAAAGGTGCCGAAATCACGTTCCGGTCCATACGGTCCAAAGAAAACGTGAAAATAAGGTTTCTCTCCGGTCAAACAGACGTCAGACTGAAGTACATTCAACTTACCATCAATGCGTCTGGAATCCGGAACCCAGGCAAATACTGAAAAACCCAGGTCGCCGTTTTCTGCAATAAAACCCACTTGCATCTGACCAAGACCTTCCGCTGGCTTTCCGTTAAGAAAGTGGGCTTGGCTTTTTTTGGTTTCTTCTTTCAATCTGTTGAAAAGTCTAGAACCCAAAACGGTTTGCTTGTTCTCTAAGGCCCACTTGGCACTGGCCCTATCAAAGGCCTTTTTCTCTGCTTCATTGGCAGATTCGACCGTTTGCTTATTCCCTCCTAAACGCAAAAGGCAATAAACAAAGGAAAACAAACCAATGACAAAAACAATATCAAATATTGACATGGTTTTCCCTCCTATTTTGGAAAGTTCACTAATCCTAACTATACAAATATTATATCACGGGGTGCTATACTAACGCAAGTGGGCAAAAATTTCTTTGCCTATTTCAACCGCATTTTCCGGTGTTTTCATCATTACGCCTCCAGGTCCTTTGCTTTTTGCAAAAATTGTTTTTGACTTCAGGATTTCAAGTTGTTCATTCGTGGCCCGTTCTGCGTTGGGTGGATCTTCCTTAAAAAAGTAGTTTTGATAATTATCTTCAAGACTCACATCTGAAGACAACCTCTCAATCTCCAACTTTTTCATTTTAACCCAATAAACTTCTCCTTTTCCACCTTGAGCGTACCTCAAGGCATAGTAGGGATTTGTCGACCACCAATGGCCAATACTCCCCTCTTTATTCCTGCCAATACCCCGATACAACAAAAAGTCAGGTTCCTCTTCCTTTTTTTCGGTTTTGTTTGTGTCTGGTAGTTCTTGGTCCATTTTTAAATTTTGAATAACAACTAATTTAATTCAACCACCGCTTTCAGTGCAGACGGTAGCTTGTCAATATCGTCGCTTACCGTGAAATGTCCTTTGTCATTTTCAACTATAATTTCTGCGTCTAATTCCTTTTCAAATAAATTTTTTTGGCTAAGAGGTACGTACGGGTCGTTATTAGAAAAAATTGCCACAACTTTTCCGAGATGAGATTTTACTTTTTGAAAATCAACGGGAGTCTCTATCCATGGTTTGGCTATTTCTATCCCCTCTTGCCCCTCATCTTCCGTCGTCTGCTTGTCTAACTCCATCCAAGGAGCCATCAATATTGCACCGGAAATTTTTATGCTCTCATCCAGTGTTTCCAAATAGCGCAAAATTGCCTGACAGCCGATGCTGTGACCAACAAAAATAGTCTCTTTATCGAGCAACACAACATCTTTTAACTTTCCAATCCAGCTTTCAATTTTAGGAAATGCCGGTTCCGGCATTTCCGGAACAAAAACTTCATAGCCTTTTTCTTCCAATGAAAACTTGAGCCATTTTAGCATCGGTTCATCCGGACTCCCATCCCAACCATGAATTATGTAAACTTTTTTGTTCACTTATAAATCGCGTCTCTTTTTTAACATTGAAGGTTTTACACCACCTTCTTTCTTCTCAAAAATATCATCGCCAGCAGCGGCAAAACTGCCCAGATAAATTGGGTATTCTCAGTGCCAAAATATTGCAAGAGCAAAGGAGAAATCTTAAATGCCGAATGGCTGGCGCTGTCCCAAAAAGACAAAATTGAGCTCACTAAAAAACCGGCTTCAAGAATGCTCAAAAATAAAATGGTAAATGGAGAAGACTCCTGTATTGACATTCTCGGTTTTAAAATTGACCCATTTAAGACTGCCAAAGAAATGATAAAAAATAAAACAAAAACAGCTGAACGGGTCCAAAAAACGGCCGGCAAACCAGTCCAGTTGCCGAAAAATTTCTCAACTTGAAAAACAAACGGGAAAATGACCAGCAAAAAAAGAGCGATATAAGTGCTTAGAATCGCCAGCAAAATTCTGGTCTTGCCCAAACTGAAAGCAATCAGAAAAACAACAACGACAAAAAATAATACTGCCAAAACAGCCCCGCTTGGTTTTTGCAAATTCAAGCCGCTTAAACTCTGAGAAAATTTGCTTAGGCTGAAAATAACTTGAGTAAAAAACTCGTTCATCGTGAATTTTGTTTAGCGTTCGTTTTGTGTTTTGACCGCAACTCTTAAAATCAAATCGCCGTTTGGCAAATTTCTAAAGCCGCAATGTCCCTGCTTGGCAACTTTTAAGATAGTGCCATTTCTGACTTTTGGCGGAACCAGCACTTCTGCTTTTTTAATTGCCATAACCCTCCCCTGCCCTTTGCACTTAGGACAGTTTACTTCCGGATATTTGCCTAAACCGGCGCAAACCGAACAGTTATTTTTACCGCTAAAACTCTTTACGCCACCTGCGCACACCGCACAAGATACCAGTTCGGCGGCATTTTGGCTACCCAAACCGCCGCAACCCGAACATTTTATGTAAGCCTGATATTCAATATTCTTGTAACCGCCGGAAAACGCCTCTTGAGAAGAAATCTTGAGATCTAAGTAAATGTTACTCTTGGCTGAAAACTGTTTTTCAAAACTTCTTTTTGCTTCTTTTGATTTGGGCAAACCAGTCATTCCGCTAAAAATATCCTGCACCGTTTCAAGAAGGTCATCCAGGAACTCCGGTTCATCAAAGTCTCCAATTTCAGTATTTAAGTTATCCGCGTTTTTAACCATCTTGGACGCATCTAGGCCATCAAAGTTGCTTAATAGGCCGGCCGAAATCCGATATATGTTATCGTAATGAAAACGGGCGTCGGGATCGGATAAAACAAAATAAGCCTCTTCAACCTCAACTATCGCTTCTCTGGACTGGTACGATCTGACTTTGGCCAGCGCTTTTTCGTAAGCTTGCCGGATCTCCTCTTGGCTGGCGTGAGATGGAATTCCTAAAATTGTGTAATAATTTTTGGTCATCGTTTTACCAAATTTTTTGTTTCGTTGAGCTTTTGCCGGTGTCGCTTTTGAAGGCTCTGTGAGTTGTGGATTGCTCGCCGACTGCCTTTTGCAGCCCATTCGCCGCAAGGCGGATAAGATGCAAAAGGCAGTCGGCTGGTCAGCCCAATCCGATTGGGCTGAATCCATAGCTTACAAAGGCTGAAGCCAAAGTCTTGGCTTCAGCGGGCGAAGCCCGGTTGACCCTTATTAACTCGCTGGAAAAAAGCGAGCGTCCGGAAAAAGCTACACTGGCAAAGCTCAAAGCTAAAATATCAAAATTTCCGCTTCTTTCGGTTTTTTATCTATCTTAATTAAACCGGTCAGTTTTAAAATTGAAAAAAGAATGAAAGCCAGCAGTATTGCCAGCCAGACAAAAACAAAGCTTAAGCCCTGCAAAACCGCAAACAAACCGAAAGCCAGAATCGGCGGTAAAAATTTAAAGTAAGGCCTGAGAAAAGTGTTGATTTGGCTTATAACCTGACTGCTGGTCTCTGCTTTCAAGCGAGGGTTCTGAACTTCCAGGTTTTCTCCGATGTAATTGCCAACTACAACCTGAATTGTTTTTTGGACACTTAGCGGCAATTCTTTTTTGTTCACCGAAGACTGAACACCGACACTTAAAAAGAAAGCAAACGAAACTAGAATCAACAGCGAAGTAACCAGTCTCGCTATGCCCGTTCTTAAAACCGAACTGAAGTTAAAAACCAGACGATTTTCCTTTTCACTATCTGTCGCTCTCACTGCGAAAAACTGGAATAAAAAAGATACGGCAACACCCAAAAGCAAAATCTGATTTGTTCCAAAAAAGATTGCAAAGGCTAAAAAATTCAAAAAAACAGCTCCCAACCTGAAAATTTTCGGCAAAAGCAGAAAAGACAAACTCATCAAAGCAAGAAGGGCAACAAATGAAATCAAAGGCCAAAGCCAAACACCGATAACTTGAAAACGAAGCGGATCGTTAATCCAAGGCAAAACTTTCCACCAAAAAACAAAAGAAGAAGCTCCGGTCACCAAAACAAAAATTATTTTCTTTACCATTGTTATTTTAATGATAAAACAAATTCTTTATTTTTGAAATCAACATTGATAACAGTTCCTCTCTTGGGCCGATTTTTTAGAATTTCGTCTGAAATTCTATTCTCAATTTCTCTCTGGATCACCCGCCTTAATTCTCTGGCTCCAAAGTGAGGGTCGTAACCTTTTTCTACGATTTCATCAGTCGCCATTTGGCTGACCTCCAGACCAAAACCGGAACGGCTTAATTTTGATTTCAAAAACGACAACTGCAATTTAACAATCTGGCTTATCTGCTCTTTGGATAACGCCCGGAAAACTATGATTTCGTCCAGCCGGTTTAAAAATTCCGGCCGGAAGTGGTGTTTCAACTCCTCTTTCAGTTTTGAGCGCAGTTCTTCGTAAGGCATCCTCTTTTTTTCGTCTTTATCAAACTCATGCTGGATAATTTCAAAGCCGATATTGCTGGTGGCAATAATCAGGGTATTTGAAAAATCAACCAGACGGCCCTGGCCGTCGGTCAAGCGCCCGTCTTCAAGAACCTGAAGCAAAATGTTGAAAACATCGGAATGGGCCTTTTCAATTTCGTCCAACAAAACAATTGAATGCGGCCGGCGCCTTACGGCTTCGGTCAGTTGGCCGCCTTCTTCGTAGCCGACATAACCCGGCGGCGCGCCGATTAACCTAGCGACATTGTGGCGTTCCATGTATTCAGACATGTCAATCCTAATCATCGCTTCTTGGTCGCCAAATAAAACGAAGGCTAACGAGCGCGAAAGCTCTGTCTTACCGACCCCGGTCGGTCCCAAGAACAAGAAAGAAGCGATTGGTCTGCTGGCGTCACCCAAACCGGCGCGTGAACGCCTGATTGCGCTAGACACCGCTTCAACGGCATCGTTTTGGCCGATGACCCGCATGGTTAACTTTTTCTCAAGATTAAGAAGTTTTTCTCTTTCTTCTTCGGTAAGCTCGCTGACAGGTATGCCGGTTAACTTGGATACAACCTCCGCAATTGACTTGGCGCTGACTTCAGGAATAATTTTGGCTTTTGATTCCTGCCACTTGTCAAAAAGGTTTTCTTTGGTTTTTTCCAGTTCGCCTATTTCTTTTTTGATTTTATCCGCTTCCTTGTTTTTCTTTGATCTCTGAGCCGCTTCCTGTTCTTTTTTCAGAGAATGTATTTTTTCGTCAATTTCCCTGACTTCATCCGGTTCCACGGTAGACTGAATTCTGACTCTGGCCGCCGCTTGGTCCATCAGGTCAATGGCTTTGTCCGGCAGAAATCTTGAAGTTACATAGCGGTTAGAAAGTTCCGCCGACGCAACCAAAGCTTCGTCTAAAATTTTAATCCGGTGATGCGATTCGTAACGGTCTCTCAAACCTCTCAATATCTGGATCGTCTGCTCAACCGTCGGTTCCGGCACAACAATCGGCTGAAATCTTCTTTCAAGCGCCTGATCTTTCTCAATGTATTTTTTGTACTCCTTCAAAGTGGTCGCGCCCATGACATGCAATTCGCCCCTCGCCAAAGAAGGTTTGAAAATGTTGGCCGCATCCATGCCTGACTCGCCGCCCGAACCGATGCCGACCAAGAGATGTATTTCGTCAATAAAAACAATCAATTTGTCACGGTTATCTTTTATCTCGTCAATAATCAGCTTCAATCTTTCTTCCATATCGCCCCGAAAACGGGTACCTGATAAAATTGCCGCCAAATCCAGTTCAACAACTCTTTTGCCAAACAAAGATTCCGGCACGTTGCCGGCAATTATTCTCTGGGCCAGACCTTCAACAATCGCCGTCTTGCCGACTCCAGGCTCGCCGATTAAAACCGGATTGTTCTTGGTCCGGCGCGATAAAATCTCAACCGCCGTTTCAATTTCATTTGACCGACCGATAACCGGATCAAGCTTGCCCTCTCTGGCAAGCTGGGTTAGGTCGCGGGAAAATTTATCCAAAGTCGGCGTATTCATTTTAATCACGCTTTCCGCCGTCCCGCGCCCAATTTTTTTGATAACTTTCTGCCTCAAAACTCCGGCATCCACCAAACCGAATTTTTTCAAAACTTGGCTGGCCACGCCTTCGCCTTCTTTAACCAGAGCAAGAATAAGATGTTCCGGACCGATATAGCTGTGGTTTAGCGCCCGAGCTTCATCAAGAGAAAGATCAAAAACTCTTTTTAAGCGCGGTGAGTACTCAAGTTCTTCCGCCTTTTCTCTGCCCCGATTAAGATTTTCCCTCAATTCCTTTTCTACTTCTTTGGGTTCAACTTTAAGCTGTTTTAAAATACCGGCAACGGTGTCGGTCTGTAAAAGACTATGCAAAAGATGTTCGGTGTCTATAATTTGGTTGTTATTTTCTTGGGCAAAACTTGCCGCTTCATCTAAAACCCTGCTGGCTTCGTCTGACAAATAGTCGTTAAAATCAATTCTTTCTTCCGAACGCACTCTTTGTCCGGGCATACCGAACTCAAAATCTTGGCCGCTACCAAGATTGTTTTCACCAAAAATATTACCGAATAAACCGCCAAATAGGTCGTTCAGTCCGCCAGCTGACGAAGCGCCGCCGCGCCCAAAACTACCGCCACCCAAGTTGGATTTTTGGGAACACTGGCGGCAAATATTCTTAACCTCTCTCACTCCGTTTCTGATAATCGTTACCTTGCCTACCGCCTGATTTTTTTTACAAATGTCACAGAGCATAGTTTTTTTGCATTTTTTGCATTAGTTAGACAGCGTAGCCAATACCGCTTTTGGAGACGCTGAGGGCTGTGGATTGCATGGTTGGGATTTGTATAATATTTCTAACAAATCCCAAATCCACAGACCTCAACGAGCGAAGTGTTTGTCGCTGGACAAACACGAGCGTTCGGAAAAAGCAGTGTTGGCGAAGCTATCTAAATTGGTTCATTTTCTTGCTTATATATTTTAACAGCGCCATATTTCTGTCATAAGCCATCCGCATCGGTCCGATCACAGCCGAAATACCCTCGTAACCCATAGGCAGAGGGTAGCGGGTTATCATTACCGTTTCTTTGCCGACGTTACCGCCCGGATTTTCTCTGCCGATATAAACCAAAAGTTCATCTTCCTGAAATTGGTTAAAAATTGATTTAAAATAATTTTCAAACTCGTCAAAAATACTGCCGAAGCCAAAAATGTCTTCCGCTTCTTCAAATTCTGGCAATTCAAAAATATTAGAAAACCCCACACGGTAAAATTCGCCGGTGTCGGGAATGCCGCTGATGACAAAGTCGTCAGTCAAACCAGCCATAGTTTTCGCCAAACCGGAACTTAGGGCATGAGGATCGCGCACCGTTGAAGCAATAGTTTTATCAATTATTTTCTGGTCCTTTTCCGGCAGGTCTTCTTTCTTTTCTTTTAAAAGATGGTCAACAAAATAACGGTAGGCCTTGTCAGTCGGCACACGACCGGCAGAAGTGTGGGGCTGAACCAAGTAACCCTCTTTCTCCAAGTTTAACATCTCCGCTCTGATTGTCGCCGGGCTGCAGTCAAAGCCGCATTTTTCCGCCAAAAAGTTGGAGCTGACCGGCTCGGCGTTTTTAACGTATTCTTTAATAAGCTCGCTTAAAATTTGTTTTTGCCTAGGAGTAATTTTATTCTCCATAGATGCATTTTATCAGTTAGCAGTCTAGTGTCAAGAGTGCCAACTGTGTACAACTGTGGCAACGAAAAACAGGCAAAATAAGCCTGTCTTAAAAAATCACCATCTATCAACTAGAACAATATTAAACAGCTTCCAATCTTTTCTTTCTTTAACCCAAAAAGTTACAAAGCCGTATTTACTGTAACCTTCCCCGCTGACTCCATACAAAACCAGAAAAAATTCTCCTTTGGGAAAATCCTTATCTTTCTTGGCTTCGGCTAAGTTTTCATCTGTTAAGTTAAAAGATTTTTTTAAAAATTCGTCAGTTCCTTCAAAAATAACCACGTCGCTAGCAGTGTCAAGGTTAAGAGGCAAAGGTTTTAAATTTTCTTTCTTAACTCTTTCCAGATGCTCCCTGTTTATTCCGTCAACTTTTAGTGTTTCCGGTTTAGCTTTTTCGGGTTCTGTTTCAAAAGGAACCAAAAATGGATTTCCGGTGCGTCCAAAATCCTGGACAAAATCTCTGAGAATAGAGACGGCCGTTACAAAACTCCAAAATTTTTCTTCATTTTTTTCTTTATACCAAGCATCCTGAAACTTTTTAACGGTTTCATACAAACCGTCGATATTCGGGCCAGAGACAGCCGGTTTGGTTTCTTCTAATTTGGTTTGAGCCACCACACCAACCGATGCCAGACTTAAGATGAATACTGCGGTCAAAAAGATTGGGTTTTTCAATGTTCTCCTCCTTCCTAAACACGATAGCTTTATTTACTGTGAATGTAAAACGACTTTATGTTAAAATAAAGGCGTCTTCTGCTTATTATGAAACTCTTAAAAAAAATCTGGAAATTTTTCGGGCCGGGACTGATTACCGGCGCCGCCGACGACGACCCATCGGCAATCGCCACTTATTCAATCGCCGGAGCCAGAACTGGATTAGCCGGCTTATGGGCCATGCTTTACAGCCTACCCCTGATGATCGTCCTTCAGGAAATGAGCGCGCGCATTGGAATGAGTTCCAGTTGCGGTTTGGCCGGCAACATCAAGCGTTATTACTCAAAATATCTGCTGGCTGTCGTTGCCGTTGTTATTGTTTTCTTAAATATTTTTAACATCGGCGCTAATGTTTCCGGAATGGCTGCAGCAATTGAACTTTTGGTCCCGCGCTCCAGCAATTTTACCGCGCCATTTTTAATTTTAATAATTCTTTTTCTAACCGTCGTCTTGCCTTACCGAAAAATTGCCGCTATTTTCAAATGGCTTTCTCTTTCTCTGGTTATGTATATTTTAGCGGGTTTTTTTGCAATCCATAATTGGGGTTCAGTCTTGTTCCATCTTTTTGTTCCTACGGTAAAATTAAGCAGAGAGTACGGCGTTATTCTGCTGGCCTTGATGGGCACGACCATCTCTCCCTATCTTGCCGTCTGGCAAGCCAGCGAAGAAGCCGAGGAGCAAAAAATAAAACGCGGACCCGACAGATATGTCTGCAAATTCAGAACCGTCACCAGAAATGAACTTAAACACGCCGACCACGACACTTTTGGCGGCATGCTTTTTTCCAACATTATTTCAGTTTTTATTATCGCTCTGACAAGCGCGGTTTTGTTCCAGGCGGGAATCAGAAATATTGAAACGGTTAAAGAAGCGGCTCAAGCTCTCCAGCCTCTGGCCGGCAATTATTCTTATCTTCTGTTTACTATCGGTTTGGTCAGCTCTGGTTTGCTGGCCATACCAATTTTGGCCGGTTCAGCCGCCTATGTTGTGGCAGAAATTTTCGGTTGGGAAGCCAGTTTGGACAAACCTTTTTCCAAAGCAAAAGAGTTTTATCTGGTAATAGTCGTTGCCGCCTTAACCGGACTGATTATGAATTATTCCGGTTTGAGTCCAATTAAAGCCCTCCTCTATACGGCAATCCTGCAAGGCATGGCCGGACCAATTTTAATCGGCACCGTGATGCATATGGCCAACAACCGAGCCATCGTCGGGCCTAACACGAGCAGTAGAACTTCAAACATTCTGGCCTATACAGCAATGCTTCTGATGATATTCGGTTCGGTTGCTTTTTTTGCTATGCTTTAAAATATAAGTTAGTATTTTCTGATGCAAATCTACAACTCTCTAACCAGACAAAAAGAAGAATTTATTCCGCGACAAGGCAAAAAGGTAAATATGTTTGTCTGCGGACCGACGGTTTATGATTACTCGCATATCGGCCACGCGCGTACTTATATTTCTTTTGACGTCATCGCCAAATACCTCCGACACAAAGAATACAAGGTTAAATATTTACAAAACATAACCGACATTGAAGATAAGATTATTGAGAGAGCCAAGCAAGAAAATAAAGAACCGCTCGTGTTGGCAAAAGAATTTGAAAAAGCCTATTACCAAGATGTTGAAGCGTTGGGCATAACCAGCGTCTACAAATACGCTCCGGCCACAAAATACATTAAACAAATAGTAAGCCAGGTTAAAAGACTTATTGAAAAAGGCTTTGCCTACTTGATAGAAAGTGACCCCGAACCGTCGTCTACAACGAGCTACGGGGCAGGCGGCTACTACTTTGACTTAAAAAAAATTCCGGAATACGGCAAACTTTCCGGCCGGACAACCGAATCAGCCGAAGACGCTGTCAGCCGCATTGACCAAAGCATACAAAAAAGAAACAGAGGCGACTTTGCTTTATGGAAATTTAGATCAGCTACTGCCAGCCAGGAAGAGCCAAGTTGGAAAACAGATTTAGGCGAAGGCCGACCCGGCTGGCATATTGAAGACACCGCTATTACTGAAAAACATTTCGGGCCTCAATACGACATCCATGGCGGCGCCAGAGATTTGATTTTTCCCCACCACGAGGCGGAAATTGCCCAAATGGAGTCAATCTCCGGCAAAAAGCCTTTTGTAAAATACTGGCTGCACACTGGTTTCCTGACAACCAGCGGCCAAAAGATGTCCAAGTCTTTGGGCAATTTTCTAACCATCAGAGACGTGTTGAAAACTTACTCTCCAGAAGTTTTGCGTTTCATGGTTCTAGGCACTCATTACCGTTCACCGATTGAATATCGGGAAGAAATCATGAAGTCGTCATGGGCGGCGCTTCAAAGAATACAAGAATTTTTGGAAAAATTAGGAAAAGCCGGCAACAGGGGCGCCCCTGTTATGTTGGCAAATATAATATTAGAAACCAAAAGGGATTTTTTGGAAGCTATGGATGATGATTTCAACACGCCGCAAGCCATTGCCGCTATTTTTAAAATGATAAAAGAAGTAAATCCCCTACTTGCTGAAAATAAAATTGACAAAAAGTCAGCCAAAAACATTCTGAAACTGCTAAAAGAGTTTGACAAAATACTCGGCATTATCCCTCCGAAAAGCAAAAAGATCCCCGAAGAGATCTTGAAATTGGTTGACACGCGAGAAAAACTGCGCCGAGACAAACGCTACTCCGAAGCCGACGACGTGCGCCGGCAGATAGAATTAAAAGGTTATAAAATAGAAGATACTGCTAACGGCCCCCTAATCTGGACTTGAGATCTGTTTATTTTACTTTTGTAAAATCTTTTCAGCCTTGTCCAGCCTATCCTCTACATGGCTTTGGAAGCACAACCGAAGAGCGTCTTTGCCGACAAGCTTGATCGCTTCGGCATCAGCTTCAGCCTCAAAATCTCTTTTACCGGTAAAAATTGTATCTAGGTGCCCCAAAGAAAGATGCGATAATTCGTGGGCAAATAAACCCTTAAGAGCTTCGTCAGGCCACTTTTGCAGCGGCTCCTCTCCGGTTACTATAAATACTTCGTCACCCATCCCGCCTCTAAAAGTAACCGCGCCAACAGGAAGAGAGCCGGGAGTAGCGAAAATTCTTACTTTCTCGGATATTTTTGCTTTCTTTTTTATAGAGTCAACAATGTCTACAACTCTCTCGTCTTTTACTTCTCTGCCTGAAGGAGGCCCTTTTTTGTTTGGAAACAAATACAACAATATTCCTAACAAAGAAGTCAAAAACAAACATAACGCCAAAGTTGCCAATAAACGTTTTATGGTTACTGCTATTTCCGCCATCGGCTTATCCGTTTTTAAAGAATCTGGAACTATTATACATGCCCTCCACATCTTATCAACTAATCTAGGTTTGGGTCTTGTTTCTTTTTTTTCTATAATGTGGCCATGATACCCAAAGATTCTCTGCCGCCGCAAAATATTGAAGCCGAAAAGTCCACTCTTGGTTCTATGCTGTTGGACAAAGAATCCATAAACAAAGTGGCGGATTTTTTGCGTCCGGAAGATTTTTACAACCGCAGCCATCAGATAATTTACGGGGCCGTGCTGGCTTTGTTTGAAAAAAGAGAGCCGATTGACCTTTTGAGTTTATCAAACAAACTCCAAGAACTGGGGCAACTTGATGCTGTCGGCGGCGCAGGTTACCTGACATCTTTAATTAATTCCGTGCCGACATCTTCTCACATCTTTCACTACGGAAAAATTGTTGAAAGAAAAAAAATCCTTAGGGACTTAATTGATTCAGCTCACCATATAATCGGGCTTGGTTACCAGGAAGATGAGGATATTGAAAACATTTTAGACCAGGCGGAGCAAAAACTTTTTGCCATCTCTCAAAAATCAACGTTGCCTTCTTTTTCGCATATCGGCGGGCCGCTTATCAAAGAAGCTTTTGAAAGAATGGACAGACTCCACAAAGGCGACGGAAAATTGAGAGGCTACTCAACCGGTTTTTACGACTTAGATGGATACTTAGCCGGATTGCAAAAATCGGATTTGATTGTTTTGGCCGCCCGTCCTTCTTTGGGTAAAACATCTTTGGTTCTGGACATTGTAAGAAACATTGCCCAAAACGAAAAAGTCCCGGTGGGCATCTTGAGCATAGAAATGGCCAAAGAGCAGATAATTGACAGACTGATAGCTTCTGAAGCCAATGTCAACTTGTGGCGGTTGAGGACGGGAAAACTGTCTTCCGAGGGTGAGGGCAATGATTTTGAAAGGATCGCCGTCGCTCTGGATAGGTTGGCTCAAGCACCCATTTTTATTGACGACATCCCCTCGCCGACGATACTTCAGATAAGAGCCATGGCCAGAAGGCTTCAGGCAGAACATGGCCTCGGAATTTTAGTAGTTGACTACCTCCAGCTTATAAGGCCAACTAGAGCAACCGACAGTGAAGTCCAGCAGATTACCGAAATTTCCCGAGGCTTAAAGGCGCTGGCCAAAGAGTTAAACATTCCTATCTTGGCGGTATCCCAGCTTTCCAGAAACGCCGAAATGCGCACCGACCAACGGCCCAAGTTGTCAGATTTAAGATCTTCAGGCAGTATTGAACAAGACGCTGATGTGGTTCTGCTGATTTACCGCGAAGATAAAGTCAAAAAAGATTCGGAAAAAAGAGGCATCGCTGAAATTATGATTGAAAAGCACCGCAATGGCCCCACCGGCAAAGTAGAATTGTTCTTTGACGAAGACAGTGTGTCGTTTAAAAACCTTGCGAGAAACATATAAATGTCCCAAAAATTCAGACGAGCAATTGAATATTTTTCAAAACTGCAGGGTATAGGGCCGAGGCAGGCGGCCAGAATTGTTATGGCGGTTTTGAACTGGCCCAAAGAAGAAA
>CAYZNJ010000010.1:0-2245 GCA_964479745.1 uncultured Candidatus Saccharibacteria bacterium
ATTGAGTGAAGAATTATACTCAATCAAACCAATCAATCCACAGCTTTCAGAGCCTTCAAAAGCAACATTCGCTACGCTTAATCTCTTAACATTTACCAATGCCAAAGCTACTTATGATAACTGGAGATAGGAGTTTAGCCGCGGGAAAACGCGGGGCGTTTTATAATACGCTGGAAGAGTTTCACCGATACTGGGATCGCATAGATATCATTGTTCCCAAAACTATAAACTATAAACTAGAAACTAGAAACTATTTTGGCAATGTTTACATTCATCCTTCACCATGGCCGTTAATTTTTCAGCCTTGGTGGATTTTTAAAAGGGGCAAGGAGATTTACAGGGAGCAAAAATTTGACTTGATGACTGTCCACGAGTATCCGCCTTTTTATAACGGCATCGGCACAAGATTGTTGTGGGGCAAAATAAAAACTCCTTACATACTGGAGGCACATCACATTCCGGGCCATCCCAGAGCCGGAAGTTTTAAGGAAAAAGTTTATAAATACCTGTGGACTTGCTTTGCCAAATGGGACTCCGCTAAAGCTCTGGCTATTCGTGTGGTAAACCAGAAAGAAACTCCTGCTTTTTTAATTAAAGCCGGAGTGACAAGAGAAAAGATAAAACATATTCCTTCAATGTATATTGACCTGGATATTTTTAAGCTCTTGCTGGAAGTGGAAAAAAAGTACGATTTGGTTTTCGCTTCTCGCTTGGAAAAAAATAAAGGAATTTTTAACCTAGTCGAGGCTGTAAAAATAGTCAAACAACAAAAACCCAATATCAGACTGCTTATAATTGGCAATGGCCCGGAAAGAGAAAAATTGAAACTAAAAACTATAAACTATAAACTAGAAACTAATATTATTTTCTCCGGCTGGCTGGAGACTCCTTACGATGTTGCCAAAGCTTATAACAGCGCTAAGATTTTTGTAAATCCGTCTTTCAACGAAGGCGGGCCAAGGGTTGCTCTTGAGGCGATGGCTTGCGGCTTGCCGGTAATTACTACTAAAGTCGGTCTCACGAACGATCTTATTAACGACGGTGAAAATGGGCTTTTTACCGATTGGAACCCGGAAGATATGGCCAAAAAAATAATCTACCTTTTAAACCATCTAGAACTTCAGGAAAAATTCAGCCAAGCCGGCCGGGTGATCGCTCATCAATTTGAAAGAAAAGAAATGATAAGAAATTACGCTGAAAGTTTGCAAAAACTCCTCTAAAGTTATCCACACTTTGCTATTGCGCCGCTTCCCCACCTCTAATATAATTGTAGGTAACTGTTGATATCCAATATCTCAATCTTTTTAAAACAAAAGATGGAATGTTGGAAAAATAAAAGTATTATGAAAAAATCTAAAGGTCTCTTTAGGTCGATTGTTTCTATGACTACGGTGTTTGTAGTCTTTTCTTTTGTCTTTGTTTTCGCTTTAGAGGCGAATGCGGCCAGTACAATTGGAGCTAACATGAGTACTACGGGGACATTAACCGTGACTCCCGCATCTGACTCTGCTACATCTGTCAGGTTCCAAAATGCTGCCGGCACCAACTATTTTATAGCCGATAGTACGAACTATCGAATAGGTGTACGTGGCGTTCCCACGACAACTTTTGAGGTTCAAGGCACCGCATCAGCGTCATATTTATTTACGGCTAACTCACTGCAGGTATTAGGTACATCAGGCGCTTCGGTGGCGTATAGCCGATTTGGAATCGGAACGACTGGCCACTCTCTGGCGGCGGCAGATGATGTACTTTTTGCCGGCTTGACAGAATTTGATGACAACGCTTTCTTTGACGCTAAAGTCGGTATTGGCGGTACCGGACCCTCAACTGTTTTTGAAGTTCAGGGCACAGCTTCGGCATCATACTTAATGACTGCTAATACGTTGCAGGTAGGTGGGGTGGCTTCTGTGGCTTATAACCGTTTTGGCACGGTTGCCACTACTCATGGTTTAGCCGCTATCAACGACGTTTTAGTTAACGGTATTCTTGAAGCGGACGGGAACGCCTTCTTTGACGCTAAAGCTTCCGTGGCCAGCAACTTCCAGATTTCCGGCAGGTTTATCGCTGACACGGCTGCTTCTCATTCTATGGCAGGTGATTTGATATTAACCAGCCAATTAACTGTCGGCGCTGCTACTGCTTCTGCCTCCTCTGGCGGAACAGGTTATACGGCGGCATTTGTCGGTCCGGGTACGGGCACGGCCAGCTTTTACTTCGGTGGCGGTAACTCTGCAACCGTAGG
>CAYZNJ010000010.1:2255-17475 GCA_964479745.1 uncultured Candidatus Saccharibacteria bacterium
CAGCTTAAATCTACAACCGGAGCATGGATTTATATGCGCTTTAACCAAGGCGCTACATCGCCGACCCTTAGCACTATCAGGTGTCATTAATTAGCCATTAGTTAATTGAAAGATGACACTCATGATTAACAGCAGGCATGTTCCAACTATTACGGCGGTAAGTCTTGTAATCCTGGCTGTGGGGGTAGGTGTTATAAGTATTTTGTCTTTAACAAATTATCTTAAATACGATCGGTATAATCAAAGGGATTTTATTGATACTGATAAATATCAGGCGATATTTTTGACGAACAACCAAGTATACTTTGGCCGTTTAAAAAATATCAGTTCCGAGTACCTGACCTTGTCCGACGTTTACTACGCTAAAGTAAACGACGAGGGCAAGGGCCAGCTTGTTAAGCTTGGCGCGATTGAACCTCACGGACCCACAGACCAAATGACAATAAACCGCAGTCAAGTTTTGTTCTGGGAAAACATAAAGCCTGATTCTCAAGTTGTCAAGACTATCCAGAGCATACAATCCCAAGGAAAATAAAATACAACCAATGAAAAATAAACTTTATAAACCTTCTTTACTATTATTTGTCGCCATTTTAGCAGCCGGTGTTTTTATGACCGGAACTAATTATGCCAGTGCCACTGGCGCTGCTTCTTTCAACGCAGATACAACGGTTGCTCTTGATGTCGGCAACCTTACAATAACAAGCGGTTCTGATGCAGACTCAGTGACCACAAGCAATACTCAAGTGACAGTGGGCATTTCTTCCGGTCAATCATTTACCTTGGAATCTACTGACCGGTTTTTGTTGACTAACGACAGCGGTTATACATATGAATGTTTGAGCGGTAGATCAACAATTACAATAACCAGTTCCACAACCAAAACAGTAATAATAACGCCTAGTAGCAATACTTGTGGTACCAGTAGCGGCGGTGGTGGCGGAGGCGGCGGAGGAGGTTCTTCAGGCGCAGGAGCTACCATATCAGCGGCAACTTCAACTTCAACCCCGACCCCAACTCCGACTTCATCTCCGGCATCTACTACGACCCCGACAAGCACACCTTCTCCATCAGGTATGAAGTTTACGCCGGCCTCAAAAGGTTTCACTAGTTTGTCTACTTTAAAACTGAAGGAGGGAGACGTTATCAGCGCTGCCGGTTCAAGCGACCCGGACGTCTATATAGTTAACGCCTGGGGTTATAAGAGACTATTTTTAAATCCTGCCATATTCAAATTCTATGGCCATCTTGGCGGATTTTCCAAAGTTAAAACTACGACTGTTTCCACAAGAGATACTCTTGTTACATCGGGTCTCTTCAGGAACTGCGAGACAAATGACAAGAAAGTCTATGGCGTGGAGGCAACCGGCGAAGATGTCGGAGCGCTTCACTGGGTAAACACTACCGGAGATCAAGCCGTTAAAGACGATCCCGATTTCTTTAAGAAAGTTTTCTGCATCAACACCAAAGAGTTTAACTGGTATCCGCAAGGAGCGGCTTACACATCTGTAAATCAAATAGCCGACTATTCAAGAAAAAATGTTTCTTCAACTCCATCCCCGACGCCTTCTCCAACGCCGGCGGTTACAAAACAATATAAGGTTGTCAACACCAATCAGGTTAATGTCAGGGCATTGGCCAGCACCGCAAGCGCTATTTTAGGCAAGCTTCCAGCCGGACAGATAGTAGAAAGTCTGGGACAGTCAGGTTTGTGGCACAAGATAAAATATCAAACGAAAGACGGCTGGGTGCACAGCGACTATTTGCAGGCAGTGAAGTAATTTAAGAGTTAAATTAAAGTTAAAACAAAGGGCATCTTTGTAGCTACAAAGATGCCCTTTGTTTTAAGAAGTTTTCGTTGTAATATAGGGGGATGAAAAATCTGCTAATCATCACAAAAAAAGTAGATAAAAATGACCAGCTTCTGGGGTTTTTCATTGATTGGATTGTCCGTTTTGCCCGGAAATTTCACCGGGTTATTATTTTTTGTCTTGAAAAAGGAGAGTTTAATTTGCCAGAAAATGTTGAGGTAATAAGCTTAGGCAAAGATAAAAAACTGCCCAAATTATTTTGGGTTTTTAATTTTTATAAAAACATCTTTCTGTATAGGAAGCAGTATGATGCAGTTTTTGTGCATATGAATCCGATATGGGTCGTTTTGGGCGGATGGTGCTGGCGTTTAATGCAAAAAAAAGTATTTTTTTGGTATACCAGCGGCGGGGTGACAGCTAAGTTAAAACTGGCAGAAAAATTTGCCGATACCATTTTTACGGCCTCAAAAGAAAGTTTTCGTCTGCTTTCAAAGAAAGTGATTGTAACCGGACATGGAGTTGATACCGAATTATTCAAGCCCAAACCAAGCGATCCAAGATCCGATCTTGTGTCGAGATTCGACCTTGGGGGGGTTAAGATTTTAAGCGTAGGCCGTATTTCGCCGATTAAAAACTATGAGACGCTTATCAAGGCTGCCAAAATTTTGAAAGACCAAAATATAGAATTTTCAGTTACGATAATTGGTGAGCCGGCGCTGGAAGAAGACAGGCGGTATGAAAATAAACTCAAGTTACAAGTTGCGGACTACAAACTGCAGAGTCACTTTAATTTTGTCGGTAAAGTAAGTCATAAAAATCTACCTTCGTATTACCAGTCGCATGATGTTTTTGTTCACTTAAGCAGAACCGGCAGTTTAGACAAGACATTGTTGGAAGCCATGTCTTGCGGGATGAATATCTTGAGTTCCAGTGATGCCGCCCGCAGTTTTTTGCCGGCAGAGTTATTGTTTGACGAAAATAATGCCGTGGAACTGGCTGATAAAATAAAAAAGATAAGCGAAAAAGAAATTGGCGGGCAGTTAAGGCAATATGTGACAGAAAATCATAATCTGGACAAATTGATTGATAAAATGGCCAGGGTCATAAACGAACAATAAAAATGAACGATAACCTAAGAGTCTTATATTTCGGCATTTATGACCCCGGTTATGCCCGCAATTGGGTCTTAATAAACGGCTTAAGAAAAAACGGCGTTGATGTTTTGGAATTAAGAAGAAAGCCCGGACGCCTTGCCTTGCTCAAGCTTTTTTTTGATTATTTAAAATTTAAGCAAAATTGTGATGTGATGGTCGTTGGTTTTCCCGGACAAGAGGTAATGTTTTTAACCAAATTGTTGGCTTGGCTTCTTCGGCTGAGCTCCAAACAGGCAAGGCCTGTTATTTTTGACGCCTTTACGTCGCATTACGGCGGCTACATCTTAGACAGGGAAAAGTGGCCTAAAACCGGTTGGCGGGCGAAATATCTCAGGTTTTTAGACAAGCGGTCATGCGGGTTGGCCGATGTGGTTTTGCTTGATACTAACGCTCACATTGATTTTTTTGTAAACGAGTTTAAATTGCCGAAAGAAAAATTCAGAAGAATCTGGATAGGCGCCAACGACGAAAATTTTAGACCTATGGAAGGAAAAAGTTATGGAGATAACAAGTTTCATCTCATATTTTTTGGCACCTATGTTCCCTTGCAAGGAGCGGAATATATCGTCAGAGCGGCAAAAATTTTGGAATCTTATGAAGACATAATTTTTCACTTTATAGGCAAAGGACAGGACAAGCCCAAAAGCGTTTCTTTAGCCGAGGAACTGGGGTTGAAAAATATAGAATTTACGGGTATGATGAAGCCCGAAGATTTGAGAGTTGAAATAGCCAAATCTGATATTGTTTTGGGTCTTTTCGGCAACACGCCCAAAACGCCGCTTGTTATTCCCAACAAGGTCTATGAGGCGTTGGCTATGAAAAAACCTGTTATTACCGCCGACACTCCGGCAATAAGAGAATTATTTGATAACAACGACATGTATTTAATTCCGGCCGCCAATCCGAACGATATAGCGAAAGCGATCATGGAATTAAAAAGCAACGCGGAGTTACGGGATAAATTAGCGGAAAATGGCCACCAGAAGTTTAAAGAAAACGCATCGCACAGAATATTGGGAGGAGAATTTTTAAAAATAATAAATGAAGTCCAAAAATCTTAAAATCTTAGTAACCGGTTCGGCTGGTTTTATAGGAAGCCATTTGTATGACCGGCTTTTTGCTATGGGACATGAAGTATACGGCGTTGACGACCTTTCGGGGGGATTTATGAGAAATGTTTCCCAGAAAAAGTTTTTTACTAAACTAGATCTTAGAGACAGAACAAGGACAGCTGAATATATCAGCAAGCTAAAACCCGATATCATTTTTCACCTTGCTGCTGATGCCACCGAGGGCAGAAGCCAATTTACCCCTTTCAGCGCCGTTGACAGAAATTTGGTCGCCTACACTAATCTTCTTGTGCCGGCTATAAAACACGGTCTTAAAAAAATGATTCTAACCAGTTCAATGAGTGTTTATGGCGGTCAGCAGGCGCCTTTTCACGAGAGCATGATTCCCCAGCCGGAAGATATTTACGGAATGTCTAAGGCGGCAATGGAAAAAACGACGGAGGTTATGGCAAAAGTTTACGGTTTTAAATATGTAATTATCCGGCCGCATAATGTTTACGGGAAGAATCAGAACTTAAGCGACCCGTACAGAAATGTGATAGGCATTTTTATCAATTGTTTGCTGCACGGCAAGAATTTCTATATTTACGGCGATGGAAAACAAAAACGCGCCTTTTCACATATTAACGATGTTGCGCCGGCAATGATAAGAGCCGGTTTCAGTAAAAAATGCGAAGGCAAAGTTTTTAATATCGGTTCGGACGAGGTGGTGTTTATAAAGGATATGGCCCGCATAGTTTTGGAAGAATTTTTTGGCAAAAAAAATATTCCGTCTGAATTTAGACCCAAAAATGTGCCGGACAGGCCGCAGGAAGTTAAATATGCTTACTGTACTCACACTGAAGCCGGGAAACTGCTTAACTTTAAAGCCAGTGTCGGGCTAAGGGAAGGTGTTAAAGAAATGATTGAATGGGCGCGTGAACTGGGCAAACAGCCGTTTACATATCTTGCTTCTCTTGACCTTGAACATCCCGATACTCCCAAAACATGGAAGGCCAAATTGATTTAATGAAAAAAGAAGATTATCAGGATTTTTACGATCGATACTGGATTCAGGGCAAATCGGCCCATAAATACAGATACGATATCTTTCTTTCCTGGATAAGTCCCGGATCTAAAGTGCTTGATCTTGGTTGCGGCGACGGTTATTTGGCCGAGCTCATAGAGAAGAAAAATAATTGCGACGTAACCTGTTTGGATATCTCGGAAGTAGCTTTGAAAAAAGCCAAAGCCAGAAACTTGAAAGTTGTTTTAGGCAGTTTGGAAGACCCTCTTCCTTTCAACGACAACTCGTTTGACTACGTGATAGCTACTGAAGCTTTGGAACATATCTCTGCGACCGAAAAAGCTCTTTTGGAGATGGCCAGAGTTTCCAAAGGTCATATGCTTGTTTCAATACCCAATATAGCTTTTTGGAAACACAGATTAACCCTACTAAGCGGGCACTTTCCGAAACAATGGGTAATTCATCCGATGGAGCACCTTAGATATTGGTCGGTTGCTGATTTTAGAAAGATGCTTGAAAAGCAAAATTTTAAAATAACACACACTCAAGCCGGGAGCGGTAAAAGATATCTGCGGGATTTTTGGCCGAACCTGTTTGCCGAGCAAGTTTGCTTCAAATTATCAAAATGAAAATTTTTGTTAATTCCTACACTTACATATTTGACCGGCATCTGCGGATGTTTGATTTTTTTAAGAATAAGGAAGCGCTTGTTTTTATTATGCCCAAACTTTGGAAAGCCAAGGGCGGTAAAATCAAGGTCGTCCCGCCGGACAAAAGCGAATTTGCCATCATTAAAACATGGGCTCCTTTTTACCACTCGCACTACCCCGTAATAAAGGGGATGTTAAAAGGCTGGATGCCTTTCACCGGCATGATACTTAGAAAACTGGCCAAGAAAGGCGACGTGCTGTTGAGCTCAGCCGAGCCTAACCAATTAAGCACTTATCTCTACAGCCGTTTGGCTAAAAAAATGGGTTTGAAGCATGTTTTTTTGACTTGGCAAAATATTGCTTATACCAGACGCTTGAAAGGCCTGAAGCTCAAAATCACGGAGTGGCTTTTACGGCAGAATATTAACTTAAGCGCCGGCGCTCTTTTGGGTACACAGCAAGCGTATGAAATCTTAAAGCCGTATCTTAACGGCAAAATCAAGACAGCCGTTATTCCTCAATCCGGAGTTGATGTTGACATTTTTAAACCCGATATCCCAAGTGATTTCAGAAAAAAGTTTGGATTGGAAGGGAAATTCATATTTTTATTCGGCGCGGTGTTTGACGAGCGCAAGGGCGTTTTTACAACCATAAACGCTTTTAATGAAGTATTGCCGAAGCTCTCGAATGCCCATTTAGTTATGATTGGCATAGGCAAACTTTGGTCCGGGGCGCATGATCTGGTCAATAAGCTTGGTATTGCTGATAAGGTTACTTTTATTGAATGGCTGCCGAATCATGAGTTGGCAGGCATCTTTTCTTCGGTTGACGTTTTGGTTCACCCTTCTGAACCATATAAAGGCTGGGAAGAGCAATATGGTTGGACTCTGCTTCAGGCGTCGGCTAGCGGTTTGCCGGTCGTCGCTACGAATATAGGCGCCATACCCGAAGCTATTCTTGATAAAAAAACCGGGATTTTGGTTGAACCCAAAAATACGCATGCCTTAGCTGAAGCTATGATATATTTGGCCCAGCATCCGGAAGTTAGAGCAGAGTTCGGTAAAAACGGGAGAGAACATATTCTTCAGAAATTTAGCCACAAAGTTATTGCAGAACGTTTGGGTAACTTTTTGGACTCTCTTTAAAATGAAGAAAAAAATGAAAATAAAAATTCTGGTTACCGGAGCAAGCGGTATGCTCGGTTTGCGTTTGTGTAAAATACTAGAAAATAAGGGATTTAAAGTTTATAAAAAAAGATTTGATATTACATCTCAACCGGAGATAAAGAATGTGAGTGAAAAGCTTAAAGTTTCTGGTATAGACTATGTTATTCATTGCGCAGCTATGACTGAGGTTAACAAGTGTGAGCAAAACAAAGCGCTTTGTTATGAGGTAAATGCCGTGGGGACTAAAAATATTGTTGATCTGGCCCGGCAATTCAAGGCTAACTTAATCTATATATCTACGCCTATGATATTTTCCGGAAAGAAGGGTAACTATAAGGAAACTGACATTCCGCACCCGGTTAATTATTATGCAAAAACCAAATTATTGGGCGAAAAAGAAGTTGTCAAATACAAGCAAGGCTTGGTAGTGAGAGTTAACCCGATTGGTGTTCGTCCGGTTAGGGCCCATCCTAGTTTTTTACAGTGGTTTGTTCAAGCCGCAAAACAAAACAAGTCCTTCAGCCTATTTTCTGATGTGAGGATAAATCCGATAAGCACAGATACATTTGGCCGAATATTACTTACGATTATAAAAAATTTTAGACCGGGCATCTTACATCTTGGCAGCAGAGATATTGCTAACAAAGCCGATGTCTGGAAGCTTATAGTAAAAAAATTTCCTGGATTTAAGGGCCAGATTTCAATAGTTTCGGTTGACAAAACCGAAGCTGCTAAGATTGCCAACAGGCCCAAAGAAATGTGGCTTAATATTGAAAAGGCTATAACTTGG
The DNA here is from genome assembly GCA_964479745.1 of uncultured Candidatus Saccharibacteria bacterium. Classification (GTDB taxonomy): domain Bacteria; phylum Patescibacteriota; class Minisyncoccia; order 2-02-FULL-40-12; family IGHO2-12-FULL-4; genus JACPNK01. The sequence goes on from CAYZNJ010000010.1 coordinate 9,903, forward strand.
GGGGTCTTGCTTCCTTTGTGGCAAACAGAAGTCAAAAAAGTTTTGAAAGACCTAGGCATTAATTAAATGAAATTAATTTATCTTTTTAATGGCCGGCTTCCGACAGAAAAAGCATATGGAATTCAAGTCGCCAAAATGTGCGAGGCTTTTGCAGAGGAAGGGCACGAAGTAAAACTATTATATCCCTACCGTAAAAATCCAAGCATAAGTCAGGACATATTTTCTTATTATTTTGTCAAAAAAAACTTTCTAACTAAAGAAGTTAAATCTGGAGATTTTTACTTGCCGGGACTTTTGGACAAAATAGCTTTTCTTATCAAAAATTATTTTTCAGCCAAAGCGCTGGCTGGCGAAGCGTTAAAAGAAAATGCCAATATCTATTATACTCGGGACGAGTTAGTGGCGTATCTTTTAAGCAAGAAAAACAAAAATGTTATTTTTGAATGCCATAGATTTTCAAATAAAAGAAAAAGATTTTATTTTTGTTTCAAAAAGAAAAATTTAAAAATAATTGCTATTTCCAACGGCATAAGGGAGGACTTGGTAAAGTTCGGTATCAAAGATTCTGACATATTGGTTGCACACGACGGCGTTGATTTGGCAGATTTTGACATTGATATATCAAAAGAAGAAGCCAGAGCCAGAGCTGATTTACCGCTGGACAAGAAAATTATTATGTATGCCGGACATCTTTTTGAATGGAAAGGAACAGGAACCTTGTTGGAAGCGGCAAAGTTAATTTCTAGTGATCAATTTCTAACTGCGAAAAACTTTTTATTTGTCTTCGTAGGTGGAACCGAATATGATATAGAAAAGTTTCAGCAAAAGATAAAAGATATGGACTTAAAAAACGTCTTAATATTAGGCCATAAACCGCACAAAGAAATGCCAGTTTATCTAAAGGCAGCAGATCTTCTGGTACTGCCCAACTCCGCTAAAGAAGAAATTTCAAAGTCATATACTTCGCCGTTAAAACTTTTTGAATACATGGCTTCAAAAAGGCCTATCGTGGCATCGAATCTGCCTTCTATTAAAGAAGTTTTAGATCAAAATAATTCTTGGCTTGCAGAATCTGATAACAGCCGGCAACTGGCAGAAACAATTAAGAAAGTTATTAACGACCCCATAAAATCTAATCAACTTGCCCAAAAAGCGTTTGAAGATGTAAAAAATTATACGTGGGCGGGCAGGGTGCGTAAGATATTGGATTTCATATGAAGATGGTTAAAGAAGAATTATTTTTTGTCAAAGAAACTCTCCGCTATGGCTATGGGTGGAATGGCGTCTTAAAATATTTGGTAAATAAATTTTGGAAGGCAAAGGAGATTTATAACTTTAAATTGCCCGACTATAAACTAATTGACGGTGTTGAAATCCACACGCTTTGCCAAAAAAAGGATGCTGTCATGCTTGCTTGGTCGCTTATGTCTTTTATGGACGCAACCGGTATTTGTCCAAAAGTTGTTGTCCATGACGACGGATCTTTTGACCAAAAGACTAAAGACAAGTTAGAACATAAATTTCCGGAATTAACGGTTCTGCCTTTAAAAAAAGCTGACGAACTGGTCAACAATATGGCTGGCTTATCACCTAAACTTCTGGAATATAGAAATCACGGGCACAAATTGATATATAAACTGACGGATATTTTTCTGCTAAGCCAGTCGGAGAAAGTTATAGTTCTTGATTCTGATGTTCTGTTTTTTAACCGTCCGCGGGAAATTTTGGAGTTTATTGAGGGAGGTAGCAGTTACGACTCTTTGATTTCAAAACACAACGAGGCATATGATCTGAAGTTGTCGGAAGATTATGCGGAAAGACACAACATTTTAAAAAATTACGCTGATCTTATGAATTCCGGGATTATCCTGTATAAAAAAGATAAAGTTGAATTTGACAAATTATTAGAATATTTTGAGAACACCCGGAGAGCGCCTGAAGACTATTTTGTTGAAATGTCGGGCTGGGGGTGCCTGATTGCTCAAACAAAGTTTAATTTTCTTCCGCTTGAGCGGTACAGCATCAGAGGCAGGCTAAATCAAAATACCGTGGCAAAACATTTTACCAACCCTAGGCGGCATGAGTTTTATATCTATGGCATGGGCATGGTTAAAAATAGAATTTTAGAACATGGATAAAAACATGACAAGCAAATTTTTGGTGACTGGCGGAGCCGGGTTTTTGGGTTCGCATATGTGCGACCTTCTTTTAAAGCATGGCGCAAAAGTTATTTGTGTAGACGATCTTTCTAATGGCAAGCTGGACAACATTAAACACATAAAAAATGATCGGAGTTTTAAATTCTATAAAAAAGATGTCAACAATTTAAGACAAATTAAACCGGTTTTCTTGAAAGAAAAACCTGACTATGTCATGCATTATGCGGCTATGGTCGGCGTTAAAAGGACAAGCGAGAGACCTTTGGAAGTTTTTAGAGACATTGAAGGGATAAAAAACATTGCTGAACTGTCAAGGCAAACTAAGGTTAAAAAAGTCCTTTTTACCTCTTCTTCGGAAGTATATGGCGAGCCGGTTAAGCTGCCGATAGCTGAAGATGACACCTTTAACAGCAAGTGGCCGTATGGTTTGGTCAAAATTTTAGGGGAACAGTATTTTTTGGCTTATTATGAAAAGTACGGCATACCGGTTACGATCGTCAGATTTTTCAATGTTTATGGACCGAGACAGGACTTCGGCGGTTCAGGCTTTGTCGTTTCGGTATTTTTAAAGAATGCTTTAGCGGGGAAGAAACTGGAGATATATGGCGGCGGTGAACAGACCAGAGATTTTGTTTATGTTGAAGATAATGTGAGGTTGAGCTTAAAAGCGTTTTTGAATGACAAAGTTAACGGCCGGCCAATGAATATCGGTTCGGGAAATTCTATAAGCATAAAACAGCTCGCAAATGAGATCAAAAAAATAATTCCCAATACAGAAACAATCTATAAACCGGCAAGAAGAAAAGGAGAAATAAAATATAGAACTCCCGACATCAGTTTTATGAAGAAAATGATTAAGGACGAACCAAAAATAAAATTAAAAGACGGAATATCAGAGACATTGAAATACATTAAAAACAGCTGACATTTTACAACTTTCTTTTTAAAAATTTATTGACTTTGTTGCCGAGTTCTATTGCTTCGGGTACGCTGGTAGTAATCTTACCAGAAAAGATCTGCCAAAATCCGGGAAGAATCTCCTTTACTATTGTGGGGCGCGCATCTGTTTTTTCTGTTTTAGGCAAGATAACGCGCGTAACATACATGGAATGAAGATGTCTGCAATTTTCAATTCCTCCGATCCACGATTTCCATTTTTCCCTGTATTTATTAAATCTTTCTGCTCTCCTTTCTTTAGTATTGTAGTAGTCTATGCCAAATTTGAAATTTGGCAGCTTGCCGATGGTTCTCTCTAAAACTGAAAGTTCAACGTCGTAAAAAAGATGATTTTTTGAATAGCCAAATGGCATTGCGCTGAAAAACGGTCCGTCCATAATCATCCAGCCCGTGTCTTTCCACGGTGTAGAAGCGACGGGTAATTCGCACAGTTCGTATTGAAATGTTTCAAGCGGTAAGCCAAGCAGACTGTTAATGTGGTTTATTCCACTGTATGTCGCATTTACTAAGGCTGCACAGTTAATAACCCTTTTTTTGTCATCCGGCCCGTAACTTACAGTGAATCTGCCACTGCTTTTTTTGAGACCTACGACCTCCGCATTTGTCAACAAAGTGATATTGCCGGTTTCCGATATTTTTTTAAGAAGTAAGTCTCTTTTTCTGTTTGCGTCTAAAATTGTTTCCGGCACCTTGATGCTGACAGATATTTTTTCTTTTGATATTTTTAATTCAGAGGGCCACAAAGTTTTATACGGCAGACCCATTTTTTTACAAAATGATAATAAGTTACTGCGGTTAGTCATGCTTCCTTCTTTCGCAACCATGTAATAGTTATTTATTTTTTTTACCACCGATTCGCCAAAAAAACTTTCAAATGGAATCTTGGCTTTTAGGCTCTGGGCGACGGTTTTTTTATCTCAGGGGTAATGATAGCCCATATGAATCCTGCCGTGATTGACAAGCGACGCTCCCATAATAATCTCTTTTTCTTTTTCAAAAACAATAACGGGATAGCCTCTTTTTGCGATCTCGAGAGCTGTTAGAATTCCAAAAACACCACCCCCAATAACGCCAACAACCTGCTTAGAATTGTCTGCTACTTTTAGCGGCACGGTGATATGTTATCATAAGAAATATTCGGCTACAACCATGTTGAGGATGCTCAAAAAACTGAAAATGGAGCTCTTCTTTATAAGGAGGCTCTTTAGCCAGAAATACGACTTTATAGATTATTTCAATTACTTCAAAAATAAGCTCTTTGGCAATCAATTTTTACCTAAGTTGTCCAAGCAGGGATGTTCTGTAAACAATGATTTTGAAATTCATGTTTTGTGTCAAAAAGACGATGCCGATATGTTGGAGTGGGCCTTGAAATCTTTTTTGTATTTTTCTAAATTATGTCCCAACATTGTTGTCCACGATGACGGTTCGTTTGATAAAAAATCAGCTTCTATTCTTGAGAGCAGGTTTGACAACTTAAAGGTTTTATTTAGAACCGAAGTGGACGAGCTTATTAAAAATTACCCCGGTCTGCCGGAGGATATAAGAAAATACAGGGACAAAGGACATGCTGTCGTAATGGAGTTTTTTGATATATTTCTGTTAAGCAAATCTAAAAAGGTGATGATATGCGATAGCGACTTGTTGTTTTTCAGGAGACCAGCTGAAATCATAGATTTTGTTAACGGAGGGAGCCGGTTTGACGCTCTAATTTCTTGTCAGTATGGAACTTACGATTTAAAGGTGAGCAGGGAATACGAGGAAAGGCACAAATTAATAGAAAAACGTGCGGGTCTCATGAACCCGGGACTTATATTGGTCAACAGGGAAAGCCTGACTCTAGATATGTTTGTAGATTATTTTAGAAATACGAGAAGGGAAATCAAAGACTATTTTTTGGGCATGGCTGGCTGGGGATCTTTGATATCTCAAATTAATTTTGATTTTTTTCCGGCTGACACATATATAATTAAAAACAGGCCCAACGAAAAAACGATAATGAAACATTTCACAAGTCCCAGAAGGTATGACTTTTATGCCTACGGCATAGATATCGCAAGGAAAAATATGAAAAACCCCTCCTAATCCGTTTCGTGGACCAGAGGGGTTGATATTACAACTAAGACACGATGGCCGGCACCGGCAGGGGGATGATAAACTTGCCCTTGAATCCCTTTTCCCGAAATCGAGGAATAAGCTCTTCCTGAATATGCCAGGACAACATAAGGCCGTAGTCCGGCGCTTCATCGCCAAAGAGCACTTTCTGGTCCACGACCTTGATGTGCGTGCCCGGTGTGAACTTTCCAATTTTGATGTCGCTCCATTCGGTAACATAGCAGATTGTTTCCGGACCAATGCCGCAACTGGTGAGAAGTGTTTCTGCTCGGGCCGGAAATGTCAGACCGGCAATTGTTTTCCCTTTTGCGCGAATACTTTGCAGCATCTTTACTAAACTTTTTTGATGAGCTTTTACCTTCTCAGCAAACTCTTCATAAGTACTAAGCTCAAGAAGTCCAAACTCTTTTTCTTCTTTGAGAAGAGCCGTAGCCGAATCAGAGATCTGGTAAGCGCCATTCTTACAGGCGAATACCCGTATGGAACCTCCGTGCGCAGGAATTCGCTCTACGTGAAATATGTCCATGTTAAACTTTTTGAACAGGTAAGTTAGCGAATGGAGAGAGTAATAGCGGAGATGCTCTTGATAGATGAAATCCCATTGCAGTTCTTTAACCAGATCCAATACGTAGCCGTTCTCGCTGATAAAAACTCCGTCAGAAGCAAGCAGGCTTTCAATTCCTCTTACAACCGAATGAAGCGAAGACAAATGCGCAAAAACATTTAGTGCGGTCATAACCTTTGCTTTGCCGTGTGTATGAACGATCTCTGCGGCAACCTCCTCGTTGAAGAACTTGCTTAAAGTCGACAATGCTTTATTTGCAGCTATTTTCGCAACGTCGCTTGGATCAACTCCCAATATTCTCACATTTCGTTTTTGAAACGCTTCAAGCAAGGCGCCGTCATTTGACCCGATCTCAACCACCAGATCACTTGACTTAAGACCAAACCTTTCAACTGTTTCTGATGCCAGGATGTCAAGGTGCTCTAAGAAGCTTGAGGATAGCGCGGCTATATGATGATAGCCGGAATGAGGCAGAAAAAGAGCTTCTTGGTTAACGGTTTCTCCTAGTTGCACAAGACTGCATGTCGGACAAAAGTGGACTGCCATCGGATACATAATTTCTTGGCTTATTTCGTCCTCATTCAGGAAGTTGCATGGAGGGTGTTTGCCTAGGTCTAAAAATTGTTCTGTATCACTCCCGCATATTTGACAACGACCGCTTTTTCTTGACATTCTACTTTCTCCTTTCTGGTGTTTGTTGTTCAATCGTTACTGTTTCGCCGGAACTAGAAGACTCATAAGCCGCCTTGATAATTTGCAAAACTTCTATACCGTCTTGGATTCCGGTAAGAGGTTCTGTTCTTTGCCGGATGCAATCTAAGAAATGGCTAAGTTCCAAATACAAGGGTTCTTGAAATTCTATGTTAGGGTACAGCGTATTTCCGTCATGTACCTCAAAACCACCCCCGGTGTATATATGCTTTTTTTGATGTAGCTCTACTTTTTGGTTGAGCGTGTCCAGCAAGATAGCTCCTTGCGTGCCGATGATATCAAACGTCCGCCACTTTCCGGGAGTAAAATAGTCCGATTCAATAAGACTGAACTCCCGACCGTAGTCAAGGCGCACAAGACAGTGGTCTTCTAATTTTGAGTCCAGGAAGTAGCTTGTTTTAGCCCATACTTTTTTTGGAGTCTTGCCCATAATATAATTTGATAAATAGATAAAGTGAATTGCAATTGTGGCAAGGATTCCGGCGTCTTGTTCTTTGGGCCTAAGGCCCATGAAGCGTCCCCGAAGGAAACGTATGCTCCCTATTTCTCTGTCTGACAGAAGTTTCTTCACATAATCCAATGCCGGATTATACCGAAAGGTATGGCCGACCATAAAAACCTGTGAAGAAGTCTTGTGGATTCTATTGAGTTCCTGGGCTTCTTCCAGTGTTTTAGTCAGCGGCTTTTCAACAAGCACATCCTTTCCTGCTAACAATGCTCTCTTTGCCACCGTGAAGTGGTTGTGTGTCGGGACCGCAATAATAACAGCATCAGATTCTTCAAAGCCGTCATCTTTGCAAAATGTCCGTACTCCGAATTCTTTGCCAATGTACTGGAGCAGGCTGTGGTTGGTATCGTTGTTTACACCCACCAAGCGGCAAAGTCCTTTGGCCTGCAGCTTAAGCAGGATTCGAATATAGTTTTGACCCCACCGCCCTATTCCCACAAGCAGAACTGACGGAATGCCATTTTTCACTGTTTTCAATGTCCTCCTTGTTTTATTGTTTAAGAACGATGCCGGGTTACCTTAACATAAAGAAACGTGTTTGTCGCCCCCCAAAGGCCA
>CAYZNJ010000011.1:0-6149 GCA_964479745.1 uncultured Candidatus Saccharibacteria bacterium
AGCCCGTATTCAAAATGCTCTTGCGAAAAAATAATGCAGGTGTATGGCTGGTTTGCTCAGTTCTAATTTTTTCGTTTTTGATTTTCAGTTTTTCCGCCTATGCCGCAGACGACATAAACCAGAAAATCTTGGATTTGCGAAAACAGATTGAAGAACTGCAAAAACAGTCGGATGAGTACCAGAAAGTTGTTTCAAACAAGCAGAAAGAAGGCCAGAGCCTGAAGAGAGAAATTGACATATTAAATACCCAGATTCTAAAACTGGAAACCCAGATTAGAATTACGGGCAGTCAGATAAGTTCAGCTCAGCTTACGATTACCGATCTGCGCGGCAAGATTTTTGACAAAGAAAAAACAATAAGCGGCAAAAGAGAAGTTGTCGCTGTGATTTTGAATTTGATGCAGAAAAATGACAGCGAGAATCTTCTGAATATAGTTTTAAAAAACAACCACCTTTCTGACTTCATTGCCCAAGCCAAACAGGCCGACAACCTAAACAAAAGTTTGCTGGCGGCAATTACGGTTTTAAAAACCGATAAAGAAAATCTGGAAGCCGACAAGCAGGATTTGGAAGAAAAAAAACAAGAACTTGAAAAGCTGAATGATACTCAGAAAAACAAAGAAGCGGCCTTGGGAGACACTAAAGAAAATAAAGATGATTTGCTGGTCAGAACCAAAGGGCAGGAGGCGGCTTATCAAAAACTTCTTGCCGAAACGGAAGCAAAAGAGGCGCAGTTTTTTGATGAGTTAAAAAGACTGGAAGCTCAGGCTTTGGAAACAGGCGCTTTCATTGTGCATGTTACGGCTGACAAAATTCCGCCCAAAGGCAAAATCTACCAGTGGCCGGAAGAAGACTATAGGCTGACGCAGGGTTATGGCTGTACCAAATACGCCCGTTGCGGACGCTCCCGCGGGCCCTACGGCGGAGCGCCTCATAACGGCGTTGATATTGCCAGCGGCTACGGTTCGGCAATCAAACCTATAGCCGGCGGCGCGATATTGGCAGGAGGCTTTAACGATGGATTCGGCAATTGGGTGGCGGTGATGCACGAAGGGGGAGTAGTGAGCGTCTATGCTCACATGCGCGCGCTGTCGGGGCTTGCCAACAACACCGATGTCTCTACCAGCGACATAATCGGCTACGAAGGCAGTACCGGCAACGCGACCGGACCCCACTTGCACCTCAGTCTTTACAAAGATTTTTTCACTTACATTAACGACAAAAACGGCCAGCTTTATTTCAATTACTTTGAAGGGTCGCTGAATCCGCTTGACTATTTGTAGGGTATTAGTTAAAATTCTTTAGTTTGATTTGGCCTGAAAATGAGGAAAGTATGTCAGATTTAAGTGTTGTTATGCGCGGTAATCACTGTTTTTTAAAATTTTACGAATTGGTAAGAATGGACACTGATGGGCCCGAACTGATTTTGGAAAAGCTGGTTGATTTTGAAAGGCGGAATCCAAATCTTAGGATTAGCAACTGGAGGCCGGAGATACATCCAAGTTTTGGTTGGCCCTGCATTTGCTATGGTTTATGGGTTGACCATGAGCCAAGAAAAGAGGAACCCAAAGACTGTGACTTCGATGCTCTTGAAAGGGCATTAGGCCAGGACTAACCCGCATTTTGCGGGCTTTTTATTTATGCTAAAATTAAGCATGGTCAATGTTTTAATTCTCGGCGGGGGATTTGGCGGCGTAAGAACCGCTTTGGAATTGGACAAAAAACTTTCCGGCAAAGAAGCAAAGGTCACCCTTGTCGATAAAAATAACTACCACCTTTTTTTGCCCGCTCTTTATGAAGTGGCTTCGGCTTTCGGCATGGCAGGCGACCGATATCAGGTTAAATTAAAAAGAACAATCGCCATACCTTATGCTGAAATTTTTGAAGATACAAAAATAAATTTTGTCCAGTCGGAAATTTCTCAAGTGGACCTTAACAAAAAAGAGGCTGTCTCAAGCGGCGACAAAGTTTTTTCGTATGACTATTTAGTTTTAGCTCTCGGCGCCGAAACGGAAACCTTTAATATAAAAGGGGTTGAAGAGTATGCTTATAAATTTAAAACGATTGACGAAGCAGTTTTTCTTAATCAGGAAATAACCCGGGTTTATAAAGAGGCCGAGGCTGGCAAACGCCCCTTGCCGATAAAGTTTTTGATTGCCGGAGCCGGCTTTAATGGCATTGAGTTGGCGGCAGAACTGGCCTGCTGTACAGAAAACTTGAAAAAAGTTTGTAAACTGGGCAACCAATGCACCTCAATTAAATTGATTGAGGCCGGGCCGAAAATTTTGCCTATGGTTTCCGAGAGAGAAAGGGAGATTATCAGAGAACGGATTAAGTCTTTGGGCATAGAAATTCTGGAAGGCTCTGCCATTGAGGAAATAGGATCTGATTTTGCGCAGATAAAAGGAGGGGAGAGGTTGCCGGCCGATTTTGTTATTTGGACTGCGGGTGTCAGAGCTTCTTCGTTTTTAAAAAATATAAGCGGGTTAAAATTGGATGAAAAAGGGAAAATATTGGTGAACGAATTTATGCAGGCCGAAGGACATGACGAAGTTTTTGGGGCGGGGGACAATACTGTCTTTGTAGATTCTAAAATTAAGAAACCCATTCCGGGTTTGGCTTATGTTGCGGCTGATCAGGGCAAAGTGGTTGCTGAAAATATTTTAAAAACTCTGATTGGCGAAAAGAAATTCTCATTTTATAAGCCATTTTACAGCGTTTGGATTGCTCCGGTAGGAGGCAAATTTGCTGTGGCGCATTTGGCAAACTGGTTCACGGTCACCGGATTTTGGGGCTGGCTGATAAGAGAGGTTGTTGATTTCCGGTACCTGGCCTCAATTCTGCCTTTTTCGAAAGCGGTTTCTTTAATGTCTAAAGAAATGGATGTATTTACAAAAAACGACTGATACTTGACGGGGTGGGGGAGTTGTGTTTTTAGATAGCACCTGTGGATAACTTATTTGACAATACTTAGTAAAAGTTGTCAAATAAGTTATGGAGAGGAGGGAAGCATGAAAACAAATTTTCAATTTAAAATTTTCAATTTTCAAATCTCTCTTCTACTTTTTACTTTTTATTTTCTATTTTTTACTCCTTTTGCCTGGGGCTACCCTCTTGATAACACTGACAACTCAGGCGCTTTTTCAGGCCTTGGCACTAATCAGACCAACCAAATTGGCAGTTCTCTCAACGAGCTTATTAAGAGTATTTTTGGTTACAAAACAACTGTGCCCAATATTCTGGGAATTTCTTCTTCGGATATCAATAAGTTTATACCCAAAGGCTACGGTCTTACCTTTGAAGATCTGGTGAATGTTAAAAGTTTTTCAACTAAGGATATTTCTGGCACTTTGAAAGCTGTAACTATTCTTTTCATAAAGTTAGTTGTTACAACTCTGTCAGTTACATTGGGGATTCTTAAACTGGTTTTGAGCTTGTTAACTCAAGGGTAGCTAATTTGCGCAGTTACTATGTCGCACAACCTACATTGTAAGACATACTAAATAAGTCAAAAATATTATCCCCTATCTTTTTGTGTTTTTATTTAGTATGTCTTACAATGTGAAAAAGTTGTGCAACAGTAAACTATCGCACAACTTTTTACACCGACCTCACTTTTTTTCCAATCAAAAAGCCGATTTCTCGGCTTACAACCCATCAATTAACTTCTGAAATCTTTCCATAATTTCTTTTTTTCGGGGTTTTAGCGTCGGAGTCAGTATTAAATCTGTCTGGCTGCTTAAAACGGCCATATTGCCGATTTTCAGTAACCCCTTCCCTATCGTTCTTACTCTGGCTTTTAACATTTCATTTAGTTTCGCGAGTTCTTCTTTGTCCGAAGGTTTTTTATTCAGAAAAATCAGTGCAACTTGATATGATTTACCTTTTCCGTACACGATAACCTCTGCTTGGGGGTCAATGTCCCTTATGTGGTCTTTGATTTCTTGCTCTAATTCATGAATGTTTTCTTCAGTTACATATTCCCCTTGCGCTGATTTGTAGCCTTCGCCCATCCTTCCCGCTATAGATATGGTTTTGTTTAAGATATTAAACCTGCCCGCATCTCCCGTATGGTACAATCGCTCCTGCAAGGGTTCTCCATTAGGCGGGTGGGCCCCAAGCGTCTCTTTCTCAAAACATTTTTTGTCAGCTTCCGGGTTATTGTAGTAGCCAAGCATGACTGCTTTTCCTGTCACTACGATTTCTTTACTGAAAGGTTCCAAGAAAACTTGATTGGTATCTCCTAAAACGGAGCCGTTTACAAGAAGAGGCCCGGCTGTTTCTGTCTGGCCGTATATGTCAGTTATATTTAGTCCAAGCTTGCGGAAAAATTTAATTTCGTGCCGGCTTATTTCCGAACCGGCGCTGATAGCCACTCTTGTGTGGTCAAGCCCGAGCTCTTCTTTAATTTTATTCTTAAGGAGAGACAAAGGCGCCAACCTTGCCAATGTTCCCGCGGATTTTAATTTCTCTTCAATTCCAGCTTCAATATTTATCCAAACTTTTGGTACGCCTAAGAAAACAGTCGGTCTGGCTCTTTTTAAGACGGAAGTGAAGTTTTTCTTTAGTTCTTCTCTGTCTGTATATTCAGTGAAATATACTGTATAGCCGCCTATCATCTGGCCGAAAAATGTGGCGATAAGTTCAGAAATATGACCCAATGTCATGTAAGACAAGATTCTGTCTCCCGGTCTGATTTTGAGGGTTTTAATTACAGCTTCAACCCTGTCTGAAATATTTCCATGTGACAACATCACCCCTTTTGGTCCGCCCGTTGTGCCCGAAGTGTATGGCATAATCAAGAGGCGGTCAGGATTCCGGATTTTATCATTGCGGTAAAGCCTGTTTACTTTTTTACTTCTGGCGATTTTTTCTCCTAACGCCAGCAGTTGTTCAATTGTTATCGTTGTATGGCCCGTGTCTTTATATTCGCTGGACAAAACCTCGCTGATAAGAGTAATCTTCGGCTGGCAATGGTCCAGAATTGCCCCCACTTTCCCCGGTTCTTTTAAAAGCATAGGATGTATTGGCACTGGCACTCCTTCAGCCAATATGATTCCGAGGAGAGCAAAAAATGACTTGGGCAAATTTGCCGGAATTATGGCAATAAAGTTTTCTTTTTCGGGCTGGAGTTGATTTACCAAGTTCAACTCTCTAAGAGCGAGAGCGGCTTCAAATGCATGGCTGAGTATGTAATCTCTCCAGGAGTAACTTTCTCTACTGCCGTCTTTTTTGAGCAAAACCAAAGCCGGTTGCTCGTGTTTGTTAGCCCTAAGCTCCTTTTCTGTTTCAAAAAGGGTGGTTATAACATCTGCCACTTCTACCCCCTGTTTTTAAAGTTCTTTGGTTCAAAGTAAAACCTTTTTAGCATTTTGTCAAAGTGTGGAAATTTTTTAATTCGGTTATAATTTACTAATATCATTCAAACAAATTCTAAACATGTTTTACCGTACTCTTGAAGATTTTAAAAAAGCCTGCGGTTATGCCATTGACGGCATTTGGTATCCGAGAGTAACTGCAATTGTGGGAATGAAAGCCAAACCCGGGCTTTACAAGTTTTACGCTGAACAAGAAAGTTTTGAAGCCGGCGAAGCAATAAAAGCCAAGTCAGCCGAAGAAGGTACGCTTGCACACGATACTGTAGAAGCGATATTGCGGGGTGAAAGTCCGATTATTCCAGAAAGCATAAAGCCGGTAATTGGGGCTTTTTTTAATTTTTTAAACAGCAACAAAGTCGAAGCTAAACTGATTGAAGAAAGGTTGATAAGCAAAAACCACCGCTACTCCGGCACAATGGATGTTTTGGCCGAAATTAATGGCCGGCTTGGGGTTTTAGATATAAAGACTTCCTATGCTATTTATCGGGACTATGGGATACAGACTTCTGCCTATGTTGAGGCTTTGTTTGAAAAAAATATAGCGCCTAGTTTCACTAGGTGGATTTTGCGTCTTGACCAGCATCAAAAATGTCTCAAATGTCCGGCAACTTTGCGCACCAAGGGGGGTAATATAAAAATCAGAAGCGAGAACGGATTTTGCAACCACCAGTGGAGCGAGACGATCGGCGAAGCCGAGTTAAAAGAATTGCCGCCTTATCAAAAAGACTTTAACGCCTTTCTGGCCTGCAAGACTCTTTGGGAATGGGAAAA
>CAYZNJ010000011.1:6249-16688 GCA_964479745.1 uncultured Candidatus Saccharibacteria bacterium
GGACACCATGAGAAATGGTACAAGTTTGAGTTTTTTGAAGCTACGACTTCGTATTGAATTTGGCCGGCAGTCTTAGTTCGACTAATGTTGGTTGCCGTTTTTTTGGATTCGAATATTTCTTCTTGTGCCGCTTGTTTTATTTCCACTCCCTCGCCCTGTTGTTTTAAAGCGTAAATTTTGCCCGCCTGAAAGGAAATGACGGAGATAAAAATAACGGCTAAACCCAAAACTATGTCTGACTGGTAGCTCTTGATTAATTGGGCAAGTTTTGATAGCATAATTTATTCAATGAATGGCGTCCCGACCTCAATTTTGCAAGGTTTGGGACGGCCAGACTTTTTCTTTCAGAAAGCCCTATTCGGGCGCAGTCCAGCTAGATTTTAACTGAACTATCTAAATAAACAATAGGCAGAATGTTAATGAGGCAAAATTGAAACGGGACGCTCAATTTTGTAAAGCTCGTTAACACTCGCTAACAAAATTGGCGCATACAAAGGCTGTCGGGACAACTAAATTAGGCAGAGATTCAAGGCCGAAATATCTCGGGGTCAAGCTTTCGGGTGGACAGAAAGCCAAAATCGGCAATATTATAATTCGCCAGAGAGGCTCAAAATTTGTTGTCGGAAAAGGCGTTAAAATGGGCAGCGACGACACCCTTTTTGCCGTACAAGACGGCAAAGTCAGCTTTACTACCAAGAGAGTCAAAAAATACAACGGCCAAAATAAGCTTGTGAAGATTGTAAGCGTGATTTAAAAAACAAGCTACTCAGCTTGTTTTTTAACTTCAATTTTCAGAGTTGTTTTGGTGTCGTACCCCAAGTCCACTTCCGTTTCGTAAGACCCCAGTTTTTTAATAGTTTCTTTCGTTATTATTGCTTCCGGCTCAATGTTGAAGCCTTGTTTTTTTAAGTAAGAAGATATTTCAGAAGCGTCTAAGCCGTCGTAAAGCGTCCCCTCTTCGCTGGCGGTTCTTTCTATTTCTAACACAAAAGTTTTAAATCTTTCGGCAATTTGGGCGATGGTTTCTTTGTCTTTCTCTATGGCCATAAGCTTTTTTTGTTTGAGCGATTCAACCGTTTTCATGGCCGAAGGCGTGGCTAAAACAGCCAGTTTTTTGGGCAGCAAAAAATTACGGGCATAGCCGTCAGCAACTGTTTTCATGTCCCCCACCTGGGCAACATTTTTTATGTTTTGAAGAAAAACTACCCGAGCCATAATAGTTGTTTAGTGTAACAAAAGAAGATTTTATTGTCAAAAATAAACCGCCCTTTTTAAAGTTGAAGGGCGGACTGATTAGCCTAAACTTAACTGGCGGCAAGCATCGGCCTGACCGCTTTTTTAATATTGTATATCATGCCGCAAAGCGAGCCTTGCTTCTCCGGGTCATAATATATCTCACAGGCCATTTCTTCTGGCCCGCCAGGGTTTATTATGCCCAATAGGCGTATGGCCGTTGCGCCTGTTTTGGCGCCAGTTACAGTTCCGATTTTAAAAGCGATACTTTTCCCAGGATTACCTTGAGAAGAGAAGTACACGATGTTGCCAACAATAAGTGACGACCTAACGGGCCCGTTCCCAATCATTATTTCTTGAGTATCCATTTTTTAAACCTTCTAAAATTTAGTGTGCTGAAAACAGTTTAACATACATTGCAGTCTTGTCAATAGCTTGACAAGACTTACAATTTTTGTTACCATGTGCTTGCAGCATTTTTAAAAAAGAGACTAAAGAGTGGAAACAAAAACAAACTCTAAGTACCTGAGCGGCCTTAAAACAGCCACTTGGCTTTACTGGAAATGTTGGGAAAAGGACCCTCAACTTGTTGCAGGATATCAAATAGGTAAGATTATAGAAAGAGATCATACCCATCTTATAGATAGTATACTAAGCGGTGTTAGAGCGCTTGGAAGTGCTTTTAAGTCCAGATTGACGCCAGAGATAAGACAATTTGGACTGCCCAGAATCTGTCTTAAGCGTTATCCAATTTTCTATGGTGAAGTACTTGCTACTTGGCTAGGCGACAAATCATCTGATCCGCTTAGCGTAGTTAATGTGAAAAAGGTTCTGGTGTCACACCTTAAACTGTATGGCGGACTGGAAGAACCGATGGCAAATCTAGTTGCAGACCTTTTTCTTCAAGAAGTATTTGAGTCAGAAATTAACGGGATAACTGTACCCGGTTTCCGGCGAGTTAGCGCCAAAGAAAAAAGCACCCTGGTGGTGCTCGAGTTGATTGAAGAAAACAAAGTTTAAACCCTCACTTTCCGACCCCGCAGGTCGGATTTTTGTTTTATTTTATAATCTCCAGAGCTTTGTCCAGTTGCGGGTCTTTGTCGCTGGCAATGTCTTCTTCGGTTCTTTTTACTTCAAAGTCGGGCTTGATGCCGTTGTCGCTGATAGAAATGCCGCTGGGCGTAAACCATTTAGCGATAGTTATTTTCAGAGTAGACTTTTTGCCGTCTGTTGGCAGATCAATCAGTTCTTGAACCGAACCTTTGCCGAAAGATGTTTCGCCGACAATTTTGACTCCCCTATTGTCCCGCAAAGCGCCGGCCAAAATTTCTGAAGCCGAAGCCGAGCCTTTGTTGATTATAATTACAATCGGATATTTTTTGAGTTCCGCGATACGGCTTGTTTTTAAAACAGTTTCGGTTTTGTCGGCAAATCTTTCGCTGACGACCGTTTGATTTGGGTCCAAAAACCAGCTAGCGATAT
The DNA here is from genome assembly GCA_964479745.1 of uncultured Candidatus Saccharibacteria bacterium. Lineage (GTDB taxonomy): Bacteria > Patescibacteriota > Minisyncoccia > 2-02-FULL-40-12 > IGHO2-12-FULL-4 > JACPNK01. Next base: position 8,965 of record CAYZNJ010000011.1, read on the forward strand.
TAACTGCCGAGTCCAGCAAACCGCCCGGGTTATTTCTCAAATCCAAAATTATCCGGTCTGCTTTTGAAGCCAAGATTTCTTTGGCAACTTTTTCAAATTCCGAATCCACATTTCTGTTAAAAATATAAAGCTGGAGGTCGGCAATGTGGCCGTCCAGAAGTTTCCAGTCAATTGACGGAACTTTGATTTCATCTCTGATCAAGTTAAAATCTTTCGGTTCTTTGTTGCCGTTTCTTTGAATGGTCAGCTTAACGCCTGTCCCTTTTTTGCCTCTGATCTGGCTTACCGCCTCGTCTATAGTCAAGCCGGAAGCGTCTTTGTCGTTGATTTTAACAATAACATCTCCGGCTAAAATTCCGGCTTTTTGAGCGGGACTATTCTTGATTGGGGCAATTACGGTTAAAGCCCCCTTTCTCATGCCGATTTCAATGCCGACTCCGCCGAACGAACCGTTTATTTGTTCTTCAAATTTTTTGCTTTCCTGCGGTTCTAAAAAAACCGTATACGGGTCGCCCAGAGAATTTACCATGCCCTCGATTGCTCCATAGACCAGTTTTCTTTTATCCGTAAGTTTTTCTTGGTCAACAAATTTTTCTTCCAGTTTGCCTAGAGCTGTCCAAAAAAGACCAAAATCTATGCCAGCCGGCTGATCGACATTTTTGTTGGTTATCTGGGTGACTATTTGTTCAACCGTGCTGGCATCTTTAAACTTTTCAAATCTGATTCCGGCATAAAAACCTCCGCCTAGCAAAACGGCACAGACCAAAATTAAAACTAGTTTTTTGTAAGATGAAAACATTAAAAAATTTAATTTGTTTTATCTTTTAATATCTCTATTCCAGATTTGTATCTAAAACCGTGTTTAAAAAAATACTTTAAAGCGCTGTGGATATGCCAGCGGGCTTCTCTTCTCAAGAATGCGTCCAGGAAGTCAAGCCCAATCCGAGAGCGTCTTATGTGGTAATGCAGTAAACATGCTTCCGGAAGATAGGCAACCTTGTAACCATTTTCCCAAAATCTTTTAGCCCAGTCAACGTCTTCAAAATAAAGCTTAAACCTTTCGTCCATGGGTCCAACTTTTTCCACGGCATCCTTTTTAGTAAGTAGCGCTGACCCCATCAGCCAGTCAGGGTAGATTACAGAGTTTTTGTCTTTATCCGACAAGTTGAAATTTGCCAGACTCTTTTTGCCGAAAAAAGTTTTTCCAAGAAAAGTTCTTCGGTAAACGATGGTCGTCGGCTTATAAAAACGAAAACAGGAATTTTGAGTTTGGCCGTTGAAATTCAGGAGCTTTGGCCCGAGAAGCCCGACGTCAGGATTTTTTTTCATATGGTCGGTCATTTTCTCAACAGTATCCGGAGTGATCACAATGTCAGGGTTGAGTATCAGAATATTTTCCTTTTCGGCTGTTTTTAAGCCCTCATTGACTCCTGCGGCGTAGCCAATATTTTTCTTAAAAGGAAAATATCTGACCCAGGAAAAATTTTCAGATATCAAGTCGCCGGTTTCAGTCTGGGCTTCGGAATCAATCACAATAGTCTCTATGTTTTTTTCCGTCTTGAACAAGTTGTCTTCAATCGAACGCAGGCAGAGCTTTAAAAGCTCCGGGTTTTTGTAGTGGACGATGATAATAGACAGATTCATTTATAAATCTTTAAAAAACTTTTTTACTAAATTCCAATCGTTGTTCTGGGGTAACAGGATATAAATATTATTTTGAATAGTTTGGAAAAGAATGTTGTCTGTTGAAATCGCACCCGTTTTTAACTTGTCAGAAGAGGAATTTAAAACCAGAGCCAATTCCAACAAATCTTTTGTGTCCCAAATGTTAAAATCAGTGTCAATATTTTTGTTCAGGCTGGAGATTAATGAAGCGGCTTTGACAGGATTGCCCAGAATGCCAAGGCTCAAAGCCTTCTTTTTTAGGGCAAAAATAATTTCCTGCTGTCTCCGGGATCGGTCAAAATCGCTGCTGCTGTATCGGGAACGCGCGTAGTAAAGAGCATTTTCGCCATTAAGGTGGTTTGCGCCGGCCGGCAGATGGAATTCGTAGCCCCACTGCGACTTTTCGTCAAAGGGTTTTTTTAAATCAATATCAATACCGCCGACAGAGTCAACGATATCTTTGAAAGCTTGAAAATTAAAAACTGCCAGATTATCTATAAAAACCCCGGTTATTCTGGAAAAGGCTTTTTTGGCGAAGTTTTTACTGTCTTTTTTAATAACACCTCTTTCATAGATTTCATTCAGTTTGCCCTTAACCAAACCGGGCATTTCTACATATAAGTCTCTGGGAATCGAAACCAAAGAAGTTTTGCGTGTTATTTTGTCGAAACCGAACAGCATTATACTGTCGCTCAAGAGTCCCCCGTTCTCTTGGTCGTCGGCGCCCCTAACGCCTAAAATAAGTATGTTCAAATGGCTGTCATCTTTTGGCGGCATCGGAAACAGCTTCTCCAATTCCGCTTCTTGGCTTTTGTTTGTTGCAGACGGCTTCCAGATGTTGCCGATCTTCTGCCACCATGGCGACTTTTCAACCACAGTAATGCTAGAAATTTGCCCGGCAAGAAATAAGGCTGTCAAAAATAAGACAAAAAACAAAATGACAAGCCAACCCTTTTTTCTTTTGGGCCGATTAAAGTTTATTTGTTTGAAAACCGGTTCTTCCATTTAAGTTAAGTTAAGCAAACCATTTTTGCATTTCAGCCGGGCCGACTTTTGCGTGGCTCATAATTTCCCGTCTTTTTTTAAGCATCTTGGGGATTAGTTTGATTAAATTCGGTATCTCAAGCAGTACGGACGGTTCAAACAAGATTATATAAGCCAACTCCTGAACTTCTCTCTTTAAGATGTGCAAAAAGTCGTGGAATACATTTTGCCAATAATCGTTTTTTAATCTGGCAAGCCTTTTGTTTCTCCAGTCCAATCTTTTTTTCAGCAAAGGTATTTTTTTTCTGTCTGCGATTCTCTTCAGGTAGTCTTTCCAGCCTCGGCTCATGCCTTTGGTTGTTGAGCGGTCATGGTACATTACAACGGCCGGACTGTAAACTTGTTTCCAGCCGAATAAACGCATACGCCAGACCAAATCTATGTCGTCACCGTACCACCACATGTCATGGTCCGCAATTTCTCCCAAAATCCGGGAGTCTTCAAGCGCTTCTCGGCGGAATATCGGCGCTGCGCCTTCAACTCCAAAAATTTCTGTTTCGTTCTCATATCGTCCTTTGTCTTCCTCGCCGTGGCCAATATTGGTTATGCGTCGCGATCGTGCGATTCTAAAACCGGCAGTATCAATAAGGCAGGTTTTAATAGTTTCTTTGTCAGTCAAACTGTATTGTAAAATTTTTCCCTGCAAGGCTCCTATTTTTTCATCCTTTTCCATAATTTCCACAGCTTTTTCTATTGCGTCCGGCGCAAGCAGAACGTCAACTGAAAGAGCCGTGACATATTTTCCATGTGAGTATTCAAGAGCTTTTTCCTGTCCGCCCCACATGCCCAAGTTTTCATTCATTTCAAAGAATGAAAACTTGGCAAATCCTAAATTCGAAATTCTAAACCCTAAACTTTTGATTATTTCTTTAGTGCCATCAGTAGATCCGTTATCCAAAATATTCAGCTCAATGTTTCGGTAAGTTTGGTTTTTCACGGCATCCAAACAATGCCGGACATATTTTTCTCCGTTTAAAACTACCAGATTTATTGTGACCAGTGGACTTGACATAACACAAGTAAAATACTATATTTTTTTAAGGATTTTGAAAAAAGAGAAAAGAAATGGCAAAACTTAACAAAGCATTGAATAGAAATCAGTTTATGGCCGAATTAGCTCAAACCTCACATATGATCGGCGGCGTACCTTTTATTTTTGACTTGGAGTCAGAGAGCGGCAAACTTTTTTTGGAGCGCCTCGAGTTGGCCGGGCTTAAAGCAAGCAAGGGAGAGGTGTCGGGAGCAGTTTCAGATTTTTTTAATGAAAGAGAAAAGTGGTCTATGAAAGTTTCTGGGTTTAGCAATCTCGGTGGCGGCAAATTTGAAGTTGGTTTAAGTCCGGATGACTTGGCAACTAGGCTGTCCATCTTAACTTCAGCCAGAAGGCCATTTTTCCCATAGTCATTTTTTAACGCTTGTTCAATCTGACCGGCCTCAATTTGAGGCCTTTTTAGTTGAGGACACTCCCAGAATTACCGCCGAATTTACGGCAAATATTAAAAATGCCCGCTCGTCAAAAAGCACGGCATCGGTTAAAGAGTAAAATAAAACCCAGATTGTGTAAAGGACAAAACTGGCGCTGTATATTTTTATAAAAACATCCTGACTCTCTGCAAAAACCCTGAATCCTCGCCGTAAAATCAGCCAGAGCATCCCTAATGCTCCGCCCAAACCGAGAAGCCCTATTTCAGCGGCTATGTTAAGGTAAAGATTATGTGCCGAAGAGCCAGCCTTGGCGTATTCGGCGTTCTGTGAAAGCACTGCAGGATAATTTCCTATGCCGATTCCCAGGAGAGGCCTTTTTATTATAGATTTAATTGTTGCTTTCCAGATTAAAACGCGCCCCTTGTTTGAAGTTTCTTCCAGGTCGAGAATTGAGCGTATTCTTTTGCTTAGAATTTCCGAGTTCAATTTTTTAATCTGAAACTGGTCTGAACCCAAGATCGGGTAAGCTATAGAAAAAAGCAAAACAAAAATTATAAAATGAACAGTAAGATATTTTAAGATGTTTTTGTTTTCTTTGTTTTGGGCTTTTTTAACCAAAAATGGCAGAAGCAAAACCGGCCCCAAAACCGCAAGCCAAATTCCTCTGGTGCCGCTTAAAATCGCAAAAAGGTAAAACACCGGAAGCAGAACAATCAAAAGAGAAGATCTAGTCTTAGCAATTTTTTTGAATGTTTGGCTTTGGTTTTTTTGGAAAACTTTCACTAAAGACCAGGCTAAAAGAGAGGGGACGGCCATTAAAACAAAAAAAGGAAACGAGTGCGAGTCTGGAAAAGTAGAAAATACTCTTAACGACAAAGACTGGCCAAAGTAAGCAAACCAAGTGTTGGTTTCTTGGGCGATTTGCGACCATTGCCAGCCGTAAAATCCCAACTGCACCGTGCCGGCCCAAAAGTCCATGAATTCATATATTGAGACCAAGTAAGCGCTGACTAACTGCAAAGTAGCGACAATAACCACTAAGACTCCGGAAATTAAAATGTTTTTGGCAAGTTCTTTAGCAAAGTCCGCGCGTTTTCTGACGAGATCGTAGATTACAAAAGCAATCAGGCTCAAATTCACAAGGTAAATAATTCTTTTGATCCCGGCCATAAAATCAGGCGCCGGCAAAAGAGACCACAAAGCAAAAACAAAAAACACCAAAAAGTAAAAAGAAAAAGAGTAGTCCTGAAAGCTGACTTTTGCCGCTATCTTTTTCCAAGCTAGTTTTATATCAACTATTTTTTTGCTGCGTAAAAACCATTTCAAAAAAATTAAGCCCGAAGCGATGCGCCAGATATTGAAAGAATCAAAATATGAAGTGAAAGGAATGGCTATAAAAATAGGAATTGAGCGGACAAAAAAAGCAGTTGCTGTTTCTAGGTCTGTCCATAAAACGAAAGCGCTTACCAAAACAGCCAGACCAATTACCGTAACCCGGGGTATGATGCCGAAAGCCACAAGAAAGACGGTGGCTATCTGTATCAAATAGATAAGGTTGATAGGTTTTTTTAGCGTGTTGAACATATACTTTTAAAAATTTCCAGAAGTTTTTCCGTATGTTTTTCCCAATTGAATTTTGAAACTATTTTTTGGGAATTTGCTATGATGCTTTGCTGTTTTTCTTTATTGTTCAAAGCTGTTTCCAGAGTCCGGGCGATTTGCTTCGGATTTGTTTCGTCTTGGACATAAAAAGCATTGCCCTCATAAATTTCTCTATTAAGTTCATTTTCTTTTACAACTGGCGGTACGCCTAAAGCTAAAGCTTCAAGCGGCGGCAGTCCCATAGCTTCGGATGTGGAGAGGTAAATAAATAACTTAGCTCCGGCAATTAAAGATTTAAGTTCTTCATCTTTGTCTATATAATCATAATGCACAACTCTTTTTTCTCCCAATTCTTTGTTGGCTTCTTCGGCCATTTTTTTTATAACTGGCGGGTTGTATTTGTCTTGGCCGACCAAAATCAGTTTTAAATCCGGAAACTTGGGCGCAATAATTTTGAAAGCTTCTATTGTTTCTTTGGCTCTTCTTCTGGGAAACGCTTGGCCGATATAGATTAAGTAATTTTCAATTTTCAATTTAAAATTTTCAGCGAGATTTTCTTTTTGTTGGTCAACGCCGAGATAGTTGACAGCGATTCTTTCGGGAGTGACTTTGAAAAGTTGAGCCACTTCTTTTTTAGCGGTTTCGGTGAAAGTGGTTATTTTTGTGGCTCTTTTCGCGGCCCAGTTGCTGAAGAGCATATAGCCAATCTTATATCTCCACGGCAGATCGCCGTTCTTATACTCGTAGTAAATATCGTTGGTTAAAACTACCAAAGATTTACCCGAGAAAAATGCCGGCAACATGAAACCGGAGAAAAAAGCGGCATCAATCCGGTCTCTTAAGCAAGCGAGAGGCAAAAGAATGTGGAAGAAGATATTATAAGAGGGGTGCAGGAGAGGCAATTTCAAAACTTTTTTTACAAAAATAGGATTATTAAGATAGGAATCGCTGGGTACGAACTCTTTGAAGTACAAGTAAAACATGAACTCTTTTGCGAGTTCAGGTTTTTTTGATATTTCTTCTAAAACTTTAGACAAATGCCTGCCTATCCCCCACCTTTTATTTTCTAAGTTATGGCACTCAATAGCAATTTTAAGCATTTATTTTTCCAAACTTGTTTTTGTAAAAATCTAGGACGCCTTCGACAATAGCGTCGGCGACGGGAGTTTTAGATGGCCAGATAAACATTTTGACAAGGTTTTTTAAAACTACGTAACCGGCCCAAAAAATCAAAAAAGGCTTTATTCTCCAAGGCGCGTTTAGGCTGTTGAAAATCAAAGCGTTTCTCATATGGTATCTCAAAATAAGGGGTGAGCCAAGCTCTTTTGTTGTTGCTGAAACTTTGTGATGAACGACGGCTTCCGGGACAGTTTTTAGCTTATAACCGGCTAATTGGGTGCGTATGCTCAAGTCAGCGTCCTCAAAATACAAAAAATAAATTTCATCAAAACCTTCAATTTTCTCCAGCACTTCTTTTTTTATCAGCATAGCCGCGCCGATTATATATTGTCCCTTTCCAAGGGGAGTCCTTGGATAAGAGTAAGAGTGAGCTAATTCTGTTTTAAGCCAAGAAATTTTTCCAAAGTAAGCCGTTTTTTCTCCTTCTTTAATTGTCGGTCCGACTATGCCGACTTTTGGGTCAGTTTCGGCGGCGGCAACCAGTTTTTTTAGAGTGTCTGGTTCTAAGGTGGTGTCGTTGTTTAAAATAAAAACGTAGTCTGCTCCATTTTCCAGAGCGTACTTTATGCCGACATTATTACCGCCGGCGTAGCCCAAGTTCCCTTTATTTTTCAAAAGTCTTAGATCGGGTTTGGCAAATATTGCTTTTGAAGGCTCTGTGGGCTGTGGATTGCTCGTGAGCCGCTTTTTCAGCCCATTCGCTGAAAGCGAATAAGATGAAAAAGCGGCGAGCTGGTCGGAAAGTATTCTTTCCGAATCCACAGACTGCAAAGAGCGAGTTTCTTCGCTGGAAAGAAACGAGCGTCCGG
>CAYZNJ010000012.1:0-10851 GCA_964479745.1 uncultured Candidatus Saccharibacteria bacterium
CATGTCTTTTCAAGCCTTGGTTGACGTTGATTTTTGGCAGACCAATATGGTTTCCGAAGATTCCCGCATTTTTTGGCAGTGTTTTTTGAGATATAACGGCAACTACCGGGTTGTGCCGATGTTTTATCCTGTTTCTATGGATGCCAATGTTGCTTCTACTTTCTGGCAGACCATGAAAAATATTTACAAACAACAGCGCCGCTGGGGCTATGGCGTTGAGAATATTCCTTATTTCTTTTTCGGTTTTTACAAAAACAAATTGATTCCTTTGAAAAAAAAGATCTACTATATTTTCAATATTTTGGAAGGTTTTCATTCTTGGGCCACTAATGCTATTATAATTTTCTTGTTAGGCTGGTTGCCGGTAGTAGTAGGGGGGTCGGAGTTCAATCAAACCGTCTTGTCTCTGAATTTGCCCCAGTTCACCAGAGTGATAATGAGCTTAGCTATGGTTGGACTTATATCCTCCGCCGTTTTATCAATAATTCTGTTGCCGCCACGGCCATTGCATTATCGCCGTTTCAAATATCTTTGGATGCTTCTGCAATGGTTGCTTTTCCCCATTACAACAATTATTCTCGGAGCTCTGCCCGGCTTGGAAGCTCAAACTCGTTTGATGCTTGGCAAGTATTTAGGCTTTTGGGTAACGCCCAAAGAACGGGTATAATCTTTTTATGGGAATTTTATTTGCGGTTGCCGCTTTGGCTTGCTGGGGGGTAGGAGATTTTTTAATCCAGCGGGCTGCCAGAAAAACAGGGGACGTGATAAGCCTTTTTTACATTACTGCTTTTGGCGCAATTATTCTTTTTCCATTTGTTTATTCCGACCTCCTTGTGTTTTTAAGAGATTTTAGACACTCTGGAATTCTTTTGGCTACCGGTGCTGTCAGTCTTTTTGCTTCTATGTTTGACTTTGAGGGTTTGCGCCGGGGCAAAATTTCAGTCGTAGAGTCAGTTCAGGCTATGGAAGTTTTTGGCGCGGCAATACTAGCAGGATTTTTGGTAAAAGAGGTTCCTTCGTTTTTGCAGCTACTTACTATCGCAGTTCTTATTACCGGTATTTTGCTTGTTTCTGTCAGAAAATTCCGTTCACCCAGAACGCTAAAAAGGCTAACCGTGGAAGCGGGAGTTTTTTACGCCGCAATTGGTATGCTGGGGATGTCCGCAATGGATACTTTGGTGGGTATTGGCGCCAGAAGGATAAACCCAATTTTTATAAACTGGTTTCTAAGCGCATTTATTGCTCTGTTTACCCTTCTTTACATATTTTACACTTCACAGTCCCAAAGCTTATTTAATTTTTTCAGAGAAAATAAAAAACTTACTTTGAGTGTCAGTGTTTTAGACAACTTGGCGTGGGTGTTTTTTGCCTATAGCATGCTCTATCTTCCTGTTGCGATTGCAACCGGGTTAAGCGAGAGTTATATCGCTATTGCCGTTGTTTTGGGTTTGGCTTTAAACAAAGAAAAGTTAAAAAAACACCAGTTTGTAGGACTGGGTCTGACGATTGCAAGCGCAGTTACTCTAGCTTTTTTAATAGGCTAGCGGAACCATAGTTGAGACGGGTTCTTATTCAAAGTGGCGGATCTTTTGGAATTTTACCAGCTGTTCTTTTAGCAAAGGATAGTTTTTCAAATTCGGATCTTCCTTGAGCAAAAGCTTGGCTTCCAGCCGGGCTTTTTTTATTAAGTCTAAATCTGTCAGCGAGGCCATCGCCAAGTCAGGCAAGCCGGATTGTTTGTTGCCGACAAACTCTCCCGGACCTCGCAAAATTAAGTCTTGTTCAGCAAGTTTGAAACCGTCCTCGCAATTTTCTAAGGCTTTTAGTCTCTTGTTTTCGTATTGGTTGCCGCCGCCGTTGACCAGCAAGCAATAAGATTGGTGTTCGGCCCGGCCAACTCTGCCTCGAAACTGGTGCAACTGCGCCAAGCCGAATCTCTCGGCATTTTCAATGAGCATAACCGAGGCGTTGGGAATATCAACGCCAACTTCAACGACTGAAGTTGAGACCAAGATGTGGTATTTGCCGTTGCGGAAATCTTGCATAATTTTTTCTTTTTCTTTTGGCTTCATTTTTCCGTGCAGCATAGCAACTTTCAACTGGGGAAAGACTTTTTGTGAAAGTTTTTCATGTTCGGTGGTTACCGCTTTAACTTCGGCCCACAAAATATTCATCCTGTTAGAGAAAAGCCGCCCCGAGGTGGCTGAAGCCACTCGCTCTCGGCGGGGGCGTTCTCTAACGGGATTCATTTTATTTTGTTGAGCAGAAGTTTTTATGGCTTCTTGCGGATTGCTAAGTTCGATGCGAGGACAAATAACAAAAGCTTGCCGACCCAGCTTAATTTCTTTTTCCAGAAATTTATAAGCTTCAGCTTTTTTATTTTTGTTTATAACTTTAGTTATAATCTTTTTTCTGTTTTGCGGTTTTTCTTTGATCAAAGAAATATCCAGATCGCCGTAAATTGTCAGGGCCAAAGTTCGGGGGATAGGGGTGGCGGTCATGCTTAAGAGGTGTGGTGTTAATTCCTGGTTTTTTAGCAGAGAGGCCCTTTGTTCAACGCCAAAGCGGTGCTGTTCATCCAATACAACCAGAGCAAGGTTTTTGAATTTAACTTCTTTTTGGATTACCGCATGGGTACCGATAACAATATCTATCTTGCCTTCGGCAATTTTCTTTTGCATCAACTTTTTTGAAATCTTTTCTTCGGTAATTTCATCTGTCGGCCACTGCTTTGCTTTACTTCCAGTAAGTAGCCCCAGTCTAATCTTGGTGCTTGCACTGAGCGAGCGTAGCGAGTCGAAGTGTTGCTGAGCCAGAATTTCAGTCGGAGCCATAAAAACTGTCTGCAATCCAGCGCTGGCCGTCTGGTTAGCGGCGATTAAGGCGACAACGGTTTTTCCTGAACCAACATCGCCGTTGAGCAGTCTGTTCATCGGATATTTTCTTTCAAGATCTTTTAAGATTTCAAAAGTAGAAACTCTTTGGTCGTTGGTCAATTGAAAGGGCAGGGAAGCGACCAGGCTTTTGGTTAACTCGGGTTCAAACTTTACTGAATGAGCTTTTAGTTTCAATGCATTGCGTCGGCCGATAATCGACCTCAGTTGGAATAAAAAAAGTTCGTCAAAAGCTATTCTTTGTTTGGCTTTTTCTGCTTCTTCAAGCGATTCCGGGAAATGAATATTTCTGACGGCGGAGTCTAGATTTGGCAGTTTATATTTTACCAGCAAGGATACAGGCAAGGGGTCGGTGACTTTTTCTGTCAAAGACAAAAGAGGCTTAATTAAAAAACGAAGGTATTTTGAGGTTATACCTTCGGTCTCGGGATAGACTGGCACTAATCTGCCAGTATGTACGAGTTCTTCTTGGAGTTTTTCGTAAGAGGGATTAGAAAGATAAAGCCCTCTTTTGTCCAAGTTGACTTTGCCGGACAAACTTACCAAAGTGCCGTTGGCTAAACTTTTTTCTATGTATGGCTGATTAAACCAGACAGCTCTGATATCGCCGCTGGCATCTTCTATCAAAGCCTCGGTGACCGATCTTCTGTATCTCCAAAGCGATGTTGTTTTTATTTCTGCAACTTTTCCAACTATACTGACTATTTTACCAGCTTCTCTAATTTCCGATATATCTACCTTGCGAGTGTAATCTTCATACCGGCTGGGAAAATGCCAAAGCAAATCTTTGACTGTTCTTATGCCAAGTCTCTTTAGTCTAGGTAAATTTCTCGGCCCAACTTTGGCCAACTTTTCTATGGGAGTAGATAAATCTAACATGTAATCTTAATAGCATTTCTTTTGCTTTGATTAAAGATGGGCTTGTTTCCTAACTGACCGTCTTTGATCTATAATAAAATCATGTATTATCCCGTCTTTTTGTTGATTGTTGTTGCTATTGCTTTAGTTGTTGAAAAAATATTCCACGAACATCTTTTTCATTCTTTCAAAGAAAGAGTCGTGTGCATCATCATAGCAATAGTTGCCATAACAATATGGGATTTTTATGGAATACCGAGAGGGCACTGGATTTTTACCGGCAAAGGCATAACCGGAATTTTTATCGGGCCGATGCCGATTGAAGAAATAGGCTGGACTCTGTTTGTGCCGTATTTTTGGATTACTATCTATGCCGCAACGCACAGTATTTTTGATAAGAAAAGAAGCAAAAACAAATGGAGGAACTGATTATTTTAATTTTTTTGCTTGCAGCAACTGTTGTCTTGGAAATAAAGCACAAGCTGGTTTTGTATCATTCTAAGAAAGAGAGGGTTTGGGTAACTCTGATTGTGCTTGTTTTTATGATTGCCGAAGAACAAATAGCCAGGATAAACAGTATTTGGCTATTTCCCGGCCCGGGTATGACAGGCATCTATATCTTTGGTCTACCGCTGGATCTGTATCTCTTCTATATTATTCTGCCCTACTTTGTATTTGTAGTTTTTGAACTCATCCATAAAAAAATGGATAAAAACTGGAGGAATTAACCTAGAATGTTTTCAACGGTACACCTTACTTCAAAACAGCAAAAGAGAACAAAACGGAAAACTGCTTGCACCAAATTACTACAGTTTTGTAATCTTCTGACAGATTATTTATTTCATAATTTTGATTGCCAACCGTGCCTTTCAGCTTACCAAGGTTGATAAATTCGCCCCTAGCAATGTCCTCTCTTGGATTTTCTGTTCTTGTCAGATAGACATACAAGTCCGGCCCATTTGTAACTTCAAAATCCTCAAATCTTAGAAGTTTTTTGTCGGCAGATATGCCGTAAAGCAGTGCTTTGCCTTTGCCCTTGTGAATAAAATCTATTTCATTAAAAGTGCCGCTTCTAGCCGCCGCTGGTTCCGAGCTTTCTGCTTTAATTTCTTTCATCAATTCAGTCGGGATATCTTCGTTAATTATCTTTTTTGTAAATAAAAAATGGCCATAGTAAACGGCAAAACCCGCTATCGCAATACCGGCTACAATCAACACTTTTTTTATCATATAAATTTAATTGTATCACTTCTTGCCCTTAAATTCATGCTTCCTCCACAAATCAATGTGCGGATTTATAACCCCGGTTTTCTTTTGGATATTTTTAATCCATTTTTGGTTATTCAGATACCAAGCGACAGTTTCCGGCAGCATTTTCTTAAATTTATATTTTGGTTTCCAGCCAAGCTCTCTTGTAATTTTATCGTGGTTAATCGCATAGCGCCTGTCATGACCCGGACGATCGGCTACAAAAGTTATTAAACTTTCCGGTTTGCCAAGCATCTCAAGTATCATCTTGGCCATTTCTATGTTGCTGTGCTCCTCATCAGCTCCCATATTGTAAGCTTCTCCCGTTTTGCCCTCAAACAAAACTTTTGTCAGTCCTTCGACATGATCCAAAACATATACCCAGTCTCTAATGTTCTTGCCGTCACCATAAAGAGGCAGGGGTTCGTTTTTCATTGCTCTTAAAGTAAAGAAGGGAATTAATTTTTCGGGGTATTGGCAAGGGCCATAGTTGTTGGAACAGTGGGTGACCATCAGCGGCAGTTTCCAAGTAAAATGATATGCTCTGCAAAGAAGATCTCCGCCTGCCTTGGTAGCAGAGTAGGGGACATTGGGCTGGTACTGGGTATTTTCGGTAAATTTCCCCTTTGAGCCTATGGACAGACTGCCATAGACCTCATCGGTAGAAACAAATAACGCTTTTTCTAAGCCGTGTTTTTTTATTGCTTCCAACAAAACAAAAACTCCATAGACGTTTGTGTCTATGAATTCTTTGGCACCGACATGAATACTTCGGTCAACATGAGTTTCGGCGGCAAAGTTAATGAGAAGTGTAGGTTGGAATTTTTTGAAGACACTTTCAACTTTTTTGGCGTCGGCAATGTCTCCTTTTACGAAAAAGTACCGCTTAGACGGCTTAGTGTCTTGGCTTATGTCGGAAAGGTTTTCTTTGTTGCCGGAATAGGTGAGCTTGTCCAGATTTACAATGTGCCAGTCTGGACAGTTGTTCAAAAAGTGCCTGATAAAATGTCCGCCTATGAAACCGCAACCGCCGGTAACTAAAATTGTTTTTTTCTTACCCATTTGGAGTTGTTTTAACCCATTTTGAATATTATCAAAATTATGATAGGAAGTGAAAGATGAATATTCTAAAGCTGATTTTAGAGTCGGCGGAAACCAAAGTGGCGATTGCCAGCGACCCAAAACTTTTGGGACAGATTAAACTTGTTGGCGGAGAACTGGTTTACAGGCTTAAAAACGATAAAAAAATACTTATTGCCGGCAACGGAGGTTCAGCCGCTGATGCCCAGCATTTTGCCGCGGAGCTGGCGGGCAAGTTTGTTTCTCCGGTCCGTCCGAGCCTTCCGGCTATTGCCTTAACTACAAATTCTTCCAATATAACCGCGATAGGAAACGATTTTGGTTTTGAGGAAGTCTTTTCAAGGCAAGTAAGCGGGCTTGGCAGTGAAGGCGATATTTTTATTGGCATCTCAACCAGCGGAAATTCGGTGAACATAATCAAAGCGATGCAAATAGCTAGAGAAAAAAATATGCTTACTGTTGGTTTGCTCGGCAACGAAGGCGGAAAAATCAGCCAGTTTGCCGACCACTCAGTTATAGTTCCCTCAAAAAACACTCAAAGCATACAAGAAGCGCACATTATGCTCATTCATATTCTCTGCGCCATAGTAGACGAAGCTTTTAGTTAAATCTAAAACATGGCCTTTCCAACGTGGTGCTCGGGGTGGGATTCGAACCCACAAGCCCTTGCGGGCAAAGGATTTTAAGTCCTTCATGTATACCGTTCCATCACCCGAGCTTTTTATTTTCTTTTCTTTTCTTTGCCCATTCTACCGCCTCGGCTAAAGAATGGAAAGTGCCGGCGTCTACCCAAAAGCCGTTCACAAATTCGGCTTTCAATTTTTTATTTTGGATGTAGGCGTTGTTTACGTCAGTAATTTCAAATTCACCGCGAGCTGAAGGTTTAAGAGTACGGATAATATCAAATACGCTTGAATCATACTGATACAGCCCAGTTACAGCAAAAGGGGAAGGTGCTTTTTTGGGTTTTTCAATTATACCGGAGACTAGCTTGCCTTTTAGCGTTGCCACGCCGAATCTTTCCGGATCGGGAACTTTTTTCAAAAAAATTCTGGCGCCGCCGGAAAAAGTTTTGACTGCTTTGGAAAAAGTATTCTCAAAAACATTATCGCCCAAAATCACAGTCATCAAGTTCTTGCCCACAAACTCTTCCGCCAGTAAAAGAGCGTGAGCTATGCCCAAGGCTTCTTCTTGCACCCTGTAAGTAAAGTTTGCTCCAAAATCTCTGCCTGAACCGAGATATTCTATAAAATCTCCCGAATGCTCGCGCCCGGAAACAATTAAAATGTCTTTTACACCGGATTTCAAGAGAGTGTTTAGCGGATACTCAATTAAAGCCCGGTCAAAAACGGGCAACAAACTTTTGTTTACTAAATTAGTCAGCGGTCGCAGACGGGTGCCGTTGCCGCCGGCAAGAATTATACCACGCAGAGAGGCGCCGATGGGACTTGCCCCCACGAATCGCGGTTTTGCAGACCGCTGCGTTAGCTACTTCGCCACGGCGCCGTTTTAATTTTTCACCCTGTCAAATAGCGCTGTGCGCTAACCGCTTTGCGGTTATTTAACAGGGTGAACTTTCTCAATTAACTTTTCTATTTTCACCGCTCTTTCTTCTGTTTCGTCCAGAACAAAAAACATTTTTGGCACAGGACGCATCTTTAGACTTTTATTTAACTGCTGCTGAAAAAAATAAATTTTACGATTGATGCTTTCCAGAGACTCTTCGGCAAATTTGGAAGGAAAAACAGAAATATACATTCTAACATGAGTCAAGTCTTCGGAAACTACAGCTCTGGTTACCGTAACCAGAGCGTCAAAATCCAAATCAAGTTCCCGATGAAGTATTTTTCCAACCTCATCTCTGATTAAGTCGTTTAATTTTTCTTTACGATGCAGCCCCATATAGCTAAAGAGATTTTTTAATTTTCTCTTCTTCGTAAACTTCTAATACGTCGCTCTCTCTGATGTACATGTTAGGAGTTAAAGACTGACCCAAAAAATCTACCCTCAAGCCAGCCTCCAAACCTTCAGCGACTTCTTCAACATCGGCTTTTTGGTGTTGAAGCTGGCCCAGTTTTCCCGTTGCCAACAGGGTGTTGTTTCTCAAAACATCCACTATTGCTCCTCTTTTAATCTTGCCGGAAATTACCTTGCCGCCGACAACTTGAGTTTTTGTGTCTTTTTTAAACAACGCCAGAACTTTTAGCTTGCCAAGCACAATTCGGTTAATTTCCGGATCTAAAAGATCAGCCATCTTTTTCTTAACGCTTTCCACCAGCTCATAAATAATGTCAAAAGATTCAACGGAAACAGCCTCTCTTTCGGCTAACTGCTTGAGATTGCCGGCCAAAGGCGCGTGGAAACCGACAATCACAGCTTTGGTTGCGACCGCCTTTTTTATATCTCCCTCGCCGATGTTGCCGATAGCGTAGTCCACAACCCGGTAGCCCACTTCTTCCGAATTTATTGTTTTCAGAATCTGATCAATAGCTTCCAAAGAACTGTAGACATCGGCCTTAACAATAATGTTTAAGATTTTATCGTTATTTTTTTTTGGGCCCGTTTCTTGAACAAAAATAGCCGGCTTGGCAAAATTTGATTTTTCTTTAGCCAGTTTCATAGCTTCGTCTCGGGAAAGGGCAACCAAAACTGTTTCGCCTAAAACCGGGGTTGCCATCCAACCCAAAACCACAACCGGCTGGGAAGGGCCGGCAGAAGAAATATTATGGCCAAGGAAATCCTCCATTGATTTTATGCGCGCCACTTCACCGCCGACAACAATCCAATCGTTGACTTTAAATTGGCCGCTCTGAATCAAAAGAGTCGCTACATAACCCTTGCGGTTATCTAAACGGGAATCAATGACAACAGCGCTGGAAACAGAATCATCGCTCTTAAATTCTTCCATCTCGGCAACCAGCAAAATCATTTCCAGCAAAGCGTCTATACCTTGGCCGGTTTTGGCCGAAACTTCTACTGCCGGCACTTTGCCGCTCCATTCTTCAACTAAGATATTGTTTTCCGCCAAATCCTGTTTAACTTTTTGGGGATTGGCGTTTTCTTTGTCAATTTTGTTGATCGCCACGATTGCCGGAATTTTCGCCTCTTCTATAATTTTTATCGCTTCCTTGGTCTGCGGTTTAACGCTTTCGTCGGCGGCAACAACCAAGATCGCAATATCAGCCACTTTCGCTCCGCGCGACCGGATAGCTGAAAAAGCTTCGTGTCCGGGCGTGTCCAAAAAAGTGATTATTTTCCCGTTGTACTCTACTTGATAAGCGCCGACATGCTGGGTTATACCACCAGCTTCGCTTTCGGCAACTTTAGTTTTTTTGATGTAATCTAAAATCTTGGTTTTGCCGTGATCCACATGACCCAAAACAACCACAATCGGCGGTCTAGCCTCGGAATAGCTTTTACTTTCTTTGTTTTCTGACATATTTAAGTCTTGAAAAATATATCATTTTAAGCGGTTTTAGGCAAGTTTAATAAAAAAAAACCGCTTCTTGCGAAGCGGCATTTACTTAATTGCCGGCAATTACAGTCCAGCCCGGAAAAGCTTCCTGAAGCATTTTTACCGTCAGTTGACGGTCCGGCTCTTTGCCAAAGTCACTGCTATAATCCCCAATGCGGATAGTCTTGGCATCGGGATCTATAGCAATTCTTCCTCCACCAAGACAACGGGCATGCAAGCCTGTTTCTGTTCTGACTTTTTCAAGAATTTCTTTGTGATAGCGACAGCTTTTGTCGGCTCTGACCAAAAGTTTCTTGTTTCCTTTTTCATCCGAAACTTCAGCAACTATGTACTTATACCCTCCCTAAAGTCAATCATTACTGGAGATATATTTTCAAGGTCCATTCTTTCTCCTTTTTTATTTGGACAAGTTTTATGCTTCTAACATACTATCGCACACACAAATATTTATCAAATAAGTCATTAAAAACCCAGCTTTAATGATGCTGGACGCCTATGAGTTGCTGCAACTTACTTTCTATTTCCGGAGAAAAAGAGTCGTTCGGCTGTTTTTCATAAATCTTTTCAATTATTTTCCGGCATATCGGAGCAGCAAGCAAACCGCCAGTTTGCCTGGCGCCGATGCTTTTGGGAATGTCGTAGCCAAGCCTTACGCCAATCGTGTAGCCGTTTGCGCCCGGCGTAAATCCGAAAAAGAGGACATCGCGCGAATCATTTGTGGTTCCGGTCTTGCCGGCTGTTTTTTGCTTTATGTCTTTGAAGGTGAGCTTGGCTGTTCCGACTTCGGTTACTGCTCTAAGCAAGACGGTCATGTTTTCAGCCACTTCTGACGGTAAGACTTCTTTTTTATTTACTTCTGTCTTGTATAAAACTTTGCCGTTAGCGTCGTTGACTTCGGAGACAATATTGGGTTCATAATACAAACCCCGATTGGGAAAAACGGAATAAGCCGTTGTCAGTTCAAGCAAACCTACCGACGAAGCGCCGATCGCTGTCGGCAGATAAGGGTCAAGCTTGCTTTTGATGCCCATTTCGTGGGCGGTTTCAATGACTTTTTTAATGCCAATCCTGCTGGCCAAAAAGATGGTTGCTACATTTCTGGAAAGCACTATTCCACGCCAAAGGTCAATAAAGCCCATAAAATCCGGATGCGAAACTTCGTGAAAGTTTTTGGGACTCCACCATTTCAAAACTTTACCGTGAAAACTTATTTTACCCGGCAAGTGAATCGGACAGTCGCAAATTTTTTCGTAAAAATCTTTGAAATTATTCGGATTTGCCTTGGAAGAATTCCTT
>CAYZNJ010000012.1:10861-16048 GCA_964479745.1 uncultured Candidatus Saccharibacteria bacterium
CCCTCTTTCAAAGCAGTGGCATAAGTAAAAATCTTAAAGGCTGAACCGGGCTGGCGGACAGCAGAAACCTGCACTGCTCGATTGTATTTGGTCTCGGTAAAATCGTGACCGCCGACTATTGCCGCAATCTCGCCGGAAAAATTTCTAATGACAACCACGGCGCCTTCCAGGGGATAGCCATCCTTATTGTTTTTGTTGAGTGCCGATAAATGTTCTCTCAAAACTCGGCTGGCAATTTTTTGAATACGGCCATCAATAGTGGTTTTAATCTTTAGCCCACCCTTGTTCCAAATATTTTCGGCGCTATAGCCTTTCTCCAGCAATACTCTCCTGACAAAATCATTTGCGTAGCCGAAGTCAAAGTCGCTTTTAGTTATATTTAAGACGATGGGCTGTTCAATATATTCTTTGTACTCTGCTTCGTTTATGACTTTATTTTCTTTGGCTAAGAGCAGTATCAGATTGCGTCTTTCTTTAGCCGCTTCCGGCCGGTGTATCGGACAAAACTTGGAAGGGTGTTTATTGAGACTGACTATGACCGCCGCCTCGGGTACGGACAATTCATTGAGCTCTTTGCCAAAGTAATAGCGAGACGCCTCAACTATTCCGAACCGCCCGTGTCCCAAGTAGATATAGTTAAGATAGGCTTCAAGTATTTCTTCTTTGCTGTAATACTTTTCAATTTGTATCGCCAAACGCGCTTCTTTGATCTTGCGCCAAATGTGCATGTCTCTGTTTTTAAATTCAACAACTTCATCCTCGTAAAGCAGGCGAACTAACTGCTGGGTAATCGTACTGGCGCCGGAAACTACCCTCTTGCTCAAGTAGTTGTGAAGAGCGGCTCTGGCAATAGCTATGGGGTCCACGCCGTAGTGAGAAAAAAACCTTTTATCCTCGGCCGCCAAAACAACCTTTTCCATCACTTCAGGCACATCTTTGACTTTCACCGGATCCCGGATTTCGTAAAAGAATCTGCCGACAATCTGGTTAGCGGAAGAGAATACGAAAGAAGAGCGCTTAAGCTGTAATTCGCCTAGCTTTTTTATATTCGGTAAGTCGTCATTTTTGAGATACACATAGTAAAAAACGCCAGAAATCAGGAGGAATATAACAGCCGTTAAGGTCGCAAACGACCACAGCAACCTTTTCAGCCATTTTGATTTCCTGGTTTTTCTGGGTTTAGGAGTATCTTTATTTTGCCTTACTTCCCTCGGTTTTATAGAGAGTATTTCCAAATCTTTCTCCTTTTCCGACTCTAAGTTCTGTTTTTAAGGTTCGTATTGACAACAAGCTAACACTTCCTTAGAAAAAATAAAAGCCCAACTGGCGGTGGGTGGAGGAGTCGAACCTCCAAGGGATTGCTCCCGCCGGTTTTCAAGACCGGTGCCATGCCATTAGGCGAACCCACCAATTTATATAGTTTCACCGTTCGTGGATAGGCTCAATTATACTCAATTTTTCAATAAATTCCAGCTTTCGTAATTTTGAAATTCAGATACAATAGGAAGTAAAGATGTATTTGAAAAATAAGTTACCCAAAAGGTCAGCCAGCGGATTGTTTAAACATGTGCTGTTTTCTTTTGACGGCGTTTTGCTGGTTCTGCTTTCGGTTTTTTTAACGCTTCATTATTCCAAATTGCTGGCCGTTCAATACGACGGTCTGGTACTGACGGTTCTTTCTGTCGTTGCAACTCTTCCTGTAGCATACAGAACTCTGCTAGCCTTAAAGAACAAAAAATTAAGCATAGATCTGTTGGCCGGTATCGCTCTGGTTTTTTCTTTGCTAACCCGCCAGTGGCCGGCGGCGGCGTTTATAAACCTGATGCTGACTTCGGCCAGAATACTGGACAAATATACCCAAGCCAGATCCCGGCGGGTCATTGAGTCGCTGACTAAATTAAGGCCGCAGAAAGCCAGAGTCAAAAAAGGTGACAGCGTGGAAGAAGTTGATATCAGCCAGCTCAAAGCGGGGGATATCGTGATTGTCGGTTTGGGCGAAGCGATTCCGGTGGACGGACAAGTTATAGAGGGCCAGGCGGAAGTGGATCAGTCTATGCTGACCGGCGAATCTTTGGCGATTGAGAAAAAATCAGGAGACCAAGTCTTAAGTTCCACTATCGTAGCTTCCGGCAATATGTCAGTCAAAACTACCAAAGTTGGTCGAGAAACGACAATTGAAAAAATTATTGAACTGGTTGAAAGCGCCGCGGCTACTAAACCCAAAATTGTTTCTTCGGGTGAAGTGTTTGCCAGCTGGTACATTGCTATTATGATTGTGGTTTCAGCGGTGACTTATCTTGTCTCTCATGATCTGGCCTTGGTTTTAGCGGTAGTTCTGGTCGTCTGCGCCGACGACATTGCTATTGCTGTGCCGCTGGCCTTTACAGCCGCCATTGGTCATGCCGCCAGAAACGGCGTGATTATAAAAGGCGCTGATTATCTTGAGGCCGTTGGCAAAACTAATTTCGTTGTTAGCGACAAAACCGGTACCTTGACTCTGGGCAAACTGAAAATTGACGAACTTTTCGTTTTTCCCGGCTATACCCGGCAAGAAGTTTTGTCTACGGCCTGCAGTCTCTTAGCCATCTCGGACCACCCTTCGGCAAAAGCAATTTGCCAATATGCAAAAGATGAACGTGTTGGTATTAAAAATGTTGAACAATTTAAAGACATCAGCGGCCGCGGCGCCGAGGCCGAAATGGACGGCCACAAGCTTGTAAGCGGTAAAATAGACTTTCTAAAAGAAGCCGGTGTTGATATTTCAGAGGAACAGCTGCAAAAAATAGAAAACGCCAAGAATGCCGGCTACAGCACAATACTTATCGGCCGAGACAAGGAACTGATCGGTTTCTTTACTTTTTCCGATCAACTGCGAAGCAATGCCAAGTCCGTCATAAGCGACCTCAAAAAACTTGGCATAAAAAACTTTATAATACTTACCGGTGACAACGAAAAAATTACTCAGAGAATTGCTGAACAGGTTGGCGCTACAGAATATTACGCCAATCTGCTACCGGAGGATAAACTAAAATATTTAAAAAAGTATCTCGGCCGGAAATACAAAGTCATGGCTATCGGCGATGGCGTCAATGACGCGGCGATTCTCAATGCGGCTGATGTCGGCGTGGCTATGGGCGGTATCGGCGCTGATGTTACCGTAGAGTCAGGGGATATGGTTTTGATGCAGGATAACCTGTCTAAAATACCGGAGACGATACGGCTGGCCCACTTCACTCAAAAGGTGGCCAGACAAGATTTTTTAATCTGGGCGATTACCAACAGTTTAGGCTTGTATCTGGTTTTCAGCGGCCTTATTCCGAAAGTGATTTTGCCGACGGTGGCTTCGGCTTACAACTTTATTACCGACTTTGTCCCCATCTTAAACTCAATACGGCTGTTTAAAGTCCACATCGGCAAGCACGCAAGTTAACTGAAAACCCACAGGCAAGACCTGCGGGTTTTTGAGTTCTTGCAAAGAAAAAGCGGCTTGCGTTATTCGTGATGAACGAAATTACGCGCAAGCCGCTGATAACGAAACGAGCTACGCCTTTGTAGCTTCGACGATTTCGCCGGAGGGACGGGCGGTGAAAAGAAGATAGTGGCTACCAGTTCCACCGTCCTCCCGCCATACTTTTACCGACTTCCCGAGAATCCGTGCCAACTCTCGGAAAGGCTTGTCGGACAGCGGGAAGTCGCCAAGTTCTCCGTAGCTCTTGACGGTCGCTGGCAACTCGACTTTCACGATCTTATAGCGGTTCTTGTTCAATCCGAACCAACTTAGATTGAAAGGGAAACGCCGCTTGACCATCTTTGGCTGGCGATTGAACACCGGTCTTAACATTTGCGGTGTGATATTGATAAGCGGCAATACGCGTGTCAGGGGAAGCCACCAACCGAGATCGCCGAAGGCGATAGAACGATATGGGATGTAGTTGAACCTTCTCGCTGAGAAGCTCACCTCATCCGTATTCACGAACTGTTCCTTGATTGCCTCATCCGGAATCTTGTCAGGCCAATCATATTTTTGCTGCATGGAACTCTCCTTTCAAGATATAATTCAATCTAGGTGCAATATCCCAGATTTCACCTAAGGAAATCATATTACACAATAAAAGTCAAGAAGCTGTACTGGTTCACATGTTGGAATCTTATTTTGTATTATGATACAATATCTCTAATGGAATCAATTATTATCAGCAAAACAAAAGACTACTTAATTCTTAGAATACCCACTAAGGCTTTGAAAACTCGTAAAATGTCAGGCGAAGAGTTAGCAGTTCAAGAAGGACTAAAAGCGCTTGAAAAGGGCAAAGTTTCAAAATCATTTAAGACGGCAAAAGAAGCTGTCGCTTTTTTACGTAGTTTATGAACGTACGTTTTACAGAACCGTTCCTTCGCCGTTTCAAAAAACTCCCTGAAATTACAAAAAGGAAATTTGAAAAACAGTTAAACCTTCTTCTAAAAAATCTCCGACACCCCTCGCTTCGTACAAAAAAGTACGATAAAGCAAACGATATCTGGCAAGCTCGGGTTAATTTATCATATCGTTTTTACTTTAAAATTAGCGATAACGCCTATTTCATCATTAACATAGCCAAACATCCGAAGTAAATAGCAACCATACAAACATCCTAAAACCTACAGGCAAGGCCCGCAACAAACCTACAGGCAAGGCCCGCAACAAACCTACAGGCAAGGCCAACAAACCTACAGGCAAAACAAACCTACAGGCAAGGCCTGTAGGTTTGTATACAAAAAAGCGGTTGACATTGTCATACCGCTTGTTTTTTTCTTACCTTCGTGGAGCTCCGTGCTGTTCCATAGCGCACACCGCCATGGCCGCAACCTTTCGTATAATATGCAGCGCTTGAGGACCAGCTTCCTGTTTTGGTAATCTTGATAAGATATGCTGGGCCTCGTTCACGTAATCTTCTATGTAAGTACACCACTCTTCCAAAGAATGTCTGCCGTCGCTGGTAGTTGTCTGGGAATTCCATCGGCCGTCTTGATAGTCCCGTTCACTGTCAATCGCATTATAAACTTCTTGCCGTGTTGCCATTCGATACTCCTTTATAACTCAAGGTTCTATGACAAAAGTAGCATATCTAAAAGTTAGTGCAACTTTATAGAAAACGCTTGGGTTTAGTCCCACAGGGTTGGCGGAGACGGGAGGATTCGAACCTCCGA
>CAYZNJ010000013.1:0-15330 GCA_964479745.1 uncultured Candidatus Saccharibacteria bacterium
CGCATTCCAAACCATCGTCAGTCACAAAAACCTCACCGTGTTCGGTGGGGTTCATGGTGCCGGCGTCAACGTTGAGATATGGGTCAATTTTTACAGCGGTAACGCGAAAACCGTAGGCTTTCAAAATTCTGGCGGTTGATGCGACGGTCACGCCTTTGCCAATTCCCGACATCACTCCGCCGGCTATGAAAATGAGTTTGGGTTTTTGCATTATTTTTTCCTTAACCCGGCATTATAACTTGAAGTAAAGATATCTTGAAAAAGTTTTTTTGGAAAACCAAGCATGGAAACAAAATAGCCTAAAGTTGTTTTAACAAATTTTAAATCCCGAGAGATGTATTCTTCTTTCTCCTTATCACTTTTTTCTTCTATAAACTCGACAGAGTCAAGGTCAACGATTCGACAGTCTAAGGTAATATTATGAGCAGTAAGAAAGCCGTGACGATAACCATTTCGATGTAGAATGGCAACTTGTTCGCCTAGGGTTTTTACAAACCAGTCCAAATAATCTTTTGTAGAAAAGGCTTCCGAATTTGTACCAAGTTCTTTTGCCACCATCCCTCTGGCATCTTTTAAAGTACGCTCTAAATTTATCTTTTTGTCACCATCAATAAAAGCGTCGTTGATACGGTTTTTCATACCAAAGGCTCTAATTTCAATAACTGGCCTTGTTGTCGTTTTTATGTAGCCTCTCTCTGCAGCTTTTTTTAAAGTTATTTTGTTACCTTCAGGGTCAACTAATTCTTTAAGTTTTATAATCGCCAAAACTCTGTGAGTTCTTAAGCCTTTTTTTATAAACATTTCGGACATATCTCTATCGTACTCTGCCGGATAAGGATTCATTATGCCCCAAATCCCGCCACCATAGGGAATTTTCTTCCTAGTTTTATCGTAAAGAGGCTCGACTCTTTGTTCTTTTGTGTCTATATCCTTAGCTGTGCCACCAACGCCTTTCAAGTCAATATCTCTATACTGAAGCTTTGGATTTTCTTTGTCTTGAAAAATAACTTTGCCCAAATTCCCGCTCCGGAAGTGTTCGTCCATAACACCCAAAGAAAAAGTTGGTTCGCCTTCTTTCGGTTTAGGAGTTAAAAACACGCCCAACTTGCTCGGCTTGCCTTCTTCAAAAACAAAAGGCATGGCGACTTTGTCATTTACCCAAACCACTTCATTTCTAACTTCCACCGCCGGCAGAGTTTTTTGTTCTATCTTGGTGTTTAATTTTAATTCCGGTTTTTCTTGCATATGAATAAGACTATAATAAAAGCCTTACTAAATCAAAAAGCGGCTGAAGCCGCTTTTTGATTTAGTAGTCCCCCATGCCGCCCACGCCGCCGGGCATGCCTCCGCCCATCGGCAGTTGTTTCTCTTCCGGCAGATCGGTAACAATCGCTTCCGTAGTCAGTATCAGCGAAGCAACCGAAGCCGCATTTGTCAGAGCCGTTTTCACAACTTTGAGAGGATCAATGATTCCTGATTTTATCATGTCAACATATTCACCCGTGTTAGCATCAAAACCCATGCCAGATTCCAGCTTAGTTACTTTCTCAAGCACTTCGTTAGAGTCCTTGCCGGCGTTTTCAGCAATCGCACGCAGAGGTCTTTCCAAAACCTGCTTGATTATCGCCACACCCTTTGCCTCGTCTCCGAATTCAGAAACTCCGGCCGCTTTAGCGGTTAAAGCTTTAGCCGCTTCAAACAAAGCGATGCCGCCGCCCGAAACAATTCCTTCTTCCAAAGCCGCTCGGGTAGCCGCCACCGCGTCGTCAATTCTGAACTTCTTTTCTTTAAGTTCCGTCTCGGTTACCGCGCCGACTTTAATAACCGCTACTCCGCCGGACAATTTGGCAAGTCTCTCCTGAAGCTTTTCTTTGTCAAAGTCAGAAGTTGTTTTAGCAAGCAAGCCCCTGATCTGCTCAATTCTCTTGTCTATGTCCGACTTTTTGCCTTTACCGCCGACTATCACTGTATTCTCTTTGGTCGCAACAAATCTATGAGCTCGTCCCAGCATATCGGTATCAACGCCATCTAATTTCATGCCCTTTTCTTCGCTGATAACCTGTCCGCCGGTTACGACGGCTATGTCTTCAAGCATTTCTTTTTTTCTATCGCCAAAACCGGGAGACTTTACAGCCAAAGTGCTGAAAACCCCTCTCAATTTATTGACAACTAAAGTAGCCAGAGCGTCACCCTCAATCTCGTCGGCAATTATTACCAGTTCTCTTTTGCCGGAATGAGAAATTTTTTCCAGCAACGGAACAATGTCCGCCACCGCTGAAATTTTACGGTCAGTGATTAAAATATACGGATCCTCAAAAACCGCTTCCATCCTTTCAGTGTTGGTAATCATGTAAGCGGAAATATAGCCCCGGTCAAACTGCATTCCTTCAACAGTTTCTTTTTCCAGTCCGAGAGTCTGGGATTCTTCCACCGTTACTACGCCGTCTTTACCGACTTCTTTAAAAACTTCAGCAATAAGCTTGCCGATTTCCGGATCGTTGGCGGAGATTGAAGCCACCTCTTTTATTTTTTCGTAACCGGTTACGGTTTTTTTCTTTTGATTTAAAAATTTGGTCACCCATTCCACAGCCTTGTCCATGCCTCTTTTCAAAACCATCGGATTGGCGCCGGAGTTAACCGCGCTGAAACCATCGGCCACTATGGCTTGCGCTAAAACAGTCGCAGTCGTAGTACCATCACCGGCAATATCACCGGTTTTGGAAGCGACTTCTTTGACCAGTTCTGCGCCAATATTTTCAAATTTGTCTTTTAGTTCAATCTCTTTGGCCACGGTTACACCGTCTTTGGTAATTGTCGGCGCGCCAAAACCTTTATCCAAAACCACATTTCTGCCTTTGGGGCCAAGAGTAACTTTGACCGCATTGGCAATCTTATCCACCCCTCTTTTTAGCGCCTCTCGGGCTTGTTCTTTATATTGAATTTGTTTTGCCATAAGTTATTCAAGCACCGCGAGAATATCTTCTTCGCGGGCAATTAAGTATTCTTTGTCATCGACCTTAATTTCATTTGGACCATACTTTGTAAATAAAACGATATCCCCTTTTTTGACTGACACCGGCACCAACTTTCCGTCTTCGTATTTGCCCGGTCCTACGGCAACTACTTTGGCTTTCTCCGGCCGTTCTTTCTGAACAGTATCCGGCAAAATTATCCCACCCTTTTTTCTTTCTTCTTTAAGAGGTTCAAGCAGAACTTGATCCCTCAAAGGCTTAATTTTCTGCATATTTTATAAAAATGTTAGCTGTTTTTAATATTGGCAGTTGTGACCATAGACTGCCAACAGAAGCATCTTAAGCCAAAGAAAAAACCCCGTCAAGGGGGCTTGGCTTAAAGTCAAGGCGGCCCGGACAGCCAGCTGTCCGTTTTGTTGTCCAGTGCAATTTTCTTTTTGGCTACTTCCAAAAAGGCAACGACTGTTTCCGACAAAACAAAGTAGCTATAAGCAGTAGAACTCCTTGTTACGAGTCCGACTACAGTGCCGTCCGGAGCCAGAAGCGGACCTCCGGAAAATCCGGGTTCAGCGGCAGTTTGAACTATACCCATTGGAATTTCGAGCATTTGGTCGCCCACAAAGTTGGTTACTGTAAGAACCGGCCCTGTCTGCAAAGAAAAAAAACCCATAGGACGCAAAGAGAAAAAAGAGAAGGCAAAAAATTTTTCCGCAACTACTTTCAGCTTTTTGGTATCTGGATCCTGAACAGCGATGGCTGGCGCTAACTTTGCTGGTTTTTGTTTAAATTCACGGCTTTCCTTGTTTGGAGATTCAACTTTAAGAAGAAGAAGGTCGGCTTTGTAGCTCCAAAAGGCTGCCTTGGCGGAAAAAATAGACAGACCGTCAAACACTTCCACAACCGTCGGATAATTGGCATTATTAAACCAAAGAGCCGGCCGCTCGCCTAAAATATGCAGGGCGGTGACAACATAGTTGTTCCCAGACGCAAAACCGACAGCATTAGCGGCGTGGTCGTAATAAATTTCTTGGTCAGGGTGCAAATGCGGCGTAATAATCCTGATTGCAACCAACGATTCTTCCCTGGCCTTTGCGACTTCATCGGGGATGGTTTGGTCAAAAGGGATAAAAACAAAACTTTGACCAAAGAAGTCAGAAAAACAAAAAAGGATTACAGACAAAAAAATAAAAACAGCAAGACGAAAGTTACAGGGAAACATGGCTCTTTAACCTTTCTGTAAGTTGTCAAAAAACTTTAGTTTGAACTTATTGTAAACTTAAATACAAATATGTCAATAGGTTGTTTTATAA
This sequence comes from uncultured Candidatus Saccharibacteria bacterium, assembly GCA_964479745.1. GTDB lineage: Bacteria > Patescibacteriota > Minisyncoccia > 2-02-FULL-40-12 > IGHO2-12-FULL-4 > JACPNK01. The sequence goes on from CAYZNJ010000013.1 coordinate 4,283, forward strand.
AACAAAATCCTCACAAGAGGATTTGAATCAAAAAATAAAATCACCAAAAGTAAAAACCGGAAACGCTGACCACCGACTCCGAATAATTGCCGGACGGGTCAAAGGCTTTTGCTTTCAGTTTAAGCTTGCGGCCCACCACAGGATATGTTCCGCTCTGCAGTTTAATTGAATAAGGAGCTTTTCTCGCTTCGCCAAGGAAAGTGCCGTTTAGCCAAAACTCCACTCTTTCCACGCGGTCGTTGTCGCTGGCTAAAGCGTAAATTTCCAAGCCGTAATAAAAGTTAAACACGCTTACCCCCTCCAAGGGAGCTGTAATAATAACAATGGGGGGCCTAAAATCTGGCACTTTCGGTTCAGGAGGTGTCCTGTTGAAATAAATCTGGTTAACTTCTCTTATCTTGTTTATCAAGGCGTCGGTGAAACCCGGCTCTATGTTTGAGGAGTCCATCTCTTTGGGTGACCAGTACCCTTCCCAAACCCAAAGAGTGCTGAACATAATCTTCAAGAGACCAATTCTTTCCAAAGTCGCCTTAACAAAGGAGCCTACTGAATCATTGCTGACCTTCTCATCGCCCATTTCGCCTATAAAAACAAGTTTTCCATTTTCATTAGCAACACCAACCACCTCGTTTAAAAGGTCAACATTGTTTTTCCCCACAATGTCAAACCTTTCGTTATCGCGGGGCGAAGAACACTCATTTGAGATGTCGGCGCAAAGATTATAAAAATGGACGCTCATTATGTCCACATCTTTGCTCGCATCAACAAGATTCTTTCTAAAATCTTCTCTGGAGTCGCTCGTCCAGTCAGGCCCGTTTGGCGACCACTCCGGCTGTTTTCTAAGATGTTCGGCAGCCGGACGCGGCATAGAAAAACCGTTGGAAATCAGATGACCTAGGTCAACCCCACGAACAAGATCAGAACACTCATGCACAAAATCAAGAAGTTCTCTGGTACTGTAATTATCGCCTTTAGTGCCCAGTCTTTCATCAATGTCCAGATCAGCGTCCAGATTCCACTCGTTGCCTATTTCCCAAAAAAGTACTGCCGGATGATTTTTATATCTGTTTACAACCCCCCGAACATACTTAAACCAAAGTTGCCTTGAGACCGAGTTCGGGTCGGTAAAAAAAGCATGTATGCCATCCCCAGTAAACCTTGGAAACTGTATATTCCACCAGTTTAAAACAAGCGCCGCCTGGACTCGGTTTTCCTGCAAGTCCCACATCATTTTATCAAAACGGCTCCAGAAAAAATCTGGGTACTTCTGCCAAAGTTGCAGCTCTGAAGCACCAAATCCGCTGGCTGAAATACGAAAATAGCCAATGCCGTTATTGCAGGCGTCAACTATTGATTTATAAGCGATTTCCTCCATCAATGCTGGCGTAACATTGTTCATTCCATTTCCAAGATACATGTTTAAAAGCGCCGGACTGTTCATACCAATCCCCGGCAGAACTTTCTTTTTTCCGGCCGCAAAAACCGTATAATTTGCCAAGGCCAAGGAAACAACCGCAATCGCAAAAAACGGGAAAGCTCTCTTGCGCAGCATGTTTGACATCTTTTTCACCCTTAAATTTCAAAGATCTTTTTTATAATGTAATGTAAAGCAAGATTTAAAAAAAGTAAACCCCTCACCACTTTTTACTCTGTAATATGGTGAGGGATGTTTTAATCTTTCTTAACAATTTCAAACAAAAGAGTTTCGTTTATTTTAGAATAGACTACGTAGCCGCTTTCTACCGGAGGAAACTGAATTTGAAAACTTATCAAATTTTCTTTTTTAACACTGTTTTTTTTGGCCTTAATGCCGCCGCTGACGAGATGCCAGCCCTTCTCATCTGTCACTGCTTTGTCGGAAACGACGCTTTCAGCGGTTGCAACTTCCTGGTCAACCACACTGCTCTTGGCTTGAGTAAATAGTCTGCCAAAAAGACCGTGATCTATTAAACTCAACCTGCTGGAAAAAGATTTCAAAAAATCTTTAGGTCCAAGGAAGTAGTCCGGAAAAATAACTTGCTTTTCTTCTTCGGAAAAGCGGATCTGCACGAAAGCCGATCCAAAAATTGCTATTAAGCCGTTAATAATTTTTTCATTTTCTTTTTCCGTTCCTTTTTTATCTTTAGTATAAATCGGTTCCTCTACCTTGCTCCAATCCACATGAACCGTCATTCTTTTTTCCAGAGCAATGCTGTTATCTTCGCTTACCAAAAGAATTTCTAAAACAGGATCTTCGCCAAACACGACCTTGCTGGGAAACTTACAAATAGCCCGCTTTAATTCTTTCGGCTTGCCGGGGACAAAGTTAGCGCTAAGTTCAACTTTCGAAATTTCAAACTTATAACTGCTGAAAAAAACCGGTGAAAAAACTTCGGCAATAAACTTTCCCAAAGCAACATTGTAAGAGGACGAATAAATGATTCTCTCTCCGAAAATGGAAGACTCTGAAAAGGCGGTCAGCTTGCTTTCTAAGTCCTGATAGCCTTTAATCTCCAACCTGGCCGTCAGTTCCGTTACGCTCGGCTCATTAGGCAATGGAGCATTGTAAATTTCACCGATACTGCCCAAAGCAAATGAGGCGACAATCGGCACCAGCGCATGATGGTCGGCAATCCTCACAGCAAAGTTGTTGTAAGTTTTTCCTTCTTTTTTTAACTCAAGGTTAAAGTTGTGAAGCTTGTCCAACTCTTTCAGAGAGACTTGGCCATAAATTCCATAGTCGGAATCAAAGTCAATCAAGCCCATCACTTCTGAACTTTCTCCGGAAAGCTTAAACGACTCATGTTCGGACAAAACCGTACCGATGATGCGGCAAGCTTTAAAAGCGTATCTTACGTTTTTAGCGCCCAAAAAGGGGTGGCCGAAAACGTAAATTCTTGCTGTATTCGGATCAACATAAGTAACCGTTCCAACCGCGCCCAAAGAACTCACTTTGCCGGTTTTATCTTTCCATTCAAAAAGATCAACTTTAATCGGCATGCCTTCTTTAAGCGCACCCCAGTTAGAACTTTGGCCTCTGGTAGCCGCTTCGTTTGTGGAAATAACGAATTTTCCTTTTCTAAGCGTATCGGCAAACGAAGATGAAATTTTTTCAGCCTCGCCAATCAAAAAAGGAGGCGCATCTTCAGTACCCAAAGCAATCGGAGTAAACTTTTTGCCTTTATAGAAAAATCCGGCGCGAGTAGGTTGGCTCTTTGCCGCCTCTCCAAAAAAAGAGGACGCCTGCTGGTCTTCATACATTAGAGAAATTGGAGAAATACCGCCCCAAGAAATTTCGGCAAAATCATTGAAGCCGTAGGCAAGAGCGCCGATCAGCTTTCCCCTGACATACACGGGACTGCCGCTCATACCGGCGACAATCTTGTCTTTGGTGGTAAACATGACGACTTCAAGACCCGGTTCGGTGTAGACATCTTCCACTTTGACCTTGTATTTTTTAGGCGCGATGCCTTTTGGAACAGACATGAAAAAAGCATCAACCGGGCCGTTTTTTAAAATAACCCGCAGTTCTTCCAAAGACATAAAATCTTTAGGCAATGAGCCTGCCAAAACTGCCGGCGGCTGCCACAAAAAAAATGACACAGTCAAAACAAGCAGAATTATCTTTCTCATTTTTTCTCTCTTCAGAAAGTAAATTTTCAACAAAACTTTCCCGATAGTAGCCCTATTTTAGTCCCGAGTCAATCTCGTGATAGCCGCCAAAGATACCCCAAGAATCGACTACTTGGTTGTATTTTTCCAAGACAGTTTTTTCGGCAGAATAAGGATGAAATTCCAGCTGTTCATCGCTGGCAATGATTCTCCCGGGAAGGTTTGTGTTTATCCTGGGTTTTTGAATTTTTTCGGAAAATTTATCCAAAACTGCGCCCAGTCGCAAGAGATCCAAAACAAACTCCACACCTTTCTTAAAAGCAGAAAATAGACGTCTTGTTCTTACCGCCCTAAGCTGAAAAAGCGGCGGCCAGCTGCAATTCGGCAAAAACTTTTTAACCCATTCGTTTTGTCTGTAAAATTCTGCGACTAAAGACTGGTTTTTGTAATACAAAGGAGTCATGTGGACATAAGTCTGGGCATTATATAAACTCTCAAAAGAAATGCGCAAAGAATTGTCAGTAATAAAATGATTTAAACAAATTTTGTCTGGAGCGACTTTTTCATATTTTGTCCGACGCACACCGAGAAAACCCGCTGCTAAAGTAAGCAAAAGCCTTGCCAGCCAAATACGCCCTTTTTTGGCAACCACCAAAACATCCAGATCGCTTTCGTAAGTGGTATGGCCTAACGCCAGAGAACCGCTGGCAAAAATAATTTCAACATAAGGTAAAGTTTTCAGCCAAGATACATATTTCTTCGCCTTTTTCCACTTCTCTTCGGCAATTTTATTTTTTTCAAGACGCTCTTGAACAAGCATCTTGCCATTTTGCCTCTTGGATAAAAAATAAAAACCCTGCCACTCCCCGATCTCGCCCGCTTTTCTTAATTTTTCTAAAGATTCTAAAATTCTCTCCAGATTCAGTTCCCCTGTTTCTTCTGAAGTTGAAATCCGTTTCGGGTTAATCAGTAAGCCAAAAACTTCCACCAATGTCATAGGAAAATCTAAAACGTCACAGTAAATAATTGTAGCCAAGACTGACTTTTCTAAAATATCCATATCACGGCAAGTATAAATTATATTTGGCATAGAGAAAACATCATTATAAAAAAGCTCCTACTGGCGGAGCGTGGTAAATATTAATTTCCAAAAAGGCCGAAAGAAAAAATGTTGGAGCCGGAGGCGATGGCGACGTATTGCTTACCGCCAACAGCATAAGTCATGGGCGAAGCAAAAATAGGAGTACCCATAGAAAATTGCCAAAGCTTTTGGCCGGTAGCCGCATCCAAAGCAACTAAATGGTTGGCATCGTCGCCGACAAAGACCAATCCCCCGGCCGTAGAGACTACACCGGCATACATACTGCCCGGTCCCGGCATTTTGTATTCCCACTTAATTCGGCCGCCCATCAACGGATCCAGCGCTCTCAAAAAATAAATGTCATGTTCCACATCGCAGCTTTCCTGCGCTACAACGTAAAAAAGTTTGGTCTGCGGACTGAAAGACGGCGAATTCCAATTGGTCGCGCCGGTTAAGCCCGGGCAAATTCCTTTTTTCTCTTTTGTCCAAGGACCATTCATGCTAGGCATCTCGACTGGATGGCCGTTACTGCCAAGACCCTTTGCCCAAGTCATTTTTTTGACAAAAGACTTGCCAAGCAAAAAGTCGCCGTTAGTTCTGTCCAAAAGATAAAAGAAGCCATTGCGGTGAGCCTGCCCCAAAAACTTATGCAATTTTCCGCTATTGCGGGCATCAAACAGAACCGGTATTTCATTGGCGTCCCAGTGGCGGGCATCATAAGGCATAAACTGAAAATGCCATTTTAGTTTGCCGTTGTCCGGATTTAGAGCCAAAACAGAGTTTGAGTAAAGTGTTTCTTGAGACAAAACTTCGTTCTTAGAGTCAAAATATGGACTGCCGGCAGTCCAGTAAAGCAGATTAAGTTCCGGGTCATAACTGCCAGTTACCCAAGTTGCGCCGCCACCCTTAAGTTTGCTGTTTTCCGGAATCGTCCAAAAACGCCATAACTCTTCGCCGCTGTCTGCTGAAAATGCCGCTACAAAACCCCTGGCGCCATCTTCCCCGCCGGAAACTCCTACAATAATTTTATCTTTGAGAGCAAGTGGCGCTACCGTGGAAGAGTAGCCTTCCTTGCCGGAAGCATATTTTTTTTGCCATTTGAGTTTACCTGTTTTTCGATCCAAAGCTGTCAAAACACAGTCTCCGGTTATGAAAAAGACTTTGTCGCCCAGAAGCGCCGCCCCGCGATTCATCCAATGGGTCGGCCATTCCGGCGCCCGCCAGTACCACAAACGCTGGCCAGGAGCCGCATCCAGCGCTTCGGCTTCGTAAGCGTTGGTTAAATACATTACGCCTTCATAAACCAAAGGCGTAACCCGCAAATTGCCCGTCTCTTCTTCCACATGGTAAACCCATTTAGGAACAAGACGGGAAACATTGCCGACATTAATTTGATTTAATGGGCTGTAGCGTTTGGCCGCATAGTCGCCGGAATAAGTCAGCCAGTTTTCTTTCGGACTCTCTAAGATTTTTTCAAAAGTTACATCGCCATTATCCGCTTTATACGCTTTGAGTTTTTCAAGCCCATACATAAGCCACATCGTAAGAATAAACAAACAAGCGGGTACCATAAAAATAACAGTCAGAATTTTTTCGGTTGGATAGTCTCTGTGGTATGACATAACTATCTCCTAGATTTTATAAGAACAGTTTTTAAGCTGTAACACAAAAAAATAAAACCCGCAAGATTAGCGGGTCATTGAAATTAATTAGGTATTGCAGTCGGTATGGCACTTGCACTTGTCTTCATGACAGTAATTTTGGCACTTCGGATCTTTTCCAGGCTGACCGTTGTTACACTCCCGATGGCATTCGCAATTTTTGTTCTTGCCATAATTAAAACATTCTTTCTCGCCCTTGAAAGGACCTTCCTGAAAAGCAAAGGCAAAAGATGCCAGAGCCAAAGAAGTTATCAATACAAATAAAGCCACATAGCGCCAACATTTCATTTCAATCTCCATTTTTAAATAAGCTAAGTGGCTAGACTTTATCATAAGCCTACCCAAATAGTCAAGAACAAAAGCAAGACAGCCGGCACAGTCAGAACTTCCCACCAAATGTCACGGTTTTCATTGGAATAGACCAGTCTGGGCAAAGAAGAACGGTTTGAATCAACAGCGTCTCTCACGAAAGCTTCCAAACGGCCTGACTGCGCTTCCGAATCAAAAACAAAAGATTCGCCCTGCGTCGCTTGAGCTATTTTTTCAAGTTCTTTCGTCTGGAGACGGGTTTTAATGGCAATTTTTTCGGGCGGCTGCTTTAAGTCTTTAGCGTTGTAGGCTTTCACCTTGACCTCGGCGCCGCTTAAAGTGCCGATGGCCACCGTGTAAACTTTCACATTCTTCCTGTTCAGTTCTCTAAGACCAAAATCCAACTTGCGCCCGCCTTCATCTTCGCCGTCGCTTAAAAGAAAAGCTATCCGACTGCTGTTGTATTGGTTAAGGTTAAATTTAGAGCGGTTATTCTGACCGAAGCTGTCTTGTTTATCAAGACATCTAGGCACATATTCCAGCAAGAAAGCATAATCTGTGGCAAGCTGGGATTCTTCTTGGTAAACATCGGGGTGGCTGATCTCGGCAATTTTCGACTGGAAGTTTTTAAAGTCTTCCGAGAGCGGCATCCGCCATCTTGCCATATCGCCAAAAACAAAAAGAGTAACCCTGTCTCCCGGTTTCAAAATTCCTTTTTCGGTCAGAGACAAACTAATTTTTTTGGCGGCTTCCTGGCGAGAGGGCTTAATGTCGTCAGCTCTCATTGAAAAACTGTCGTCCATCAAAACCAGCACATCAATACTGCCGCTTTGGCTAAGAGTGTAGCCGTCGTTTATTCTCGGCCCGGCTAAAGCAATGATAGCCAGAGCAGAAATCAGGACCGCAAGAGTCCAAGCTAAATCTCGACCGAACAACGTGTAGCGAGAATACCGCGACTTTTCGGGACGATAGTGCGATTTGACGAAAATCAACACAACCAGCATCCCCGCCATCAGCCAGACAAAACTGAAAAGTTTAAAGTAAGAAGGTTCGGCAAAAGTAACTTTTTGACACCATGACGCCAAACTCTGGATCCAATTGAACATATCTTTACCCCGGCCTGTTAACGCCCGGATTGGGCTTAGCTTCGGTGGGCGGTCCTTTTATGTCCAAAGGTTTTGTGCCTTCGCCTTTAGGTCCCTGGCCCTTGTCTTTGCCTTGTCCTTTTTCTTTTTTCCCGCCGCCTAAACCAAGTTTGATAATAATTTTCGGCGGTTTGGGTTGTAAGCCAGCGGCTCTGGCGTTGGGATTAGTCGTTAAGTCATAGTTCCATTTAGGCGGTAAAAGTTCCCCACCGCTCAACTTAATCGCTTCTGCGTAGTCGTCTTTGGTTGACAAAGCCAACTCGTCGGCCTTTTTTTGTTCTTCCAAGCTTGTTTTGGGATCTTTCTTTAACGCTTGTTCAAAAACGCCTTGAGCCAAACGCCACCTTGCGTTGGCCCGCAGAAGGCGTCCCCAATAGCTATTATCGTCTTTCAGGTCTTCTACAACTTTCTCAAAACGGTTGCGCATAGAGTCGTAAGCAACTTCGCGGTATCGAGCGTCTTTAAAAAAATACTTATCGGCAATCCAATCAAGTTTAAACGGCTTCAACTTTTTATTAAGATCGTGAAAATATTTCAGGTTAGCCAAATCGTTTCTGGCCGCTATCTGGTCACCCCGAATTACATCTCCGCTATAAGCGTCAAGATATTTATAGTAGCCAGCAATCTTATACATAACGAAAACAGATGAAAAAGCCAGAACAAGCAAAACTGAAGCTACAGAGATTCGGCCCAAAGTAATTCTTCTAATTTTTTGCATTTTACACCTTTTCAGTTGTGAAATAACTGCTGGACACATTACAACAAAATAAAAAGGTTGTCTAGTTAGACAACCTGATGATATTTCCAAAAAACAAACCTCGCAGACAAGCCGGTTAGAAAAAACAACAAAGCAAGAGTCAGAGGCAAACGGTAGATATGCTGTTCGGTAACATAATTTTTAGAACCGACAACAGTGGCATGCAAAGCATCCAAATGTTTAATGACCTTGCTCAAAGAGGCTTCATCGGTCGCCAAAAAAGATTCACCGCCGTATTGCTTAACCTCTTTCAGTAAAGCGTCGGTCATTCTGACTTGCGGAGAATTTTCGCCATGCGCTTTTATTTCTCCCTCGCGGTCAGGATCCAAGAAGATCAAATAGGACACTATGCCTCTTTTTTGAAGTCCTTTAAGTTGCTCCTCCGGGTCGGTTTCAGAAGCGCCGTCGGTTATAATTACCACTGATCTTTTTTTTAACAGGGGATCTTTTTTATTTTCTTCCGCAATTTTTTTGTCGCCCTTTTCGTCAAAAACTTTAATTACAGCTTCAAGGGCAAGAGCCAAATCGGTCCCGCCTTCACCTTCAATTTCATCAAAACTTTTGAGAATAAACTTGTCAGGGAAGTTTTTAGGAGTTTTGGGGTCGGCTGTCACCATAGGCCCGGTAGCCACGTTGAAAAGAAAGCCTTCATTGTCTGTCGTAAAATCAGCTATTATGCGCGGATAATACGAGAATGTGACATAGAAAGACCTGTCTTTTTTGTCTTTGCGCGAAGCAACTAACTGTAGAATAAAATCCTGCACTAACTCTGCCCTGCATTTGTCGGTGCTATGGTACTTGAAACCCATGGAACCCGAGGTGTCTCTTAAATAGCCAACCTCTCTTGCTTGTTCAAGTTGAACCTGCTTATTTTGAATTGTGTAAGGATCGGCTATGGCAACCAGAACAAGAACTGCTCCACCGGCAAGGAAAACAGCCGGAATCAAAGTTAAGATTTTATGGGCCAAACCCGGTTTAACTTCCTCTGAAATCAGATGGCCGGAGTGAACATAGCAGCCAGTCTTTTTGTTTTTACGCCAGTTCTTACAATTCTTTCGCCAGCGCAAAAAAAGTACCAACAAAAGAGCCGCGGCCAAAAAAGCCGCGGCCCGAATGGCAAAGTACTCTTTCTTAAGTAAAACCAAAGACCAGTCTGTGCCAAAAAAACCGGAGAGATTTTCATGCATTAGCAGAAGCAACTCTCTTAAGAAGTTCATCGTTTCTTCCTCCACAGACTTGGCAGACGAACCTGCTTCAAACGGAAGATCATTCTTCGCCAAAGTGAGCCGCTTGCTTTCAGTTCCACGCTCAAGTTTCTTAAAGTCTGAACTTCTTCAATTAAGGACGTCGGGAAGCTGGTTTGCTGATAAAGCGCGCTATTCAAATAAACCAGTTCGTTCATCAGTTTGTAAAGCGCCGTTTTTTCCCGGACATATTCCATAGCCAGAATTTTTGCTTGAATTTCTTTCGGCGTATCGGAGTTCAGAATTTCTGGCACATAAGCAATCAACAGCTGTTTCAGTCCGTTGGCAAGCTTGGCATGGTTCAGGCCTTTTTTTTCCTGTAGCTTAAGCATGAACAACTTCAGAGCTTCTCTGGGCATAAGACGCTGTTCTGCTTGATCGTCAGACTCGTCAACCGCTTTGCCATCTTTTGACTTAAGGCCAACAGCACGAAACTTGGCTGGCTGCCGGAACAACAAGAAAAGCAGCCACAAGGTAAACGCAATTTGTATTGCCACCGTATTTTTCCAGAACCGTTCTTCTTTTTGAAAAGAGCCGAAGTCTATAGTATCAATAATGTCGTCGGCGCCTTTGGTTAAGACACTGTCGTAACGCAAAATTGTAGGCGGTGACTTGAAAGTATAAACTTCTCGGCCTTCAAGCGGCTTGCCCGGCTCTTCTTTCACATAACGAAACGCCTGTTCGGGTATAATCAAATCGCCTTTTTTTTCATCTATGTATCGTAGGTAATAAACCAAATCAAAATAATTTTCGTCCTTAAACTTGCGCCGGTTGGTTACCTCCAACTTGGTTCCTTTTTCAGGATCCAGTTCCAAACCAAAAGACATACTCTCGGGTTGAACTCCCTGCGGGCCGTCAAGCAGAACTTGATAGCCATCCATATAGCCGACGGTATAAGTCAGCTTGATCCTCTGCCAGTTGGTAAAAACTGTTACTGAAACACTCGGCGCGCGCACAATAACCGGATATTCTTCCTGGGCATTTACGGCCAGCTCAAGACCGGCAAAAGAAAGCGACAAAAAAAGCAAAGCAACCGATTTTCTCATTTATATCTGCCTGTTTTTCAAAGTTCTCTTTGTTCCAAAGAATACAACAAAGTAGGATGGATAGTCAAATCTTTGTTTGGGGACAAGTTTGCTGAACATTGCTTTTTTCGGACGCTTACTTTCCCAACAGAGAAAATGGACACGAGGCTTCGTGCTCACTGCTTTTTCCGGACGCTCGCTTTTTTCCAGCGAAAAAGCTCGCTCTTTGAAAGCT